>CAJMQZ010000019.1 GCA_905215595.1 uncultured bacterium
GCTCAGAGGCAGAGTACTCGAACGGTGCCAGATTGTTGCTGCCCTTCACCTGCTCTGAGTAGCTGTATGGCCACACGGCGGGCAGCAGGTAGGCAAAGATGGCAATGGCAATGATGAACACAAAGCTGACCATGGCGATCTTGTTCTTCTTCAGGCGGCGGATACCGTCCTTCCAGAAGTTGACGCTTTCGCGCATGACCACCAGACTCTGCTTTTCCTCATTGCTGGCGGGCAGAAAATCCTCCGCGTTGAGCTGCAGGCTGAGCGGATTCTTTTTGATGTTTTCCATGAAAATCGCTCCTTTCTCTTACTGCAGCTTGATGCGCGGGTCAATGATCTTATAAAGGATATCCACGACCACGTTTGCAATGATGACCATGCTGGACAGCAGGATGGTGGTGCCCATGATCATAGTGTAGTCACGGTTGGTGATGGCAGACACGAAGTCGCGGCCCAGACCGGGCACGGAGAAGATCTTTTCCACCACGAAGGAACCAGTCATCAGGCCGGCCAGCATGGGGCCGACGTAGGTGATGACAGGCAGGATGGCGTTGCGCAGTGCGTGCTTGAACAGGATCATGAACTGGGACACGCCCTTTGCGCGGGCAGTGCGCATATAGTCCTGACCCATGACGTCCAGCAGGCTGGAGCGCATCAGACGGGTGATATAAGCCGAGGGATAGATGGCCAGTGCGGTGACCGGCATGATATAGGCGGCTGCGCTGTTCAGACCAACGGTAGGCAGCACCTTCATGTTCATACCAAACTGGTACAGAAGCAGCACGCTGGAGATAAAGCTGGGGATCGCGATGCCACAGGTAGCAAACACGATAATAACGTTATCCAGCCACTTGCCGCGGTTGTAAGCGGAAATGCAGCCCAGCGGGATGCCCACGCACAGAGCCACGACCACTGCAATGCCTGCCAGACGGCAGGACACCGGCAGCTTGCTGGCAATGATCTGGTTCACGGTACGGCCGCGCTGACGCAGGCTCAGACCCAGATCGCCATGCAAAAGGCTCTTCATGTAGTTGACGTACTGCACACTCAGCGGCTTATCAAGGCCATACTTTTCGGCCAGAGCCTGCTGAGCAGCGGCACTGATGGACTTTTCTGCCACGAACGGGCCACCGGGGACCAGGTTCATGACAAAAAAGGTAACCGTGGCCACAATGAAGATACTGAAGATACCCATTGCGACACGCTTGATGATGTACTTTGCCATCGTTTGATGCCACTCCAATCCTATCAATGAATTACTGTTTTTGCTCTCAGGCCGAGCCATACTTTCCCGCAGTCCGCCAGCCTCACACATAACGGACGTCTGTCCTTGGCACGCGGACAGAAAAGCGAATAATAAAACGATGGCATCTTGCGGTCGCATAAACACCATCGTCCATACCCGAGAAACACTCTATCTATTATAAAGATAACCACGATTTTTGTCAATTTACATGAAAAGAATTCACTTCATTATAGCAAAGCATGAGTGAAATCTTATACTTTATACAAATTTCCTGTACATTCGTAGGTAAAAGTGCTACTTTTCCGGCCTTTTGGAGGATTGTTTCGTTGGCGCGTACAATCCACCCTCCCCTGTCGGCGTAAAAGGCAGCGTCTCTGCCGCAGAGTCATCCCTCCATGTCCTTGGCATTTTTCTCCATATTACAGCAAAAAGGCAAAACAAAGCCACCCGCAGCCCCTTCTCCGGCACGGTCGGTGCCCGGGAGATGTGCTGCGGGTGGTCATGGGTCGTTTTGCGGGTCAGGAGTACAGTTTTGCGGTCAGCCGGGAGTACATGGCGCTCTTCTGTGCCTTATAGGAGGCCATCGCCTGATCTGCCAATGCGGTGCTCTGGCCGTTGGCGGTCAGAATGGCGCGCATCTGGCTGACGATGTTCTCCACTTCCCTGTCGTAGGACGCCTGCATCGCATACAGTCTGCCGCTTCTTGCCAGCACGATGGAGATCTTGCGCGCCTGTGTCTGCTGAGACTCCGGCAGCGATTTGAACTCTGCCTTTGCTCCGGCAATGCAGCTGTTCAGCTCTGCCTCGGCGCGCGCCTTGACGCTGTACAGCTGCTTCAGCAGTGCCTTGACCTCGGCCTCGTAGGAGGCCTCCTGTTTGCCGGACGAGGACGCCGGTTTTTCTGTGGCAGCTGCTGTACTGGAACTGGATGTACTGGTTGTGTTCTCCTGTTTGCCGGAGGAAGCAGTACTGCTGCTCTCTGTCCGGGAGGCAGAACTCGCCGAGGAGGCAGTGGAGCCTGCCGGAGCGAACACTGAATCCGCTCCCTCCTGCGGAGCACTGGTTGATGCCTCCTGTTCCCCGCCGCTGGACGCAGAAGTTTCGCCGGTCAGCTGCTCCAATGTGATATCACCGCTGAGCAACTTATCCAGTTCATCATCCGTCAAAGTGACCTGTGTGCTATCTGCCGAAGCATCCGGCAGGGTTTCAGGAATACCGGCTGCCATACCGCGGAGGTAGAACAGCACCCCAAGGGCTGCTGCTGCCAGCAGAATCAGCAGCGCGCCCAGCACGATCATTACGATTTTCAGGACCTTATTTTTCTTCATACTAAAATCCGCTGCCCGGGCAGAACACTCCTCCGCCCGGGCAGTTTTCTCCTTACTTTAGGATCAGACCCATCTGCCCAAAAACTTTTTGGGCTGATGCAGGGTCGCAGCGTCCAGCTCCCGATCGTGGAACAGCTCATCGCCGTTGCGCACGATGCGAGCGGCGGTTTCCTTACCCAGCAGCTTTTCCAGCTGCTGCACTCCCTGTGCCATGTGTGGCGGGCGCTTGTCCGGGGAATGGGTATCGGTGGAGATGACATGAACTAGTCCCCACTGGATGAACTTGCACAGCTTTTTGCAGAGCTTGGGTTCCAGCAGGGCGCCGGCATTGATCTGCGCATAGGCACCGGCGGCTACCCAGTCGTACAATAGGGTGGGATCCTCCAGCACATAGGGGTAGCGCTCGATATGCGCGATCAGCGGCACGATACCCTGCTGCTGCAAATTGTACAGGGTCTGCCGGATAAAATGCGGCTTGTGGGTGGTGGGAAACTCCAGCAGCAGATAGGCGGTGTCTCCCATGCACAGCGCCCGGGTGTCCAGTTCGCACAAACCGGGAGAGAAGAACACCTCCGCACCCAGCTTGAAGTCAAACTGCATGGGCTGCCCTTCCAGTGCGGCGGTCAGCTGTTCAAAGGCAGCCTGACGCTTTGCCGTAAAGGCTTCCACCGTGGTGCGTTCGCTGTTGAAGTGGCTGGTGAACGCGATGTTGCGCACACCGTCCTCATATTCCCTGCGCAGCAGCTCCAGAGAGACTGCTGTATCCTTTGCGCCGTCATCCATGCCGGGCAGAATGTGACAATGCAGATCGGTCATAACAATGCTTCCTTATTATTTACCGGCAGTGGCATCCTGCTTGCCGTAGGCATAGTTGTAGTTGTAAGCATAGCTGTATGCGTAGCTGGAGCCCTTGAGTGCCTTCTTCATGTCGTAGCGGGTCAGCACGCTGCCCAGCACCTTGACACCGGCATCCTGCAGCTTTTTCACCGCACTGCGCACTGCATCGGCGGGGGCGTAGTCTGAGCGCACTACAAACATTGCACCATCCACATAGCGGCCGATGACGGCTGCATCGGTGACCACGGACACCGGGGGGGCATCAAAGATGACAAAATCGAACTTTTCCCGCAGGGCATCCACCATGGCCTGCATCTGCGGCTGGCTCAGCATCTCGGAGGGGTTCGGCGGCGGGGTGCCGGCAGGCAGGAAGGTCAGGTTCATTTCCTTCAGCTCCTGCAGAGCCTCGTCCAGCGTACACTGGTTGGACAGCACGTTGGAAACGCCCTTTACATTGTGACCAGCCTTCAGGCAGCGGTGCAGCACCGGCTTGCGCAGGTCGCAGTCCACCAGAGCCACCTTTTTGCCGCTTTCGGCCAGCGTCATTGCCAGATTGACCGCCACGTTGCTCTTGGATTCCTCCGGCACGGTACTGGTGATGACCAGCGTGTGCACGTCCATGGAGCCTGCCATAAAGTCCAGATTGGTGCGCAGAGACTTGTAAGCCTCCACATAGCCAAAGGGCATTTCCTTATCGGTGATCAGCTGCAGGGTGCGGTGCTCACCTTCTTTTTTCTTTTTACCAAACAGATTCCACATCGTCTTACACCTCCGGGATCAGGCCCAGCACGGGCAGGCCGAGCTTCTTCTGAACATCTTCGTCGTCCACAACAGTATCGTGCAGCAGGTGTGCCAGCACCAGAACGCCGCACACCAGAACAGCACCCAGCAGACCGGCCAGCACAACGTACTTCTTGGTCTGGGGGAACACCTTGTTGGGGTTGATGGCCACATCGCTCACCGTCTTGCAGGAACCGGCTTCTACCTTTTCCACCAGCACGTCAGGCACGATGTCCGCAATGGTCTGGACGATTTTGCCTGCACGCTTTGCATCGGTATCAGTGACCGTGACCTTCATGATCTGGGTAGCGTCCACATCGGCAACATCCACCATGTCGTACAGCTCGGCGTAGGTCATGTCCAGATTCAGTTCATCAATAACCTCGTTCAGCACGGTGTTGCCCTTGATGATGACCGCATAGGTACTGATCAGGTTCTTGGCAGAGTTGAAGTTATCACTGGTGAAGGTAGTGGTCGTGTCCTGCCGGGTATTCACGATCATGTTGATGGAGGCCTGATACTTGGGTGTAAGCGCAAACATACACACCAGCAGGCAGATCAGCGCTGCTGCAACAGCTGCTGCCACGATCTGCACAATATGCGCCCACAGCAGGCGTGCCAGTTCCATCAGATCAATGGTCTCTTCGTCCTCCATGCTGCGGAGCGACTGTCCCATAGTTGTTTTTTCGTCCATAACAGAAAAACTCACCTTTCTTGTTTTCCGCAGTGCAAGAAATGTACACCGGGTTCCTATAGATACACATTCACTTTATAATGATAACATATCTCGTTGTATTTTACAAGCGGGAAATGCCATTTTCTACCGGCAAACAGATGGATAAAATGTGCCATGCCCCGTAAAAAAAAGGCATCCACAGCACCTTGTCGGCTGCGGATGCCTTCATTTTGCGGATTTTTAGCGAATGCGCTTAACGGGAGCCCTTGTCGTAGGGGATACCCTCGGCCTTGGGTGCCATGCTGTTCTTGGAGGTAAAGGCCAGAATGACCATGGAGGCCACGAAGGGCATCATATTATAGATGTTGCTGGACCAGTGCAGCTGTGCGAGGAAGGTGGAGTCTGCGATGTTGGCAAGGCTCTTGAACACAGCAAAGAACATTGCCGCGCCAAAGATGTGGAAGGGCTTCCACTGACCAAAGATCATAACTGCCAGCGCCAAAAAGCCTGCACCGGCCACGCCGACTTCAAAGTTCCAGGTCTGCACCGGGGGCACAATATAGGCCAGACCGCCGACGGCGCCCAGTGCACCGGAAAGGATGACACCGGCGTAACGCATCTTGTAGACGTTGATGCCCACCGAGTCCGCAGCCTGCGGATGCTCGCCGCAGGCACGCAGACGCAGGCCAAAGCGGGTCTTGTACAGCACGATGTAGCTGACCACCAGCAAAATCAGTCCCAACGGCACGAACACGCTGAGTTCCAGCCCGCCGATGCTGAACAGGAAGGGCTTGTTGGAGTAGTTCAGCTTGGCGCTGCCGCTCTCGCTGAAGTACTTGGAGATGACCACCGCAATGGCGGTAGCCAGCAGGTTCAGTGCCGTGCCGCCGATGGTCTGGTCCGCCTTCAGGTTGATAGAAGCAAAGGCCAGCAGCAGACTGTAAACCACGCCCGCCAGTGCCGCCACCAGAATGGAAATGAGCACCACAAGGAAGGGCGACAGGCTTGCAGGCAGCATGGTCAGGGTAAGCACACCGGCCACGCCGCCGATGACCATGATGCCCTCCAGCGCAATGTTGATGATGCCGGAATGTTCGCTGAACATACCGCCCAGTGCCACCAGCATCAGCACGATGCCGTACAGCAGGGTATATTTGATCAGAAGCAGCATATTACTTGCCCTCCTTTTTGGTCTTTTCTGCGGCAGATGCAGGCTCTGCGTTCACATTGGTCTTTTCGGCATTTCGGAACAGCAGGCTCTGGATCTTGCCCCGGAACAGCATGGAGAATGCGCACAGATAGATGATGATGCCGCTGATCAGATCCGAGATCTCAGTGGGGTAAAATTTGGTGGACAGGAAGGAGCCGCCGACCGAGATGTGGGAGATGAACAGCGCGGAGAACACGGTACCGATGGGGTTGGAGCTTGCCAGCAGTGCCACCGAGATACCGTTGAAGCCCATGCCCGGCAGGCTGGTGGAGTTCAGCGGGTTCCACTGGGACACGTTGGACAGATAGAACAGGCCTGCGCCGAAGCCCGCCAGCGCACCTGCAATGGCCATGGAGAGGATGATGTTCTTCTTCTCGTTGATACCGGCGTAACGGGCGGCGTTCTTGTTCAGGCCAACGGCCTTGAGCTCGTAGCCGAAAGTAGTCTTGTTCAGCACCACCCAGATCAGCACGGCCACCGCTGCCGCCAGAAAGATGGCAATGGTGGTGCTGTTGGTCTGGAACAGCTTGTTCAGACCAAAGTCCGGGATCAGGGACTGGGCAAAGTCGGCGTTCTTGCTCAGGTTCAAAGTACGGGTGTTGCGCACATCGTACATGGGGCCTGTGCCGTTCTGGTAGATGAGCTCATTCACCAGATACAGGCCGATCCAGTTGAACATAATGGAGGTAATGACCTCGTTGATGTTGAAGTAGGCCTTGAAGAAACCGGGGATCGCGCCCCACAGGCCGCCCAGCACGGCTGCTGCCAGCAGGCAGACGAACCAGGGCAGCTTGAGCATGATGGCGCAGTACAGCGCACCGTAAGCGCCCAGCGTATACTGACCGGCTGCACCGATGTTGAACAGGCCGGTCTTGAAAGCAAAGGCCACAGACAGACCGGTCATGATCAGGGGTGCGGCATTGGCAAGCTCCTTGCCCACGCCGTAGGGGGCATCGTGGAAACCGCCCTTGAGGATGCGCACAAAGCCATCGCCCCATGCGTGTGCGGGGTTGATGGCTATCAGCACCAGAAAGCCCACCAGCAAACCAATCAGGATGCACAGCAGTGCAGCCAGCACGCTGGTAACAGAACTTTGCAGGCTGCCGCTGCGGGAAAGTTTTTTCTTATTCATGTGTTACTGCTCCTCCTTTCCCTGCTTGCGGGCACCTGCCATATACAGACCCAGCTCCTGCACGGTGGTGGTCTTGGGGTCAAACTCGCCCACGATCTCGCCCTCGTACATTACAAGGATGCGGTCAGAAAGGTTCATCACCTCGTCCAGTTCAAGGCTGACCAGCAGCACGGCCTTGCCCTTGTCGCGCTCGGCCACGATCTGGCGGTGGATGTACTCAATAGCACCCACATCCAGACCACGGGTGGGCTGCACTGCCACCAGCAGTTTGGGGTCGCGGTCGATCTCGCGGGCAATGATTGCCTTCTGCTGGTTGCCGCCGGACATACTGCGCACGGTGGTCACACTGCCCTGACCGCTGCGCACATCGTACTGCTCGATCAGCCGGTCGGAGTATTCGCGCACCTTATCGGCACGGATAAAGCCGCCCTTCTGGAACTCCGGCTGCCAGTAGCGCTGCAGCACGATGTTGTTTTCCAGACTGAAATCCAGCACCAGACCGTGCTTGTGGCGGTCCTCCGGGATGTGACCCATGCCGTCCTTGGAGCGCTGGCGGATGCTCTCGTGGGTGATATCCTTGCCGTCCAGCGTAAGCTTGCCGCCAGACAGCTTGCTCAGGCCGGTCAGGCCGTAGATGAACTCGGTCTGACCGTTGCCCTCGATGCCCGCCAGACAGACGATCTCGCCTGCGTGCACCTTGAAGGACACATTCTTCACCACGTCCTTCTTGCGCTGGTCATTGTGGATGGTAACGTTCTCCACATCCAGCACAGTCTCGCCGGGGTGCGCGGGCTGCTTTTCCACCTGCAGCTGCACGTCACGGCCCACCATGCGGCGGGAAAGCTCTTCCTTGGTGGTGCCCTTGATATCCACCGTGCCCATATATTTGCCCTTGCGCAGCACGGTGCAGCGGTCGGCCACAGCCATGATCTCGTTGAGCTTATGGGTGATGAACAGGATGGACTTGCCCTCCTTTTTGAACCCGCGCATGATCTCCATCAGCTCGTCGATCTCCTGCGGGGTCAGCACAGCGGTAGGCTCGTCAAAGATCAGGATCTCATTGTCGCGGTACAGCATCTTCAAAATCTCTACGCGCTGCTGCATACCCACCGAGATATCGCTGATGAGTGCGTCCGGGTCCACCCGCAGGCCGTACTTTTCGCTCAGCGCCATCACCTTTTTGCGTGCCTCGGCCTTCTGCAAAAAGCCCATCTTGTTGGGTTCCACCCCCAGAATGATGTTGTCCAGCACGCTGAAGCATTCCACCAGCTTGAAGTGCTGGTGCACCATGCCGATGCCCAGTGCATTTGCATCGTTGGGGTTGCGGATGGCGACCTCCTTGCCGTTCTTGCGGATCTGACCAGCCTCCGGCTGGTACAGGCCGAACAGCACGCTCATCAGCGTACTTTTGCCGGCGCCATTTTCGCCCAGCAGAGCGTGTACCTCGCCTTTGCGCAGCTGCAGGGTGATATCATCGTTTGCCTTGATCCCAGGGAATTCCTTGGTGATGTGGAGCATCTCGATCACAAAATCCTCTGCCAATCTGCTCACTCTCCTTTCGTGTCCAAACGACACTTATACTATTGTAATGCCCATTATACCGTATTTTTGCTGTTTTGCACACTTCTTTTTGAAAATTTAGTGTTTTGCCATATCATAAGTATTACTTTTGTGCATTTTGACAGGCATTCCTTCATCGTCTTGAAAAAAGCATACAAAAAAGGCGGGACGCCCTTTGCAAAGCGTCCCGCCCGGGAAGTTTCTGATTACTGGATGTAGTTGACGGTGGTGAACTCGCTGACGGTGGGCTTGGTGCTGTCGTCAGAGCTGTTGTCCACAGCGATCTCGCCGCTCTTGATCTTCTCCTTCAGTGCCTCGTACTCGTCGGTGGTGAAGGTCTCGAAGTTCCAGCTGTCAGCATCGGTGGGCAGGCCGACGTAGTCGCCGTCCTCCAGACCGAAGTTGCCGTTGGAAGCAGCGATGTCGCTCCAATCGCCTGCCTCGATGTCGGACAGAGCGGTGTTGACAGCCTCGGTCAGGCCCTTCATTGCAGAGGTGATGAAGGGGTTGTAAGCGAAGGAGCCGTCTGCCACGCCGTTGACACCGATGTAGTTCTGGTCAACGTCAACGCCGACGACATAGCCGTTGCTCTTCAGAGCAGCCTCAACAGCGGAGGTGTAGATGCCGCCGCCGCAGGCAAAGACGACCTGAGTGCCGTTGGAGTACCAGCCCTCCATACGGGAGGTGATGTTGGCATCGCCGTAGAACTGGCCGCCGTAGAAGTAGTTGATGTCAATGTTGATGCCCAGCTCCTTTGCAGCAGCGTCAGCGCCCTGCACATAGCCGTAGCCGTAACGGATCACGGCGGGCACAGCCATGCCGCCCAGGAAGCCCAGCTTGGTGTAGCCGTCCTTAACAACGGCGTAGCCTGCCAGATAACCTGCCTGCTCCTCCTTGAAGGTGATGCAGTAGCAGTTGGCGGGGATGCTGTCGGTGCCGATATCGAACTGGGTCACATCGATAGCGATGAACTTGATATCGGGGTACTGCTCAGCAGCCCATGCCAGAGAGGCACCGTACAGGTAGCCCACGCAGACGATAACGTCAGCGCCGTCGTTGACAGCCTGACGGATCATGGTCTCGCGATCCTCATCGGAAGCATCGGAATCGGGGATGTAGTACTGGCAGTTGTCGCCCATGTAGCTGGAAACAGCAGTCCAGCAAGCCTGGTTGAAGCTCTCATCATCGATCGTGCCGGTATCGCAGGTCAGAGCGACCTTGGCGATCTTCTCAGCGCCGTCTGCTGCGCCGGAAGCGGCGGAAGAGCTGGCAGCTGCGGAGGAAGCAGTGCTGGTGGAGGAAGCGGAAGAACCGCCGCAGGCGGTCAGAGCAGCGGCAGCGGCAGCAGCACCGGCCACAGCCAGAAAGTTACGACGAGAAATCTTCATAAGAAACTCTCCTTTTATTTTAAAAAATTGCGTCAAAAGAATGAAATGTGCGCTCTGGCACATTTACTGGCTCAAGTATAGCGGGTGGATGTGACAGATGCAAGCAATTTCCGATTACAAATTCTTTACAAATCCCTTGTATAATTTATAAAAAAGTAATGCTTATTCACCAATTTTCCCCTGCTTGCGCTGTTTTTCAAAGAAGAACACTTACTTCCCTTCCACGGCGCTGTTGCCCGCCACGTTGGAGGGGCCAAAGCCGAAGGGCAGCAGCTCGTCCATGCTGCGCTCGATGAAATCCTCCGGGGTCTTTGCCATAATGACGTTCAGCTCCGGCCCGCCAAACTCGAACAGTGCCTGACGGCATACCCCGCAGGGCGAGGTGATCTGCCGGTTCACTTCGCCCCGGCGGCTGCCCACCACGGCGATATCTGTAAACGCAGTCACACCCTCAGCCACCGCCTTGAACAGGGCAGTGCGCTCGGCGCAGCTGGTGGGGGTAAAGGCAGCGTTCTCCACATTGCAGCCGGTAAAAATGCGGCCGTCCGCAGCGCGCAGCGCAGCGCCCACCATAAAATTGCTGTAGGGTGCATAGGCCTTTTCCCGCGCGGCCAGTGCCATGCGGATCAGCTGCTGCTTTTCTTCCATGGTCAGTTTTGTCATACTGTTTCCTCCTTTTATGGGCAAAAACAGCGCGGCTGTGCCTTGGGGCAGCAGCCGCGCTGGAAAATTTATGCGATCAGTATTCTGCGCCCAGAGCGACCTTCATCATATCGGTAAAGCTCTTCTGGCGCTCCTCGGCGGTGGTGATGCCGGGAGCCACAAAGCTGTCCGAGATGGTCAGCAGGCAGGCGGCATTCTTGCCCAGCACCTGCGCGTTGGCAAACAGGGCAAAGCTTTCCATCTCCACGCACAGGCAGCCATCCTCGTCCCGCAGCTTTTCCCAGTAGGTGGGCTTTGCGTCCGAGGGCTGACGGTAGAACACATCCGAGGAGTGGATGTTGCCCTCGATCAGGGGGATGCCCTGCTTTGCAGCGGAGACACGCAGCTTTTCGTTCAAAGCTGCACTGGGCAGGGTGATGTTGCCGGTAAAGCCGCTCTGCACCCGGGCGTAGTTGCTCTCGCTCACAGCACCGGTAGCCAACACGGTGTCGAACAGCTTAGCCTTTTCGGTATAGCTGCCGGCAGAGCCGATGCGGATGATGTTTTCCACGCCGTAGAAGCTGAACAGCTCGTAGGAGTAGATGCCGATGGAGGGCATCCCCATACCGCTGCCCATCACGCTGATGGGACGGCCTTCGTAGGTGCCGGTAAAGCCCAGCATCCCGCGCACGCCGGTCACCTGCCGGACATCCTGCAAAAAGGTATCGGCAATAAACTTGGCACGCAGGGGGTCACCCGGCATAAGGACTGTCTTGGCGAAATCGCCCATTTCTGCGCTGATGTGAGGGGTAGACATAGATGATCTCTCCTTTTTATTCATGATACAGCAGAGGGGCTTTCCCCTGTGGAAAAGCCCTTGCTGCTATTTACCGATATTTGCTGCGGTTGAACACGTTCTGCGGTGCGATGTAAGAGCCGTTGCGCCGGATCTCGAAGTGGCAGTGGTTGCCGCTGGAACGTCCGGTGCTGCCTACATAGCCGATGAGCTGACCCTGCTTGACCGACTGACCGGCGTGCACCACCAGCGACAGGCAGTGGGCGTACACGGTGGTGTAGCCGTTGCCATGGTTGATGATGATGGAGTTGCCATAACCGTTGCCCGCACCGGCGCGGTTATAGCCGGCCTTGGTCACCGTACCGCCTGCCGAAGCGTAAATGGGCGTACCTGCGGCGGCGCAGATATCCACGCCCTTGTGGCTGCCGCCGTACCAGCGGGAGCAGTTCCGGTAGCCGGGCACCGGCCAGATGAACCGTCCGCTGCCGGTGATATAGGATGCACCGGAGGAAACCTTTTTGGTGCCCACCGTAACTTTTTCAGTCACAGGTTCCTTAGTCACCACAGTGCTCAGGATCTGCTGGGAAAGCTGATTGCCGTTTGCATCGTACACCCGCTGTGCCGTCACGGTGCGGATGCCGTTCTCGCCCTTCTGGGTAACACGCTTCGTGCCGGAGTTCAGTTCGTTGGACTTGGTGGTCTCGGTGGTGTAGGCGATCTCTTCCTCCCAGCTTTCCACCTTGGTGATGCGCACCTCCAGCGTCTCCTCCTCCCGCACCACGGTCAGTGCATCGCCGGGCAGGATCTTGGAGTTCTGGGTCAGGCCGTTTTCGCCGTTGGCGGTAAAGCCGGTGTTCATTTCACACAGTTCCTTCACGGTCAGGCCGTTTTTCTGGGCAATAGACCAGATGGTATCGCCGCTCTGCACCGTATAGGATTTTTCCGCCTGCTGCACGCCGGAGAGCAGCTGTTCCACCTCGGCTTCCTCCTGGAAGCTCTCGTTGAAGTAGATGCCGTTTTCCAGCGTGACATCCTTGTTGAAGCCCACGGTGGTGTTGGGGTCATCGGGGTTCTCGTAGGGTTCCAGCAGGCTGCTGATGTATCGCTGCAGGCTGTTGCCGTCCGCACACACGGCGGTCAGCTCACCGTCCAGATACAGGGCAGTGCCCTCGCTGATCTGGTCGCTGGAATTCTTGAGGATGGCGTCAGCCACGTCATTTTCGTCCATCACGTCATGGGCGACGGTCACGGAATAAGTAGGCTCCACGGTAAAGCGCGCCTGCTCTGCGCCGGAATAATTGATACGCTGCTGCACAGCCTCCAGTGCAGAGTTAAACACCTCTTCGTTGGCCACATAGCCCACGGTCTTGTCATCCACCTGCACCTGCAAGGCGTAGGGCTGGCGGATGGTGGTCTGGAACACGGTCACCATAACGGCCAGCGCTGCCACCGGCAGCACATACATAGCCATGCGGGGCACAAGACGGATGTTATCGGCGATGCCATGGATAAGGAAGTGTCCGCTTGCGCGCAGCGCCGCGCCAAAGCCTTTCTCCTTGCGCACCTGATGTGCGTGGCGCAGCAGCGCCCCGGTGCCCCGCAGGGCAAGCACTACCGGGCCGAACAGATCCCGCAGCAGCTGCGCCGCCCCGGGAAAGGCCATGGATGCGATATTTTTCAGCAAATCTTTGCCCGCCCGCAGCAGACGCTGCAAGCCGTGCTGCAAGCGGCGTCCTGTGCGAACAACGGCATACTCGGCAGAAAAGCCTACAGCGTACAGCGTCTCGCCCACTATGGGCGCTACGGGGTTATGCAGCAGCTTGCGCCACAACGTTTCCCGGCGGTGCTGGCGCTTGCGGCGCATCCTGTGCCGCCGCAGCACACCCCGGCACTGGAACTGCGCCCACAGCGAGCGCAGCTTCTGGCGGCGGGGCTGCCGTACCGGCTGCGCAGCGGGCTGCTGCTCCTTTGTTTTATCTTCAGTCAACGGGATTTTCTCCTTCCTGCGCCGCTGCAGGGCATTTTTTCGGCCCGGAACACAGCAGCTAGATGGTGTACGTTCCCCTGTTCAAAAGGCCAACAGGGCCTGTACACAATACGCTCTCTTTTTTATTATACACTTTGCATGGTTTGAAACAAGCGCTTACATAAAATTTGGCTACTTTTTTCACGCAGTTTTCACGAAAAAAGCGCTTCCATATCCGGCGGCAGCGGGCTTTCCACCGTGACGGTGCGCAGCTGCAAGGGCATTTCCACCCGGATGCCGTCCGGCAACTGGGTGTATACAGGCACTGCAAAGCTCTGCTTCGCGCAGTGCAGCGCCTGCCGGCCAATGTGCTCCCGGCTGCCGCCGTAAAGGTCGTCCCCGGCAAGCGGATGCCCGATGGACGCAAAATGCACCCGGATCTGATGGGTGCGGCCGGTCACCGGCACACAGGCCGCAAGGCTAAGGCCGTTTTCTTCCTTTATAATAGTATACTCGGTGCGGCTGGGCTTGCCCTCGGGGGTGACGCAGCGCCCGATGATGCTGTCGCCCCGGCGGCCGATAGGGGCATCGATGACCCCCTCCCCCAGCGGCAGCGCACCCTGCGCAATGGCATAGTACAGCTTTTCCACCCCGCTCGCCAGCAGCGACGCTGCGTAGGTGTTTTTTGCTGCCAGCACAAGGCCGCTGGTGTCCTTATCAATACGGTTCACCGGACGGAACACCGGGCTGTGGCCGTGTTCTGCCGCCCACGCGGCGTAGCCGTTTGCCAGCGTACCACCGGGGTAGTTCAGGGTGGGATGCACCGCCAGCTGCGGCGGCTTTTCCAGCACCACGGCAAAGGCGTCCTCGTAGACGACCCTGACCGGAATTTCCGGCTGCGGGGTCACGCCGTCCCCCTCCGGCGGCAGGGTAAAGGAAAGCACCTGCCCGGGGAAGATGCGCCGGTTTGCCAACACAGGCACGCCGTCTGCAAAAAAGCCGCCGCCCCGGAACTTGACCGCCCGGGCAAGGTCCGTAGAGACGGCACACTGGCGCAGAAAGCTGCGCACCAGCACCCCATCGTGGGTAGTGGCCGTATCCGGCACGGCAAAATACAGCTGCATGGCCTGCCCTCCCCCTGCAAAATTCACAAAAACACAAATGATATTATAACAAAAATCCGTTTCACTTGCAAATCTTACTTTTTTATGGTATCATGAGGAACGGAAAACGAGTGGAACATACGGCGGCGGGGCGGCTTTGACCGCTCTGAGGAAAGTCCGGGCCTCACAGAGCACGGTAACTGCTAACGGCAGCCGAGGGTGACCTCAGGGAAAGTGCAACAGAAAACAAACCGCCGCAGCAATGCGGTAAGGATGAAACGGCGAGGTAAGAGCTCACCAGCGCATGGGTGACCATGCGGCTTTGTAAACCCTACCGGAAGCAACGCCTATATGGGACGTACAGCGCTGCTCGCGTGTCCCGAAGGCGGCACGAGCCTGTCAGCAATGGCAGGCCTAGACAGATCGTCGTTTAATACAGAACCCGGCTTACGGTCTATCTCGTTTTCCCTTTTGTGTTTTTGCGCTGTCTGCTGTTGCAGGCAGCTTTTTTGTTGCAGCAACGTAGGTTCGCCCTCTCAGGCGCTCCCGCGCCAGCTCCCCCGAGGGGGGAGCCAAGCCGTCAGGCTCGTTGCTAAAGCTTTAGGTGCACTGAGAAAATTTCCGACAGTGCTCTTGCCTCTCCCTTTGGGAGAGGTGGATGCGAACGTAGTGAGCAGACGGAGAGGGCGCTCCCGCTGTCGTTTTTTGCAACGCAAAAAGAACCGTCGCACATTTTTGTGCAACGGTTCTTTTTATAAATAGCTCTCACTCAGTTCCCGCCTGCGCCAAGGATGGCGTCCAGCACGGTGGAGGCAGCGCTGTACAGCGAGCCTGCGGCCTGTTCCACCTGCTCCTGCGTGGGCAGGCTGACGGCAGGCGTTTCAGTGCTGCCGCCCTCGGCGGGGGTGGTCTCCGGCTGGGGCGTCTCGGTGGCAGCGGGCTGCTCGGCGGGCGTCTCCGCGGGCTGCTCGGTAGGCTGCTCTGCCGGTTGTTCGGCGGGCTGCTCCGGCACGCTTTCCGCAGGTTCATCCACGATCACGCTGTCGGCAGGCGTCTCGGGCACCGAGACAGCGGCATCGGGGTCAGTGGTGGGGGTGTACACGTCCGTCTTTTCCGGGGTCTGAGTGGTGGAGCTTACCGTGCCCTCGCCACCCAGTACAGCCGCGATCATCTCTTTGGCTTTTGCCACAGAGGCTTCGTCCGGCTTCATGACATAGAGCTTCTGCCCCTTGGCAGAGTAGCACTTGGTGCTGCTGCCAGAGGAGCCGGTAACGGTATAGCTTTCAATGTTCCACTCTGCAAAATCGCTCAGTTGCATCCGCACCAGCGCGCTGATCTGGTTCTGAGAAAGGCTGGTGACGAAGCAATCGGCAGCAGAATCCATGATCTTGGAAAATCCCATCAGCAGCGCCGGGGACTTGATCTTGTTCAGCATGGCATCGATCACCTTCATCTGGTTAATGCCGCGCTGCACATCGCCGGTCTTGAAGGCGTGGCGCTCGCGGGCAAAAGCCAGCGCAGCCTTGCCGTCCAGATGGTTCCAGCCCTCTACAAAGGTGGTGGGGTCGTAGTAGCCGGGGCTGCCCACCGAGGTGAACGCCTGATCGGAGTACACATCCACGCCGCCCAGCGCATCAACGATGTTAATGAACCCTGCAAAATTGATGCGGATGTAGTGCTGCACGTCCACCCCGTACAGGTTGCCAAGGGTGTCCATGCTGGTCTGCACGCCGTAAAGCCCGGCGTGGGTCAGCTTATCCTTGCTGTTCGTTCCGGCAAGGTCCACATAGTAATCGCGCGGGGTGTTGATCAGCACCACCTGCTTGGTAACGGGGTTCACTGCGGCAAGGATATTCACATCACTGCGCGCTTTTTCTGTCAAATCACCGCGGGTATCCACGCCGCTCAGGTACACCACAAAAGGCTCTTTGGTGATCTTTTTCGCCTCGGCGTTGCTCAAAAAACCGTTGGTCATATCGCCCAGCGCAGCAAGGCCTTGCTGCGCCCACACGCAGCCTATTGCCATGGCGGCGCACAGCACCACCGAGAACACCCGGGACACCGTGCCTGCAGTTTTGTACTCCTGACAGCGCTTGACCAGCAGCCACAGCAGCGCCAGCAGCGCCGCCAGCACCACCAGATACAGCACCGGCAGCATCTGGGTGCGCCACAGCTGCACCAGCGCCAGAACGCTTAAAATTGCCTGTACGATCAGCAAAATTTTCCCTCGTTTCGGGGGCAGATATGCCCCATTCTCCCCGCCAGCAGTGTTGCGGCGGGTGTTTTGCTGCGGGCGGCGGGGCGGCGCGGATTGCTCCGGCGGCAGCTCCGAGAAAAACGCGGCGCTGTCCACCTCCACAGTGGCGTCCTGCTGCTCAGCCTTGTGCAAAAGACGGTGCAGGGAACGCCCGTCCTCCTTGCGGGAATGCTCGTTTTCGTCCAACATGAAAATACTCCTTTTTCAGCCCACCGGAACGATGGTCAGCACGGCGCGGGCAGGCAGGCAGGTGGCGGTCTGATCCTCCGCCGACAGCCAGCCAAAGCCCTCGCAGATGTGATCCGGGCAGGGCGATTCAATAAACCGCGCTCTGCCGTCCTTTACCTCTATATGCACCGTATAATAACCGGTGTCCACACTGTAAGTCTCGTCCTTTTCCAGCGGAATGTCCAGCACAGCGTTGTTGTCGCCGTAAATCAGCTGGGCAGTCAGTTTTCCGCCGGTGGCGTTGTGGCTGCGCACGGCCAGCAGCACCGCTGCGATGGCCAGCACCACCACTGCAAACAGGATATTGGTCAAAAGCTTTTTGTTCTTCATGGCTTACTGCTCCCTGGGCTTGAGCTGCTCCAGCTCTGCCAGCCAAAGGGTGGCACAGGCGTCGCTGGGCATCCGCCAGTCGCCCCGGGGCGAAAGGGTCACGCTGCCCACCTTGGGGCCGTCCGGCAGGCAGCTGCGCTTGAACTGCTGAGCAAAAAAGCGCCAGTAGAAGTTGCGCAGCCACTTGTACAGCACGGCGTCCGTGTACTCTGCCCTGCCTGCAAAGGCCGCCTTTGCCAACCGGTAGATCTTTGCCGGGCCAAAGCCGCAGCGCAGCACATAATACAGGTAAAAATCGTGCAGCTCATAGGGGCCTACCAGATCCTCTGTGATCTGTGCAATTTCGCCGTCCTTGGCGGGCAGCAGTTCCGGCGACACCGGGGTAGCCAGAATATCCAGCAGCACATCGTGCAAAGCAGCGGTGGCAGCAGTCTCAGCTTCGTACTGCACCAGATAGCGCACTAGCGTTTTGGGCACACCAGCGTTTACGCCGTACATGCTCATGTGGTCGCCGTTGTAGGTCGCCCAGCCCAGCGCCAGCTCCGAAAGGTCGCCCGTGCCCACCACAAGGCCGCCGGTGCGGTTGGCAAGGTCCATCAGCTCCAGCGTGCGCACCCGTGCCTGCCCGTTTTCAAAGGTGACATCCAGCACGGTCTCATCCTGTCCGATATCCGCAAAGTGGCTGCGCACAGTGTCGGCGATGCGAATTTCCTGAAAGCTTACGCCCAGCTCCCCGCACAAAATTTCGGCATTGCTGCGGGTGCGCTTGGTGGTGCCAAAGCAGGGCATGGTCACCGCCAGCACATCGGCGGCGGGGCGGTGCAGCTGCTTCATGGCGCGCACTGCCACCAGCAGGGCAAGGCAGCTGTCCAAGCCGCCGGAAATGCCAATGACCGCTGTTTTTGCGTGGGCGTGCTCCAACCGCTTGGCAAGGCCATCAGCCTGCATCTTCAAAATCAGCTCGCACCGGGCGGCGCGGCGCTGCGGGTCACCGGGCACAAAGGGGGCGGGGTCAATGCGGCGGGTGAGCACCGTTTCCTCCGGTGATAGGTCAAATTCCACCGTGACGTAGCCCTCGGCAGTGTGCTCAAAGCTGGTGTTGCGGGCACGCTCGGCCTCCATGCGCTGGCAGTCCAGCTCGGTCTCGGCGTGGTCGCCCGCAAAGGGCGCAGTCTCCGCCAGAATGCTGCCGTCCTCGGCGATGAGGTCATGCCCGGCAAAGACCATGTCGGTAGTGCTTTCACCGTGCCCCGCCGAGGCGTACAGGTAGCCGCACAGCAGCCGGGCAGACTGGTTTGCCACCAGTGCGCGGCGGTACTCCGCCTTGCCCACGGTCTCATCGCTGGCAGAAAGGTTTGCAATGACGGTCGCGCCCGCCAGCGCGTGGAAGGTGGAGGGCGGCAGGGCGCTCCACAAATCCTCGCACAGCTCCACGCCCAGCACAAAGCTGGGCATCTGGCGGCAGCGGAACAGCAGCGACGTGCCAAAGGGCACTTGCTGCCCGCAGACGGTCACCGTCTGCACCTCGGTGCTGCCGGGGGTGAACTGCCGCTTTTCGTAGAACTCGCCGTAGTTGGGCAGGTAGGTCTTGGGCACGATACCCAGCAGCTGCCCGCGGCACAGCACGGCGGCGCAGTTGTACAGCTTGCCGTGCACCAGCAGCGGTAAGCCCACCAGCGCCACGGTGTCCAGCGTGCGGGTCTGCGCAAGCAGCCATTCCAGCGCATCCAGTGCGCCCTGCTGCAAGGTGCGCTGCAAAAACAAATCGCCGCAGGTGTAGCCGGTAAGGCAAAACTCCGGGAAAACCGCCAGCTTTACCCCGCGCTGCGCGGCAGCTTGCAGCTGCGCCAGCACCTGCTGTGCGTTATAGGTGCAGTCTGCCACCCGCAGCGCGGGCGAAAAAGCAACTGCCTTTAAAAAACCATCTTTCATAAGAGGATTTCACATCCTGTCTGTTTCAATGTTGCCATGGTGACCCATGTTGACCATAGTATACCACAAACCGCCTAAAACGGAAAGTAACAGACTGGTAAAAGAAGTGTGAACGTGGGAAAACCCTCTCAGTCAAAGCCTGCGGCTTTGACAGCTCCCCCGAAAGGGGGAGCTTTTTGCGGTTACGGTAAGATTTCCGGCAAAACCGCAAAGCTTGCGGCAGTGCATAAAAGCTCCCCCTTCGGGGGAGCTGGACGCGACCAACCGGAGCGGACTGAGAGGGTTCGTCCCGGAGATACCCCCTCAGTCAAAGCCTGCGGCTTTGCCAGCTCCCCCAAGGGGACGCCTTTCGGCGCTGCCGGAAACTTCGCCGCCGCCGCCAAAGCCGTCCCCTTGGGGAAGGTGGCTGCGAACGCAGTGAGCAGACGGAAGGGGTGCCAACGCAAAAAACACCCCCGCAGGCTTACGCCCACGGGGGTGTTATTATGCTAGTATGTTCCCTGCACCCCTAAGGGTACAGTCACGCAAGCATCAATCAGTTAAACTGATTACAGCAGATCGGTAGCAGAGAACTCAGTGATGGCAGCCTTCTCAGCAGCGTTCTTCACGGTGCCGAAGCCCAGGTTGTAGATAGCAGCCAGGTTGCCAACAACGTTCAGACCAACGTTCAGAACGCCCTTCATGCCAGACAGGACCTTGGTCTTGTTGCTGGTGCCATCGAAGTTGGCATTCCAAATGCCGCTGATGTCAGAACCGAAGTTGGACAGAACGCCGCCGGGAACGTAGGTGCCGCTGAAGATAGTGCCCAGGGTGTTGCCAACGAAGTTGTTCAGGTAGCTGTTACCAATGATGGTCACCATGTTCTTGCTGAAGTTCTGCCACTCCTTCTTGGTCATGACAGGGGTCAGGTAATCAGCAACGCTACCGCCCATAACGTAGGTCATCTCGTTCTCAGACACAGCAGAGAAATTTGCAGGCATCATCATAATGAATTACTCCCTTCAAAAATAGAAAAAATATTTTCGAACCGGTGTTTCCGGCTCAATCCTTACTAGGATGGCAATAATATACCACACTTTCCAGAAATGTTCAAGTGTTTTTTTGAAAAAAGTGTAAAAACTGTGAAACCTCGTCCCCGCTTTTGTAGCAAATATGCACTGTTCATGCGGGTTTTTCTGGTGCGACAAGTTTTTTCGCAAATTTGTGAAAAATAGACTACCAGAACCATAAGGCGGTGCTTTGCAATGAAAACAGTTGTTTTTGTGGACGAATTGCTGCTGGTAAACTTTGCTGCGGCCGCTGCGCTGCTGCTGGGCGCGGGGCTTTTGTGCGGGCGCAGCTGCACCGGGCTGCGGCTGTGCGCGGGCAGCGCGGCGGCTGCGGCAAGTACCCTTGCCCTGCTGGCTCCGCCGTGGCCCGCCCCGCTGGCGGTACTATATAAAATAGCCAGCTGCTGCGGGGTGGTGGCGGTGTGCTACGGCGTGCCCGGGGCGCGCAGCTTTGCCCGGCTGTGCGGGTGGTACGCGGCGCTGAACGGCCTGCTGTGCGGCGCGGTGGTGCTGCCCGGGGTACAGGGCAACAACCTGAGCGTGCTTTTACCGGTGCGCCCGGGGCGGCTTTTGCTCTGCTGCGCCGGGGTGTACGGGCTGCTGCGCGGGCTGCTGGCGGTGTTTGGCCGCCCGCAGCGGGGCTGCTTTGCCGCCGTACTGCATATAGCGGGCACGGCTGTGCCGGTGCAGGCCTACCACGACACCGGTTTTACCCTGCAAGATCCCCTTGCCGGGCGGCGGGTGGTGCTGGTGCAGTACCCGCCGGTGCGCAATCGGCTGCCCGCGCCGCTGCGGGAAACCTTAGACAGCTGGTTTGCCGTCGGCGCTGCCCCGCCCCCGGGGCTTGGGGTACAGTTTGTGCCCTGCGCCGCCGTTACCGGCCACTGTCTGCTGCCCGCCGTGCCTGCCGCGCTGTGCCGTGGGCAGCGCCGCGTGCCCGGCCTGCTGGCGGCCTTTTGCGCCCCGGACGCCCCCACCGGCCCATGGACGCTGCTGCTGGGAGATGACGTAGCGGAGGAGGTAGGGGTGTAGGAAAGCCCCCAGCAGCCCGGAGAATACCCCCTCAGTCAAAGCCTGCGGCTTTGACAGCTCCCCCAAGGGGACGCCTTTTCGGTACTACCGGGAACTCCGCCGCCACCGCTAAAGCCGTCCCCTTGGGGAAGGTGGCTGCGAACGAAGCGAGCAGACGGAAGGGGTTCCCCCTCCCTCACAGGAGCGGGCTGAGAGGGTGCACGCCGTTAGCCCCATTGCTAAAGCATCAGGTGTAAAGAGCAAGTTTCCGCCACCGCAAAAAGCCGTCCCCTTGGGGAAGGTGGATTGACGCGCAGCGGCAAGACGGAAGGGGTAAGCCCTTATAATACATATAACAAATAGTGCACAGGAGGGATATCCATGTTGCAGTTTTTTCGCAAGGTCTGGCAGCGGCTGTGGGGGCGTTTGCGCTACTGCGGCGCGGTGCATTATCTGGCGGGCGGGCCCAGCCTGCCCCCACCCCTGACCCCCGAACAGGAAAAAGCCCTGCTTGACCGCATGGCCGCCGGAGACGCCGCCGCCCGCGAGGAACTGATCACTCACAACCTGCGGCTGGTGGTGTATCTGGCCAAAAAGTACGAGAACAGCGGTGTGCCCGCTGAGGACTTGGTAAGCATTGGCACCATTGGGCTGATCAAGGCAGTAAACACCTTCACCCCCGCCCGCAGCATCAAGCTGGCAACCTACGCCAGCCGCTGCATCGGCAACGAGATCTTGATGTACCTGCGCAAAAGCTCCAACCGCCGACAGGAGGCCAGCATCGACGAGCCTTTGAATGTGGACGGCGACGGCAACGAACTGCTGCTCTCGGACATCCTTGGCAGCGATGCCAACGCGGTAAGCCAGCAGCTGGAGCAGGACGCCGAGCGCGCGGTGCTGCGCAGCGCCGTAGCGGCACTCTCGGCACGGGAGCGGCAGATCATGGAACTGCGTTTCGGCCTTACCGACGGCGTGGAGCGCACCCAGAAGGAAGCCGCCGATGCCCTTGGCATCAGCCAGAGTTATATCTCCCGGCTGGAAAAGCGCATCATCCGCACCCTGAAAACCCGCCTTGAAAGCGAGTAACAGCGGGCGTAGCGCTTGACATTCCGCGTGGGAACGTGTATAATAAAAGCACAAGAGGCGCTGGCCCGGCAAACGGCTAACTCCTTACCATGTTAGATCAAAAGAAAAATGACCGTTCAGGATTGGGAGTCACTGAGGGCGGTCATTTTTTCTTTTTATCATCACTGTGTGATACAGTCCATGTGATCTGAAAGGTGATGTAGATTGCCCCGCCGAGCAGCGTGAGCAGCAATACGACCTGTTCAAACGTCATGACGCATCCCCCCTTTCCGCCCTTAAGCGTCCGGGGAGAAACGAGATTTCAAAGAAAAAATCGCTCTAACCCGGCACTCAGGTACCGGTAAGGAGCTAGCCGCCTGCGTTTGTGGGCACAGCGCCTGATGGGCGGCTTGCGCCGCCAATCACAGCATACCATAAAATTACACGTTTGTCTATAATGCGCTCCTCTTTTGCGGAGGGGCGCACAATTTTTTCCACGCATAGCGCCCGGCGCACAGAGCCATACTTCCGGTAAAGCAAAAAGACCGGGGGCGTTTGGATGTACAACAAGGTGGAGCTATGCGGTGTGAACACGGGGCAGCTGCCTGTGCTGACCGAGGCGGAAAAGCGGCAGCTGCTCACCCTTGCCCACGCCGGGGACAAAGCTGCCCGGGCACGGATGGTGGAGGGCAACCTGCGGCTGGTGCTCAGCGTAGTGCAGCGGTTTGCCCAGCGGGGCGAAAATCTGGACGATCTGTTTCAGGTGGGGTGCATCGGGCTGATCAAAGCCATCGACAACTTCGACCCCGCGCAGCCGGTGCGGTTCTCCACCTACGGCGTGCCCATGATCATTGGGGAGATCCGGCGGTTTCTGCGGGATAACAACGCCCTGCGGGTAAGCCGCACCCTGCGGGACACCGCCTACCGCGCCATGCAGGCGCGGGAAACGCTGGAAAAGCAGCTGGGACGCGAGCCCACCATGGACGAGATCGCCGCAGCGGCCGGGCTCGCCCGGCGCGAAGTGACCGCCGCGCTGGAATCGGTGGTGGAGCCACTCAGCCTTGACGAGCCGGTGTACACCGATGGCGGCGATGCCATGTATGTGATCGATCAGGTGCGCGACCCGGACAGCGAGGAAAGCTGGATCAGCGGGTTGCAGTTCCGCGATACGGTAGCCGCCCTTTCGCCCCGGGAAAAGCGCATCATGGAGCTGCGGTATCTGCGCGGCAAGACCCAGATGGAGGTGGCGCAGGAAATCGGCATCAGTCAGGCACAGGTAAGCCGGCTGGAAAAAGGCGCGTTGCAGCAGTTCCACACCGGGGGATAAAAGCAATTTCCTGAAAACCCTCTCAGTCAAAGCCTTACGGCTTTGTCAGCTCCCCGAAGGGGGAGCTGGCGCGCAAGCGCCTGAGAGGGTTCCGTCCCAGCCAAAAAGACCGCTGCACAGTGCAGCGGTCTTTTTTGGCTTTAGCGGCAGCTGTATCTGCGCCGGGTGGCAGCCCCGCCCCGCAGATGGCGCTCGGCCTTGTTGCGTGCCAACACGGCACGCACCTGTCCGTACAGCGCAGGGCTGATGCTGCGCAGCCGCACGGCAACGTCCTTGTGCACGGTGGACTTGCTGCACCCGAACGCAGCCGCCGCTGCCCGCACCGTGGCGTTGTGGGCGGCAATGTACTCGCCCAGCTGCACGGCGCGCTGTTCCGGATCGGCTTTCATATCCCGCCTCCCTGCGTTCCAGCTTTGCAATGGTATAACATACGCGCCGCCGGGGCGGATTATGTCTGCGGACTTGACTTTTTGTCCCACGGCGCGTATACTGTGGGCGGACATAAAAACAGGGGCGCCGTAAGGCTGAGATCCGCATAGCGCGGAGTACCCTTTACCTGATCCGGGCAATGCCGGCGTAGGGAGTTTGCGGAACTGTCCGGTACGTTCAACAAACCTCCATGCGTCTGCTGCCAGCAGACGCATTTTGTTTTTGTGTACTATTATGAGAGAGGAATTTTTTCATCATGTCCAAAACCTATTCCAAGACCCGTATTCTGGTGGAATGCGCCCTGATGATCGCTATTGGCACGGTGCTTTCCAACATCAAGTTCTTCACCATGCCCAATGGCGGCAGCATTACCCTGCTGAGTATGCTGCCCTTTGTGCTGGTGTCCTTCCGCCACGGCGCAAAGTGGGGGCTGTTCACCGGCTTTGTAAACTCCTGCCTGCAAATGATCATGGGCTTCTACCCGCCTCCCGCTTCCACCTTCCTCTACTTCCTCGGTGAGGTACTGCTGGACTATGTGCTGGCCTTTATGGCACTGGGTCTGGCCGAGTTGTTCGCCCGCCCCTTCAAGAACCGCACCGTGGGTGTGGCCGTAGGCACCTTTGCCGCCGGTTTCCTGCGCTTTATGTGCAGCTTTTTGTCCGGTGTGCTGGTGTGGGGCAACCTGAACGATGGTCTGGCCGCATGGACTTACAGCCTGACCTACAACGGCAGCTATATGCTGCCCGAGACCCTGCTCACCATGGTGGCCGCTGTGCTGCTGTGCCGTGTGGCTCCGCAGATCTTTGACCGTCAGGCACGCTAAGGCGTCGTTTTTCAAAAAGAGCACTTCTCTGCTTCCTGATCCCCGCCGGGCACACGCCCTGCGGGGATCTTTTGCTGCAAAAAATTTTCAAAAAACTGTTGACAAGCGTCCCTCCGGCTGGTATAATTACACACGTCGTCAGGCACGAGGACAAACATCTGGGGGTTTAGCTCAGCTGGGAGAGCGCTTGCATGGCATGCAAGAGGTCA
>CAJMQZ010000020.1 GCA_905215595.1 uncultured bacterium
GTGACCGAAGTGCACACCTGCCTCGAGAAGCTGCTTCATAGAAACGACTGCCATAATAAAATACCTCCAGATATTGTTTTGCCTCCGCACACCATGATCTGCACGGCACATCGGGTACCGGCGGACTGCCCTCAACCCAAAAGGGCACAAAAGGGCATAGTGATGCGTGTGTAATGCTTTGTTATAATAGCACAAAAAGAATGCGGTTGCAAGTGGTTTTCTCTGTTTTGTATAAAGAAATTCTCACTTTTTCTCTTATTTGTCGGTATTCATCCCGCTCAGGCCCGCAACACCCATGCGGTTGAGGGCGTATCCCTTGCCGAACATCAGGTCGTATTGCAGCATCCAGTGCTCGTTTGTCCAGCGCTGCTGGAACTCCGTGGGCTGCTGGGTGGTGGTGCCGTCTAAGTTCATGGTGGTGCCGCGAGTACAGCTGCGGCTGGCGACCCGGAGCTGCCGGTTGAGGAACTGGAAATACAGCGGCTGCTCCAGCCCGAACAGCTCCATCATCACCGGGGAGATATCGTAAGCGGCAATGGTGCCAAAGTCCACCTGCTGCTGGCTGTAATTCGACCACATCAGCAGCGTGGTCTGGTGCAGGCGGGGGTCTGTGCTGGAGCCGCTTGCATAGCCGGTGGTGGTGTAGACATCGTAGTTGGAATCAATGGGGTTATAGTGGTCACCCCAGAACACCAGAATGACCGGCTCGTCCACCTGAGAGAAATACGCTGTCAGCTTGCCCAGCATTGCGTCTGCATCCCGGATGCCGGTAGCAAAATCTTCCAGTGCACCCACGGTGCTGCTCTTGAGCCCCACCGGATGGGATACAACGTGCACCCGCTCATCGTCCGGGTAGTTATCCCTATTATAATTGGTATGGTTCTGCATGGTGACCGCGTGCAGGAAGATGGGCTTATCAGAGGAAGTGCTCATCTTCTCGTACTGCTGAATGATCTGGTCGGCCATGGAGTCATCGGTCACAAGGCCACTGGTCCAGTAGTGCTTGCGCACCTTGGTCACGCCGTGCATATCCTCCAGACTGATAAAATCGCTGAAGCCGAGGTTGGGATAGGCCTTATCGCGGCTCCAGTATTTTGCCCAGAAGCAGTGCACCGCAGCGGTCTGATAGCCCTTGAGTTTAAGGTAATTGGGCAGGGCGAACATGGGCTTTGTAACGTGCTGCTGGTAGGGCTTGCTGCCGCTGGGCAGGAAGGACACCGAGTAGCCGGTCAGGGCTTCAAACTCCACATCACAGGTGCCGCCGCCAAAGCTGGGGCTGTATGCCCTGCCGTAGGCGCTGGTCTGCTGCAGGGCGTGAAGGTTCTGCGACACATCAGCATCAAAGGTGATGCCGTACTGCTCCAGCTCCGAAACATCCCAGTAGGACTCATCCATTACATAAATAATGGTGGGCTGCTTTGCCTGCTCCTCCTTGGGGGTGGTGGCGGCATAGCTGCCTGCATACATGGGGCCGGTGGAGAATTTCTCACTCTCGGCCACGTTATCCAGAATGTCGTCTACTGCCTGCTCCGAGTAGCCCTCGGGCTTGTCGATTTCCAGATTGGTGAGGTTGGTCATAAAACCGGTAAGTACACCGTAGTAACGGTAGTAGCGGTCCTGCATCCACGCATCCGGCGTGATACCCAAAACCTGCGTGACTGCGGGCTGTAAGTAAATGCCGAAAATCAGCAAACACAGCGCCACTGCCGAGGCGCCGGTGCCCGCAAGCCTTGGCAGCCAACGCTGGCGCAGCCGCCCGCGGTAAATAAAGAAGCTTGCCACCGTCAGTGCCAGCACCAGCACAATGGAGACCACCATGCTGGTCTGCAGCTTGAGCCCGGCAGCCGAGGCTACACCGGCGGCCTCGGACACCTGCATCAGGTCCCACGGCAGAAAGGGCTCACCCCGCAGCTGCATGGTATAGAAGTTTACTGCGCAGGGTGCACAGCCCAAAACGGCCATACCCAGCGTAGCAAGCGGCGGGATGCGCAGAACCCAGTCCAGCAGCTCCCACACCAGAAACAGCAGCAGCCATGCCAGCAGATACGCCCCGAAATGGGGGAAAATAAAGCTGATAAAGGTATCAGCGGTCAGTGACCCGCGCGCGATCCACTCACCCAGCAGCAGCACGATAAAGGAAGCTGCCGCCGGGAAGAGCATCCGCAGGGTCAACAGCGGTTTGGATGTTTTCATAGTCGATATTCCTTTCCACGTCCCGAACCCTATTTCCAAAGCGGCTGTGCTATTTGCACAAGCCTTTCGTGCCTATTATAGTCACTTTGCTGAAAATGTCCATTCATGATTTTACAAAAATTAGTGTTTGATTTTTCAAAATATTCCCCTATTTTTCACAGACCCAGCTTTGCACGCAGTTGCTGCCAGAAGCCGTGAGGTGCCGCCGGTGCTGCCGACACGGCAGTATGCACCAGAATGGCATCCGTTCCGATGGTTTCGATCTCCTGCCATGGGATGGTCAGGCTCTCATCCCGGCCCAGCAGACCCAGCAGCCGCGGCCTGCCCAGCAAAATCAGGCTTTGCAGCTGCGCCGTTGCGGGGTCAAACTCCAGATCGTCCGCGCGGCCAAGGCACACCCCCTGTTCCAACTGAACGACCTCCTTCTCGCACAATTCCCGGATCGTCACAGCGCTCTCCCCTTTCTGCCACAGCATACGCCGGGGCGGCATTTTCTATGCCAAAGGGGTGGAAAGCACCCACCCGGTTGTGGTATACTATGGAAAATATCTGAGAAATATATCCAAAGCGAGCGAGGCAGCAATTATGTATAAAAGCATTATTTTTGATATCGGCGGTGTGCTGGTGGATTTTGACCCCAAGGCGTACCTTGTAGACCGGCTGTGCAACGCCGAAATGGAAGAAAAGGTCTATGACCTGACCTTTGGCAGCGAGGAGTGGCAGCTGCTGGACGCTGGCAAGCTTTCCCGCTATGACGGCAACCAGCGGATGCTGGAGCGTGCCCGCGCCGAGGGCTGCGCCTTTGAGGTGCAGGGCGTTCTGGACGACTGGATGCACATTCTGCGTCCGCGTCTGCGGATGCTGGAGCTGGTGCGGCGGCTGAAGAACCACGGCTATTGCGTGTATTACCTGAGCAACATCCCGCAGGATGTGCTGGAATTGCTGACCGAGCGCGGCGTTCTGGCTCAGTTTGACGGCGGTGTAGCCTCCTGCGAGGTACAGGTGAATAAGCCCGACCCACAGATCTACAAGGCTCTGTTGAAAAAGTATCAGCTGAAGGCCAGCGAATGCATATTTATCGACGACAGACTGGAAAACGTGCAGGCCGCCTTTGCGCTGGGCTTTGCCGGTATCCAGATGAAGGACAGCGTTGGTACGCTGATCCGCAGCCTTGCTACCTGTAACGTGGCGCTGCGCTGAATGTTCATATAACAAACAGCAGCCCCTGCCGGAAAGGTTTCTCCGGCAGGGGCTGCTGTGCGATGGTGGGAACTTACTTTTCCTCGTAGCTCTGGCAGTAGTGCGGGGTCTCCACCTGCTGGGTGGTGCAGTTGCACTGCTCCGTCACCTTGATCTGCGGCAGATCACATTTGCAGCCGTCCACATTGTGGCAGCACGCGCAGACATCACAGGTCACGCCGATGTTTTCCATGCTTATCACCTCTTTGTCCATAGGTTGCCCTATGGAGCAAGGGTTTATACATGGGTTTTATCCGTTTGCCTTTTTGGCTTCCCTCTTGGACTTGAGCGTGACCGCCACATGCCTGATGGACAATACCGGGTGCACCGGCAGCATACGCGGACCCGCCCAGCGCATGACCGCACGAATTTTCTCCCGCATTTCCGGTTTATAACAATGGACTTTGCAGGCTGAGCAAAAAGTCTTTGTTTCCATAAACGGACACTTTTCAATGCGTGCAAGCGCATAATCGTGCAGTTGCTGGCACTCCGGGCATAAAGCTCCTTTTTGGGGGCCATGCTGTTTGCGGCAGTAGAGCGCGATCATCTCGCTGACAAGCAGCTTTTCATCTGCACGCTTTTTATCAAAGTTTTTGGGGGCTTGCTGCATCGGATCCATTCCTCCTGATCGTTCTTACTCTTTTTTACGGGCAGACCGGCGCGCAGCACGGCGCACTGCGCTGCGCAAAAACGCAAAGCCTACCGTAACACCAATCGCAGCAGCCATTTCCATACACACCACCTTTATATCAAAAACGGCAGGGGCTGCCGGATATTTCGTCCGCTTTCCCCTGCCGCAAATTTTACATTGTTACGATACTCTGTGCAAAGGCTGCTGCAGTCCTAAAAGTTAGGAATATCTAACTTTTAGGACTATAAAAATGCCGAAACACGGCAATTTATAGTTTAGCGCAGCGAACCGTTTTTGTCAAGAGAATGCTCCCCTTACAAAGCTTACCAAGCAGCCAGATCTGCGCCCAGCTTACGGCAGGCAGCCTGCACGTCATCATCAGGCGTTTCGTTGCAGATGAGCCCTTCCTCGCTGAACAGCTGTGCGCCGTCGTCCTGTGCGCGCTGTGCCCAGTCGCGCATCCACTGCCCATCACCCCAGCCGTAGGAGCCGAACAGTGCAATCTTTTTGCCGTTCAGCGAGCCTTCCAGTGCAGCAAACATGGGTTCGAACTCACTCTCTTCCAGCTGCTCTGCACCCATAGCCGGGCAGCCAAAGGCCACCACGTCAAACTCTGCCAGCTTTGCGGGGGTCATCTCACCACAGGGCACGAGGGTGCCGTTGGCACCTGCGCCCTCGGCGATGCAGTTTGCCATGGTCTCGGTGTTGCCGGTGGCGCTCCAGAATACGATTGCTACTTTGCTCATAAAACTCTACCTCTTTCTCTGCGTAGTTAGTTTTGGATAACTTCATGCTCTGTGAAAATGCGTCCATATTTCATGACGCATTTTTGCAGTTAGTAATTTCTAACCATCAACAGGATACCACAGCCCTGCCCTGCTTGTCAAGGCATTGGCGCAATGTTTGCACGGTGCAACAATGCCGCCTTGCTCAAAAGTGCATGAAGCGTGTGTTTCAGCCGCCTAATACGCGGAAAACTACCAACAGCACTCCGTAGATGACCGGCTGGTGCAACAGATACAGCAGCAGCGAGTGCTGCCCAAGCCAGCCCAGCGGCGGGCAGACCGAGCGGCGCAAGGGCTCCATGCGCTGCCGCCCTACAATGCCGTAGAGAAAGTACCCTGCCCAGAACAGAAACAGCCACGGCAGAAGGGCAAAATAATCCGTAGAATAGAACCACCACGGATAAAATCCAAAGTACGCTGTAACGCAGTTTGCATAGAGTGCCTGCGGCAGCCTGAGGCGCAGACTGCCAAAACCCAGATAGCCTGCCGAGACATTGCGGGTAAGGGCAAACAACACTGCGGAGATAGCAAACCCTGCTGCGGGTGGAATGCGCCGCAGTAGCTTTTCCAAAAGGCCGGTCAGCAGCATGGCGCTGCCCAGCAGGGTCAGCACACCAAAGATAACTCTGTCCTCCGGCATAAAAAGCAGCGTGACTGCCGTGACAAGCGCCCCTGCCCCGAACACCTGTGCGCCCCGGCGCAAGGTATGATGCCCCAGCTGCACACAGAAGCCGGACAACAGAATAAACACCCAACAGATGCTCTGCTGCCACAGATGCCCGGGCACGCCATAATACCAGTCGGCCTGAATGCCGAACAGATTGACCAGATCCCAGCAGCCGTGATAGAGCATCATGCTGACCAGATCCAGCCCGCGCAGTTCGTCCAGAAGGGCGTAGCGGCCAGAAGTGCTACTATACTTCACGGCGGTTTTCTTCCTTTTTATCACGCTGTTACACCGTTTTCCGGCGCAGCAGGCTCATGGGCGGCAGTTCCGGGGTGGGCATAGTGTATTTTTCCATGGCGTGAGGCGTGCTTTCCACACGCTCCCCTGCTTCGTTCTCGATCCATTCCGGGGTAAGCGGGATGCTGCGTCCGTCCGGGCACAGCGCCTCCAGCGTATCCCCAAGGCTCCATTTGCCGCGCTGCTGGCAGCGGGCGATGCCGTTTTCCCAGCTGTCCACCGTACCCACGAACTCCCACTCGCGGATGTATGTAGCGCTGTCGGTGGCCTGTTTAGCCTGCTCGCGGCCGAAATAGAAGCCCGGAGAGTAGTGCCGGTGGCTGGTGCGGGTAAGCTCTGCGTACACCTCCGGCGGCAGTTCAAAGTTATCGTTTGCCGGGTCGGCCAGATAGGCGTCCAGTGCCTTGCGGTAGGCGGCGGTGACGCTGGCAACATAGTAGAAAGTTTTGGCGCGGCCTTCGATCTTCAGGCTGTCCACGCCCGCCTTGCAGATCAGGTCAATGAAAGGCGCAGTACACATATCGTTGGCGTTAAGGATGTAGCTGCCGTTCTCGTTTTCGCCGATCTCGTACAGCTGGCCGGGGCGGGTCTCCTCGCTCAGGTAGTACTTCCAGCGGCAGGGCTGGGCGCACTGGCCGCGGTTGGCGTCGCGTCCGGCCATGTAGTTGGACAGCAGACACCGGCCGGACACGCTCATGCACATAGCACCGTGCACAAAGGCTTCAATTTCAAGCTCCGGCGGGGTCTTATCGCGCAGGATGGCGATATCCTGCAAGGTCATCTCCCGGGCCAGCACCACTCGCTTTGCGCCCATCTTGTAGGCGGCGCGGGCGGCTGCCCAGTTGGTGATGCCGGTCTGGGTAGAAAGATGCACGTCAATGTCCGGGGCAAAGGTCTTGCAGGCATCCAGCACACCAAGGTCTGCCACGATAAAGGCATCCACACCGGCCTTGGCGGCTTCCTTGATGGCCTCGGGCAGGCGGTCGGCCTCCTCGTTGGTAGGCAAGGTGTTCATGGTCAAGTAGACCTTGCGGCCACGGGCGTGGGCGTAGATGACGCTTTCCGTCAGCTGCTCCGGGGTGAAATTAGCCGGGGCAGAGCGCATGCCAAACTCCGGCAGACCGCAGTAAACAGCATCGGCACCGTAGTTGATGGCATAACGCAGACGTTCCGCATCGCCCGCCGGGGCAAGCAGTTCCGGGATCTGTAACATTTGTAGGTTCCTCTCTTATGTATCACAGTTTTTAACGGGAAATTGGCCGCCGCACAAAAAACACGGTGCAGCGGCCTTTCCTCAGTTTTTCAGACTTTTGTTCACAGCTGCGGCAGTTTTGCAATTTGCGTTATGCTCTGCCAGCGTGTGGGCGTAGTAGTAATTGCCCTTGAGGTCGGTCACAAAGAAGTAAGCGTCCTTGGCTTCCTCATCGGGCTGCGGCTCCAATGCCGCCTTGATAGCGGCAAGGCCGGGGTTCGAGATGGGGCCTGCGGGCAGACCGGTGCAGCTGTAAGTGTCGTATGCTGCAAGGATATTTTCCGGGATATCATCCCAGCCGCCGTAGTAGGGTGCGACCCAGTTCCAGAGATAGTTGTTGTCGGCGTCGCTCTGGATATGGCTGGAGGTGTTGCTTTGCAGCCTGGGGTAGGGCGAGCCCTCCACCAGACGGTTGCGGAACACCTGCGCCACATTGGAGTCCTGACTGTTGCCCGCTTCCTCCTGCACAAAGGAGGCAAGGGTGACCAGCTCCGGCAGGGTCATCCCCTGCTCCTTGAGGGCTGCGTACATTTCCTTGGTAAATTGTGCATCAAACTGGGCGTAGAAGGTAGCTACATAGTTATGCACCGTATCATTCTTCAAAAACTCGTAGGTCTCCGGGAAAAGATAGCCCTCACACTTCATAAAGCGGTTCGGGGCATCCTTATCCTCCGGGACATACTGCCAGAAGGTATAAGCGCTGAAATCGCCCTCGTTGGCTTCCTTCAAAAACTCCTCGGCAGTGCACAGACCGGCGGATTCCATCTTTTTGGCGATGGCAATGGCCGTAGTGCCCTCCGGGATGGTCACCCGCACTGTTTCTGCCTTGGCGTACTGGGAAAGGGTGGCGATGATTGCATCGTAGGAAATCGCACTGGTTTGTAAAACAAAATCGCCGTACTGCAGCTTTGCGGCAGCGCCCTTTTCCCCCACATACCAGCGAAATAGGTAGGCAGAGCGGATGACGCCCGCCTCCTTCAGCTTGTTGGCGATCGCCGCTACGCCGCTGCCCTGTGGGATGCTTACAGTCACCTCTGTGCTGCCGGGTACACCATTGCCGTGAATCTCATTGTAGGCAAACCGCACCGCTGCGCCTGCTGCCAGAAAAAGCAGCAGAAGCACCACCAGCAGAATTTTGCCTGCGCCGCCCTTTTTGCGGGCTGCGTGTGTATCGTTGTGTGCCATACGCACCTTCCTTTTTTCAGTTTTCCAGCATCAGACGCAGATAGCTTTCGCTTACGTCAAAAGGCTCTGCATCAAAGCGGATCATGCCGTATTCCTGCCGGGTGCCCTCGCCCAAAAACAGCGGCTGAGCAGCACCTACCGTGATGACTGCCTTTTCCACGATGACTTCCTTCTCGCGGGCGGCTTCCATCAGGATCTCGGCGGCGCGGTCGCTGTCGGCCATCATCTCCACAAAATACAGGGTATCCTCCTTGCGGAAGTAGATGCCGTAACCATGCTCGTTGGACACGATGGTAGCGCCCCGGGCGTACAACTCCTGCAGCACCACCGCCATGCGCTCCGGGCTCAGCTGCACGGTATCCTTCCAGAACTGCTCCCGTAGTTCGCACAGCTTTTTGGCCGTCACCGTGTCAAATTCCGCCTGGCTCCACAGGTTGCGGCTCACCTCACGGGGCAGGCAGCGCAAGGCAAAAGCCTGTGCAAAGCCTTTATCCTGCAGCAGAGCGGCCTGTGCCGCATCTGCCGGGACTGCCACGGTAAAGCCTGCACCCCGCAGTTTTTGCTGGGCACACAGGGTGTCCAGCAGACCTGCCAGCAGCAGGCTGCCCTCACCGCACAGGCACAGGTAATTACCCACCCGCCCCTGCAGGGTGACCGGCACGGCCAGCGCAGCCGCCACGATGGCGTCGTTTTCATCGGCCACATAAATGTTCTGCACACCGGCAAAACGTTCCAGTACCATTTTTGCAAAATCTTCGGTATCATGATGCTGGCTCTGCCACAAAGCCAGCACTGCCGCCTCGTCAGACGGCTGCATCAGACGATACATCGTTCAGGATGCCCCCTCTTATCGTATTTTATTGTTCAGCCCAGTGTTTTCCGGGCAAGCTGCTGTACCTCTTGCTGGATCTCTTCAATGCTGCGCATGGCGTCCCCGCTGGTGCAGTGCACGGTATCCCAGCCAAGATGCCGGGCGCAGAACTCGGCAGCGGCGCGGCTGCGCGCCAGATAAGCCGTATCCTTTTCGTGCACGTCCTTTTTGCTCTCGTCGCCGTGGTAGCGCTGGGTCATCAGCCGCTGACTGACCGCCGGGTCTACCTGTAAATAGATGACCCTGTCCGGTGCGGGCAGACCCAGCAGACGGAACTCGTAATCAAACAGCCAGTGCAGATATTCCTCCCACTGCTCCTGCGGAAGCTTCGAGCACTGGTGCACCGCGTTGGAGGTGGTGTAGCGGTCGGCGATGATCACACCGCCCTGCTCATAAAAGCTGCCCCAGCTGGTTTTATAGCTGGCATAGCGGTCCACCGCGTAAAAGCTGGAAGCCGCATAGGCGTTTACATCGTCCGGGTGCTGGCCGAACTGCCCGGCCAGATACATCTTGACCAGTGCGCTGGAATCGCTGGCATAGTCCGGGAAGGTGATCTTCTGCACCGGCACGCCTTGCGCGGCAAGATGCTCTGCCAGCAGCTTTGCCTGTGTGGCTTTGCCGCTTCCGTCCAGCCCTTCCAGCACGATGAGTTTGCCTTTGCTCATACGGCGGCACCTTCTTTGATAGCGGCATATTTTGCGCGCACCTCGGTGGTCTTGCCACAGCACATCTTGCCCTCCGGGCAGGGGTCGCACAGGCAGGCGGGACCTGCCTTGGCAAAGATATGGGGTGCCACCGGGTACACCAGCGCGAACATTTTCTCGGCCAGTTCCCGGATCTCCCACTGGGCGCGGTTGCAGCAGCGCAGCTGGAAGAAGTTCATCAGGCTGCGGGCGTTCATGGTGACTACCATTTTGGTCTCGCAGGCGTTGGGCAGCACAAAGCGGGCGTCCTCGTTGGCCTGCTTGGAGGCCTTAGCGCGGGCCCGCTTTTCCGGCATTCCCTCAGCCATCAGGCGGGCGGTGTGCCCCTCCTCCAGCTTATGGGCAAGGTCGAGATAACGCTGGGCGTCCTCCTCCATGCTGGCAAGGAAAGCCGCCTTTGCTTCCGGGATAGCCTCGATCTCCGGTGGCGTCACATAGCGGAAATCATCCAGACGCACATAGCGCTGGCTCTGCACGCTGAAGGACGCGATGCGGTGCCGGGTGATCTGAGCAAGCAGGGTGCGGCTGACTCCCTCGATGCCAAAGGTAAAGCTGGCGTGCTCGATGGGGCTGGCATGGCCAAGGTCGCTGAGCATGGTCAGGAATTTTGCAGTTTTTTCCTCGTCCAGCCCGTCCAGAAGGTCGGTGATATGGGCGTCGGAGTAGCAAAGCTTTGCGGCAGCCGCCACCACCTTTTCCGGTTCCGGGGTGTGGGCGATCAAACGAACAGTCATCATAGGGTCATTCTTCCTCCGTAATTTTGGTCAGGGGCGCAAAATTGGCCATCGTTTTCTTGATGCCCACTTTTTCAAAATTGATCTCCACGATCTGATCCCCGGCAGCGGGCTTTACTTTCAGCACCGTACCGCGGCCGAACACTTTGTGCTCCACGATGTCGCCCGGCTCATAGTGCTTTGAACCGGAAGCCGCCGGTTTTACGGCGGAATTTTCTGTAAAGGCTGTTTGCTTTACAGTGCTTTTTGTCGCATTTCCGCCGGAATATGCGGAGCCAAATCCACCGCTTTTTGTGGTCGGCTGGGTGGAGTTGTTGCCATAGTGGCTGCCAAAGCCGGTGGAAGATGTGCTTTTTCCGCCGTAAGAGGAGCCGAAGCCACGGCCTTCACCGGCGTTATATTCTCGATTCAGGTAGCCGCTGCGGTTGCCCGAACTGTAACCCGAGCTATAACCGCCGCCGTAGCTGCTGCGGCTGTAACCGGAGGGGCCGGAGTAACCGGATGCCCCGCCGGGCACGGTATCGCTGTAACCAGAGCCCCAGCCGCCCATGCGGGAACGCTGTTCCAGCACCGGGCTGCGGGTCTCCTCGATATATTCCGGCTCGATCTCCCGCAGAAAACGGCTGGGCTCGTTGCGCTGGGTGCGGCCGTACAGCATCCGGGTGACGCTGTTGGAGATATACAGTTCCTTTTTGGCGCGGGTGATGCCAACGTAAGCCAGACGGCGTTCCTCTTCCAGATCTGCTTCGGAATACTTGCTCATCTCGCTGGGGAAAACGCCCTCCTCCATACCGATGAGGAACACATAGGGGAACTCCAGACCCTTGGCAGAGTGGATGGTCATCAGCACCACCTGATCACTGCTTTCGTTGTAGCTGTCGATATCGCTGATGAGGGCGATATCCTCCAGATAGCCCTCCAGCGTGGCTTCCTCGCCGTGCTGGTCGCAGTAGTTTTTGACGTTATTCACCAGCTGGCCAAGGTTCTGCAGCCGGTCGGCGGCATCCTCGTGCCCCTTGGCGGCGTCTGCCTCCAGCATGGCTTTGTAACCGGTCAGCTCAATGACATCCGAGGCGAACTCGTCCAGCGTGCGGGTGGCAAGAGAGTCCTGCAAACGCTGATAGATCTGCCAGAACTTGAGAAGCGGCATGACCGCGCGGGAGAGCTTGGCGTACTGGTCGGCATGGCTGATGATATCCAGCATACTGATGCCCTGCTGTCCGGCAAGGTCCGCAATGACATCCACGGTGGTGGCACCGATCTTGCGGGCGGGCTCGTTGATGATGCGGCGCAGCCGCACATCGTCCCGGGGGTTGGCCACGATGGACATATAGGAGTGGATGTCCTTGACCTCCTTACGGTCGTTAAAGCGCTGCCCGCCCACGATCTTATGCGGGATACCCGCGCGGGTGAAGTAGCTTTCGATGGGGGCCGACTGGGCGTTCATGCGGTAGAGAATGGCGTGGTCTGCCAGATGCCCGCCTGCCTTCAGGTGCTGGCCGATGACATCCGCGATATGGCTGGCTTCGTCCTGCTCATTCTCGGCGGTATACACCTGTACCTTATCGCCCTCGCCGTTGTCCGTCCAAAGGGTCTTGCCCTTGCGCTCGGTGTTGTGCTGGATGACGCAGTTGGCTGCGTTGAGGATATTGGAGGTGGAGCGGTAGTTCTGCTCCAGTCGGATGGTCTTGGTGCCGGGATAGAGCTTTTCAAAGTTGAGGATATTTTCAATGGTAGCGCCGCGGAAGCGGTAGATGCTCTGGTCGTCATCGCCCACAACGCAAATGTTGCGCTCTGGCCCGGTGAGCAGGCTGACCAGACGGAACTGCGCCACGCTGGTATCCTGATACTCGTCCACCAGCAGGTAGCGGTACTTGTTCTGGTAGAACTCCCGCACATCCTCGTGCTCCGCCAGCAGCTGAACGGTCTGATAGATCAGGTCGTCGAAGTCGAAGGCTCCTGCCTCCCTGAGCTTTTTTTCGTAGGCGGCGTAGACTTTGGCGGCAATGGCTCCCTTGGTGTCCCGGGCCGGGGTGCGCAGCGCCTCCTCCGGGCTGACCAGCTGATCCTTCCAGCGGCTCATCTGGTTGATGGCGCTCTTGATGGGGAAGAACTTGTCATCCACGTTCAGGTCCTTGTAAACCGCCTTCATCACCCGCTGGGCGTCGTCGGTGTCGTAGATGGTAAAGCTGCGGGGGTAGCCGATCTCCTCCGCCCAGCGGCGCAGGATGCGCACACAGGCCGAGTGGAAGGTGGAAGCGAACACTTCGTCGCCCTCCTCGCCGCCCAGCATCCGGCGCAGACGTTCCTTCAGCTCCCCTGCTGCCTTGTTGGTAAAGGTAATGGCCATCACGTTCCAGCTGCGCACCGCGTTGCGGCGCAGCATTCCGTCCAGCCAGCTGGGGGCGTCTGTACCGGTCATAATGGCGGTGCGCAGAGCTTTGACGTCCTCCTCGGTCACCGGGCGGGGCGTTTCTTTGGAGCCGTGCGCCGAGCCGAACCGGATAAGGTTTGCGATGCGGTTGACCAGCACGGTGGTCTTGCCGCTGCCGGCACCGGCAAGGATGAGCAGCGGGCCATCCGTGGTAAACACAGCCTGCCGCTGCATATCGTTCAGGCGGCCGAATTGCTTTTCAATGTAAGTATCACGCAGGGTGCAGAATTCCTGCCCGAGAGATGCTGCCATGGTTTCACCTGTTTCCTTCGCTGTTATTCATACCGTATAGTATAACACATTTCGAAAAAGTTGTACATAAAAACTACCGGGAGTTACAGCTGCTTTTCCAGCAGATAGCGGTCGTAGCCGCCGTACATCTCCCGGCGGCAGCGGATGACAAAGCCGGAAGCCTGTGCGTTGCGCAGGCTGTAACTGTTATCCGGGCTGACGGTAGCCCCCAGATGGGTGATCTGTGGCGGCAGCAGCGGCAGAGCCGCTTCCAGCATGGCGCGCTGCAAGCCGTTGCCCCGCCAGTCCGGGTGCACTACTGCGCTGTCTGCGTTGGCCCAGTGCTGCCACTGACTTTGCGGCACGCCCAGAAAGGCGGCATAGTTTTCATCGCTCTGTCCGCACAGGCGCAGGATGAGGTACGCCCCCAGCCGCCCCTGCTGCCACGCACCGATACATATCCCGGTGCGCAGATAGCCGGTAATGTTTTCCAGCGTATCCGGCACGAACTGCTCCGGGTGCGGCATGGCGGCGCGCACTTCGTTTTGCAGCGCGAACACTGCCGGAGCTTCGACAGGGGTGCAGCGCCGCAGGGTGACAGCCTGCCGGGCGGACTTGCCGCCTACTTTTTGCAGAAAATAGTCCATCTGTACTATGCCCTCCAAAATAAAATCGTACTTTTCAGCAGATTCCAGTATAAATGACGCTTTTCTAAATGTCAAATTATGCTATAATAGGAGAGAAGGGGCTGTGGAGGGATCCTCCCTGCCCGTTTGTATGAAGTTCGGGGCGGCATTGCCGCCCGGAAACGGAGGAACCATCCATGAAAGATCCCGCACTGGCATCGTCCAGCCGCTTGGGCGGCGCTGTGATCAGCGACCGCGTTGTTGCAAGCCTGCTGGAGGAGCTGACCAACGGGCGCTATGCCCAAGCCGACCGCCTGCCCGCCGAGGTAGACCTTGCCACCGAATTGGGGGTAAGCCGCACCGTGATCCGTGACGCGCTGAGCGAGATGGAGCGCGCCGGTTATGTGGAACGGGTGCGCGGCATTGGCACGGTAGTGAACCGCGCTGTGCTGGGGCTGCGCAGCCGCTTGGACCAGAAGCTGGAGTACTACCCGCTGATCCGCAGCTTTGGCAGCTACCCCCATGCCGACGGCATTCAGGTGATGCTTCTTCGTGCAGGCGAGGAGATGGCCCACGCGCTGGCGCTGGAAGTCGGTGATGAGGTGATCTGCATCAAAAAGCGCATCCTTGCCGATACGACCCCGGTGATCTATTCCATCGACTACCTGCCCCGCAGCCTGTTCGGCAACCGGGACTACACCCGCATCGACCTGACCGGCGACATCTTTGAAATTTTGGAGCAGGAGTGCCACCAGCAGATCTCCTCCAATGTGGCGCACCTGAAAGCCAGCTGCGGCGACGAAGCCATCCGTGCAGCCATGCGGCTTGCCCCGGGTGAGGCCATGCTGCTGCTGGACGAGGTATGTTTCAATCGTTTGTGCAGGCCGGTGATGCGCTCGCTGAGCTACTACACAAACTTTTTTGATTTTTCCATTTTACGCAAACTGCTTTAAACGGAGGTATACTGTCCATGCGTCATCTGATCGATCCTTTGGATCTCACCCAGCAGGAGATCACACAGCTGCTTGATCTTGCCGACCGTATCTGCGCCGACCCTGCTGCCTATCAGGAGGTTGCCAACCACAAAAAGCTGGCTACCTTGTTCTACGAGCCCTCCACCCGCACCCGCCTGTCCTTTGAGGCGGCTATGCTGAACTTGGGCGGCCATGTGCTGGGCTTCCCCAGCGAGAACGTGTCCAGCGCCACCAAGGGCGAGAGCGTGGCTGACACCATCCGGGTGGTGTCCTGCTATGCCGACATCGTTGCCATGCGCCACCCCAAGGAGGGCGCACCGCTGCGTGCCTCCCGCTACTCCCGCATTCCGGTGATCAACGCGGGTGACGGTGGTCACCAGCACCCCACCCAGACCCTGACCGACCTGATGACCATCCGCCGCCGCATGGGCAAGCTGGATGATCTGACCATTGGCCTGTGCGGTGATCTGAAGTTTGGCCGCACCGTCCACTCCCTGCTCAAGACCATGGCGCGCTGCAAGAATGTGCGCTTTGTGCTGATCAGCCCGGAGGAGCTGCGGGTGCCGGATTATATCATCAACGATGTGCTGGAAGCCAACGGCATCCCCTACAAGGAGACCCGCAGTCTGGAGGAATCCATGCCGGAGCTGGATATCCTGTATATGACCCGCGTGCAGAAGGAGCGCTTCTTCAACGAGGAGGACTACATCCGCCTGAAGAACAGCTATGTGCTGACCCGCGAAAAGATGGCACAGGCCAAGCCCACCATGGCAGTGCTGCATCCCCTGCCCCGCGTGAACGAGATCGCACTGGATGTGGACGACGACCCCCGCGCCGCTTATTTTGAACAGGTGCAGAACGGCGTTTACGTCCGCATGGCACTGATCATGACCCTGCTGGGGCTTGCAGACCCCAAAGCACCGAAGGAGGAAAACTGATATGTTGAATATTGACGAGATTCAGAACGGTATTGTTATCGACCACATCAAGGCAGGTACTGCTGTTGGTCTGATGGATCTGCTGGGCATTGCGGGCAACCGCACTGCCAGCGTGGCGCTGATCCAGAATGCACGCAGCAAAAAGACGGCCAGCGGCCGCAAGGATATCATCAAGGTAGAAGGCGATGCTTCGTGGCTAAACCTGGATGTGCTGGCTTACCTGGACCCGAACATTAGCGTGACCATTATTGAAAACGGCAAGGCTGTCCGCAAGGAGCAGCCCAAGCCCCCCAAGCGTCTGGTGAACATTGTGCGGTGCAAGAATCCCCGCTGCATCTCCAGCATTGAAGAGGAGTGCGACCAGATCTTTGAGCTGAGCTCCAACGGCAAGTATCGCTGCATCTACTGCGAACAGGAATTGCAGGTAAAGCCGGAGTAACTGCGCTTTTTACGATTTTAAATGCGTTCCGCTTCGCTCTGCGCATAGTTTAAGGAATTGCATTTTAGTTTTTCAGCTCAGCCAAGCCTGCGGGCTTGGCTGAGCTGCTTTTTCACGGAAGGGACGCAGAGGGAAACGGCAGCTGCCGCGCTGGTTTTCTACCGAAACAGTCGCGCGGCGGGTCAGCTTTCTGCTGACTGGCAGATACGATGATTTAATAGATAAAAAGGACTGCCATACTGGGCAAAACCCATGTAGAGCAGTCCTTTTTTGAACAAAAGAAAACTGACGGAACTCTTTGCAGCGCACGATATTCCGGCTTTCCTACGCCATTCCCATACAGCAAACAAAACCGGAATTGCGACGCATCGAGAAACTTTATCGAATGCAACCCCCAAAAGGCCCGCCGCAGAAAGTCCCGTCAGCAAGGTACTGTGCATTCCTGCACAGCCCAAAAAAAGCAAAGGTAGGCAGCCTGCTTACACGCACCGCAGGCTGTTTTTCCATCCAGCAACAAAGCTTTTAAAAAGAAGGGTGTAACCCTCCCACCGCAACGTGACCATGTCCGCACGGAAGGCTTCCTTTACTGACCACAGTATAGCAGAGTTACGCTTCTGTTGCACAAAAATTGTCATATTCTGACGGTGCAGATGTCATGAATTGTCGGTTGGCACCGCACAGGTAAAGCGGAACCAATTGTCCCGGCAGCTCAGGGTATACTCCGCACCGTGGCGCAGCAGAACGTCCCGCACATTGGAAAGTCCCATGCCGTGGCCGGGCTCTTTGCGGGTGGTGCGGGGCAACTGCCCATCCGGCGGCAGCTCCACATCCCGCTGCACCCGATTGCGCACCGAGAGAAGGTATTCCTCCTCCGTTTTTCGCACCCGCACATACACCTCCGGTGGGTATGCCTGCGCTGCGGCACAGATGGCGTTATCCAGCAGATTTGCCAGTACAGTGACCATATCCACCCCGCTCAGGGGGAAATCCCGCAGGTCGCACAGGTCAAAATACACGCTTACGCCCTGCCGGGCGGCTTCTTCGTACTTGCGGGTCAGGATGGAGTCCAGCAGCGGATTGTGGGTATCCATAATGGTAGTGCTGGCCGCCACGGCCTTATCCACACCGGCAATATAGTCCTGCGCACCGGCCACATCCTTCTGCTCCAGCAGGGTGCGCAGGGCGCTGATATGGTTGGTAAACTCATGAGTCAGGCGGCGCTGGGCGGTGTAGGAATCCAGCAAGGCCGAAGCACGCTGCTGCTCCAGCTCGGCCTGAAAATGCAAGCTGCGCCGCTGCATGACCTGATCGTTGAACATAGCCACGATATACAGATGTACCATAACAGCCACCGTAAGCCCCACTGTCATCCCCATTGTGGCTATGGTGGCCCTTTTGTTGTTATCTGTGAGCATGAGCAGAATGTTCAGCACCACGACAACGCCCGGAAAAAAGCTCATAGTAAGCGCCTGCAAGGGCTCCAGCGCATTGTATCTGCGCCACTTGCCTACAAAGAAAGACACGCCCGCGCCGACCACCAGATTCGTAAATGACATGATGACCAGACAGTCCGCACGCTGTAGGATCTGCTGCAGCTCACACTTCAGCATCCACGATGTGACATACCGCACACTGTTTTCCGCCAGCAAGCACATGGTACCGTTGATCAGGCAGGTGGTAAGCTTCTGCCATGGTGTGCCGCCAAACAGCATGACGGTGATGAACAGAAAAAGAAACGTGAATGCCACTGCCATCGGCGTAAAAAAGCCAAAGTTGCTCACGACCGAGAGGATCATTGTGAGCACGGTTATAACGCAGGACCATACCAGCGGGTGCTTTACCCTACCCTTGCCAAGGTAAGCATATTCAACCATGATAAAGCCGAGCCATTGGGTCAGGCAGACACAGTGACCGTACACATACCAGTGCCAGAATTCTTCATTCATCGCCGAACTGCCCCTTCCATTCCAGCCATGCGCTGCGGATAGCCGGAAAATCCTGTCGGCTTGCGTTCAACTCCACCCCGCTGCGCAGTTCCACTTTATAGTTACGGATGGAGCGCACATACTGCAGATTGACTACATCGCTGCGCCCTACCTGCAAAAAACCGTTTTCGTACAGCATGGCGGGCAGATCCGCGATCTTGCCGTAAAAGGTGCAGATGGGCTGGTGCGGGATATCGCCGTAGACGTTGATCTGCCGCAGATCGCTTTCCAGATAATAGATCTGATCCAGCGGGATCTCACTGGTGGTACGGTTGTGGTGCACCTCCAGCGTCTTTTTAGGGTCGGTCATGCCGGAGAAGATATCCTCCAGACAGCTGGGCAGCTGGGCGGCAATATCCCGCTTGAGTAGGTAGCGGTAAGCGTTGACCGTGTAGCCCTTTGGGGCAAATTCCAGATAAGCCGAAATGTACACCAGCACGATATCCGGGGCGATCTGCCGCAGCCTGCGCCCCAGCGCAATGCCATCGGTGGTTTTTAGGTCTACATCCAGAAACGCCAGCTGGTAGCGTTCCAGTTCCGGGGTAGCCAGCAGCTGCTCGCCGCTGGTGCAGACGGTGCTCTGCACCTGAATCTCCCGAGCGCGGAACCATTCCGAGATATACTCGTCCATCCGCGCAGCGAAGGCCGCATCGTCGTCGCAGACCAGAATGTGCATGGGGTGTTTCCTCCTTTTGAATACAAAAAGCATATAGCGATGTTCCCCGCCGGGAGAAGCACCCTATATGCTTTTATATTACACTTGTCCTGCCTGTTCGTCAATCAAAGACGGAGCAGACTCCGGGATATTTTATGCAAGGAATTTGTCGTAGAGACCAAATGCAAAGATGAACACCACGATGAGCGGCAGCACATAGGTCAGGTAGCCGCGCATCCAGTCCTGCACTTTGAGCCCCTCGCCGGTGTTGACCTCTTTTTTGTAGTTCTGCCAGCCCCAGCCGTAGCGGGTAACGCAGAACAGCAGATACACCAGGCTGCCCAGCGGCAGGAAGAGGTTGCTGACCAGAAAATCCTCTACATCCAGCACAGCGCCGCCAAATACTGCAAAGCCATCCCATGCCCACAGATTATAGCCCAGCACGCAGGGCATGGACAGAAGGATGATGAGCACAAGATTCACCAGACTGGACTTTTTACGGCTGCAGCCAGTCAGTTCCATGCCGCAGCAGATGATATTCTCGAACACTGCCAGCACGGTGGACATGGCTGCAAAGGCCATGAACAAAAAGAACAGGCTGCCCCACAGCCGCCCCATGGACATATTGGCAAAGATGTTGGGCAGGGTGATAAAGATGAGGCTGGGGCCGCTGGTCTGGTCCACATGGTAGGTAAAGCAGGCCGGGAAGATGATCAAACCGGCGGTGATGGCTACAAAGGTATCCAGCACCACAATGCGGACAGACTCGCCCAGCAGGGAGTGCTCCTTGCCGATATAGCTGCCAAAAATAGACATAGCACCGATGCCAAGGCTCAGGGTGAAGAAGGCCTGATTCATAGCGGAGACCAGCGTGTTGACCACGCCCACCTCCTGCATCCGGGCAAAATCCGGCACAAGGAAGAAGGAAAGGCCTTCCTTTGCCCCGGGCATGAACAGACTGTTGACAGCCAGCACCACCATAATGAGAAGCAGGGCAATCATCATGCCCTTAGTCACGCGCTCCAGACCGCTTTGCAGACCCTTGGCGCACACCAGAATGCCCACTACCACCACAAATATCATCCAGAAGGTCATGGTGGCGGGGCTGGCCAACATTTCGGTAAACTTACCGGCCACCTGCTCGGCGTTGAGCCCCGCCAGTTTGCCGACGGCGGTCATGTAGAAATAGTGCAGCATCCAGCCCGCCACGGTGGTGTAGAACATCATCAGCAGGTAGCAGCCGATGAGGGTGAAGTAGCCGTGGATGTGCCACTTCTGCCCAGGCTTTTCCAGCGCCTGATACGCCCGCACCGGGCTTTTGCGGGAAGCGCGTCCCACGGCAAACTCCATGGTCATGATAGGCAGACCCAGAATGACCAGAAAGATCAGGTAGAATAGTACAAAAGCACCGCCGCCGCCCTGCCCGGCAATATACGGGAACTTCCACACGTTGCCGATGCCGATGGCACAGCCTGCGGAAAGCAGAATAAAGCCAAGACGGGATTTCAGATTTTCTCGTTCCATGATTTGATTGCTCCTTTTCCAGTTTGCCCGCCCGGCTTGGAATCCCTAGCAAAGCGTTGCTTATGTATTATAGCACAAATCCTGCCGATGACCAGCGCCGTTTTACTGCAATGAACTTTTGTTGTCGAAAGCAAGAGCTGTATCTCTGACAGAAACAATCATGACGCCCGCATTATTTTATGCGGTTTCTATCGTTTTGCAGTTCTTTTTACATGTTTTATCCGCAAATTCAATTTTATTCATTTTTCAGATGAAAACCTGACAATTCTTCATCCTCAAAAAAGGGATTCCGAAACGCCCGCAGAGGTTTCGGAATCCCAAATTACAAAATATCATCCCGCTGAATATGGTCATAGCGCAACGAAAAGCTTTTTAAATCATTTCAGCCCATAAGGATGCTGCTCTTACTTCTGCTTACGGGGTGCGTTTTTGCCCACAGGGCCGCGGGGACGGCGCTCGGCAGCCTTGGACTGCTGCGCAGCAGAGCGGGTCTGTGCACGTCCCTTGACGGCTGCGGCGCGCAGACCGTTCACCTCGGCCTTGGTGAGCTCGCGGTAGGTGCCGGGCTTGAGCATACCCAGCTTGACCACACCCTCGGCGTTGCGCTTCAGGCGCACCACCTCAAGACCCACGCTCTCGCACATCCGGCGAATTTCACGGTTTTTGCCCTCTTTCAGAGTCATCTCCATCACGGTGCGACCGGGCTCATCGGTGACCACATTGATGGCGCAGGGCATGGTCTTGGTGCCGTCGTCCAGCACGACGCCGCTGCTCAGCTTGAGGATGGTGGCCTCGTCGGCGCGGGGCTGCACGGTAACACGGTACAACTTGGAGATGCCGCCAGACGGATGGGTGACAGCCTGTGCAAAGGCACCATCGTTGGTCATCAGCAGCAGACCCTCGCTGTCCTTATCCAAGCGGCCCACCGGGTACAGGCGGGCAGGGATGTCGCTGACCAGGTCCATCACGGTCTTGCGGCCAAGTTCGTCGCTGGCGGTAGTCACATAGCCACGGGGCTTGTACAGCGCCAGATAATACAGCTGCTGGTTCTTCTGGATGTAGATGCGCTCGTCATCCACATGGAGCACATCACGGTTGGGGTCCATCTTGTCGCCCACCTTGACCGGGTGGCCGTTCACCTTGACGCGACCCTCGGCAATGATCTGCTCGGCGGCGCGGCGGGAGCACAGACCCTGCTCGGCCATGATCTTCTGAATACGTTCTTCTGCCATAATATTACTCCTTGTGCGCCTCACGGCGCTCAAAACGCGCACCGCTCCCCTGTTTTTGCGGGGCTCGGTGCGCGGCTATATAGACCGCAGACCAAAAGATCTGCGGCTGCGGCTTGATTTGTATAAAAGGTTACTCTGCCTTGGGCTCCTCTGCGGGTGCCTTGGCGTCCTTTTTGACCAGAGTGGTAAGCTTTTCTACCAGCTCAGGCAGCATGGTCAGGGCACGGTCGATGCTGTTGGAGCTATCCGACAGCTGGATGGTGCGCACGCAGCCATCCTTGATGACCAGAAATGCCACCGGCTGAATGTTGACACCGGCACCGGAGCCGCCGCCAAACATATCCTTATTGGCAGCGTTCTTGCCGTTAAAATCGGTACCGCCAGAGGCGAAACCAAAACTCACCTTGGACACCGGCAGGATGGTGATGCCGTCCTCGGTGGTGATGGGCTTGCCGATAATGGTGTTGGAGTCCACCATCTGGTGAATTTTCTCCATCGTAACGTTCATCAGGCCCTGAATAGGATGCTCTGCCATAAAACAACTCTCCTTTATTCATCCGTGCAGGCAGCAGGCCGCCGGAAAGCATTCTGATATAAATTTAGTGTACCACACTTTATATAAAGATGTCCAATACTTTTTTGCGCCAGAACTCGTACAGCACCCGCACAGCGGCGATCACGATGAACAGCGCCTGTGCGCTGACCCGGAAGGACACCTTGTCCTGCACAGTAGGCTGGGCGCTGCCGAAGTCCGGCAGAACGCGCAGCTGGTCAAATTCCAGAAAGAAGAAATGGTCCAGCACGCCAAGGGTCGGGTACAGCCACGCTTGCAGCTTGCCGTAGCTGCGGGCAGCTTCGGCGGGGTCGTCGCCGCGCACACCAAGGCAGACCGAGATCTTTGTAAAGCGGATGGCGCCAAACACTGCCCGCAGCAGCGTACCCACGCCCCGCAGCATGGTACAGATCACATCCAGCGTGAGCTTTGCCTTTTGGCGGGGCGGCTTTTCGGCTTTAGGCTTTGCGGGCTGCGCAGCCTTTTTTTCAGCTTTTTGGCGCTTGCGTTTGGCGCGCCATGCGCGGAATTTTGCTTTCAGCCTGCCGGCAAAGCCCTTGGGCTCCTCCGGCTGGGCGGGAGCTTCAGGCTTGGGGTATTGGAACACCGGAAAGGTAATGCCCAGTGCCCCGGCTTTTACGGTAAGGGTATCATTTTCCCAGCAAACATCCGCGCAGAAGGGGCACAGCAGCAACAGCGCTGCAAGCACCAACAAAATCAGTAGCAGGATGCCCACCGCCTTGAGGACGAACAGTAGACAAGCGCCCACTGCGGAAAGAACCATGACCATGGATCAGCCCTCACTTTCGGTCGGATCATCTGCCGGTGCGTCGCTGTGCACCGGCGGCAGGTCTGCCAGACTGGACAGACCGAACACACGCAAAAAGGTATCGGTAGTGCGGAAGCTGACCGGACGGCCCGGCAGATCCAGACGCCCGGCTTCTTCTATCAGGCCTTTTTCCAGCAGGCCGGACACGCTGGACGAGGAGTCCACGCCGCGCACCTGCTCAATAAAGGCGCGGGACACCGGCTGATTATAGGCGATGACGGTCAGGGTCTCCATGGCCGCAGGGCCAAGCGGCACAGCGCGGCGGCTGTCCAGCACGCGGCGCACACAGTCTGCCCACTGAGTCTTGGTGGCCAGCTGCCACCGGGTATTCAGATGCAGCAGGCACAGGCCGCTGTCCTCCCGCTGATAGCGGGTGTGCAGGGTCTCCAGCGCAGCATCCACGCTGGACTGGGGCAGCTGCACCGCCTGTGCCAGCTTATCGGCACCTATGGGATCGCCGCAGGCAAAAAGCATAGCCTCCACGGCGGCAAGGGTTTGTTTCTGGTTCATGGGTTCTCCTTATTGCGTTCCGGGCGGGTACGGCGCATGGTCAGCGTTCCCCGGTCGTCCAGCGCGATGCGTCCGCCGCGCACCAGTTCCAGCAGCGCCAGAAAGGTAGCTACGTTGGTGCTGCGGCTCTGACTGCGGGAAAACAGCTGCTCCATCTTTGCCACAGTGCCGCCCAGCATCCGGCGCAGGATGTACACCACCCGGCTGGTGACCGATACCATAGGCGCGGTAACCAGTGGTTCAAACTGCTGCTGGGTGGGCACGCGGCGGATCTTGGTGCGGCCTGCCAGTGCCTGCCAGTAATCCGCCAAGATCTGCGGGGCATGGTGCAGCGCGTAGGTGTTATCCCACTCCATCTCCATGGGGCAGCGCACAAATACCGGGGCAGCTTCCCCTTTTGCGCGCAGCAGCTCTGCCATGCGGCGGCACTGGTCGTACTCGATCAGCTGGCCGGTAAGTTCCTGCTTCATGCGCTCACCCTCTTCGCTGCGGGGCAGCAACAGAAAGCTTTTCATCTCCACCAGATGCGCCGCCATCTCAATGAAGGCGCTGGCGGTCTCGGGGTCGGGGTCGGCCTGCTCCACGGTGTGGGTGTACTGGTCGATGAGCTGCAAAATGGGGATGTTATGCAAGTCCATTTTATGTTTGGTCACCAGCGCCAGCAATAATTCCAGCGGGCCGTCAAAATCTTCCAGATGGAAGGTCAATTCCTCTGCCACTCAGATCACCGCCCCAAGGCTGCTTGCATAAACGGCGTAGGCGATCTTATCAATATACCCGGTGCCTGCGCCCAAAAGCGACCACACCACGTTATTCAGGTAGTACAGCGGCACATCCAGAAAGCCGCCCCACACCGCTGCCAGCATGATGATCATAATATATTTTTCGTACCGCATCAGGCCAAAGTAGATGCGCTGCGGCAGCACCACCAGCAGAATGCGGCTGCCGTCCAGCGGCGGCACCGGGATCAGGTTGAACACCGCAAGGCTGACGTTCATCAGCACCAGATAGCGCAGGAACATGGCAATGTAAATGGTAGCGTTATTGACCGGCGCCCAGTAATACATTACCTTCCATGCCACCATGCCAAGGTAGGCCAGCACAAGGTTTGCCACAGGGCCTGCCAGTGCCGTAAGCGCCATGCCCCACTTGGGGTTTTTGAAGTTGCGGGGGTTGGTGGACACAGGCTTTGCCCAGCCCACGCCTGCAAACACCATGCACAGGGTGCCCAGCAGGTCAAAGTGTGCAAAGGGATTCAGCGAAAGACGCCCCTCGCGTTTGGCGGTGGCATCGCCCAGCAGCCATGCTGCCAGTGCATGGCCGGCCTCGTGGAACGGGATGGCCACCAGCGCCACCAGTGCGCGGATGATATAATAGGTTGCCTGTGTGGTCATGTAAATCTCCTGTCAAAACGAATTTCTTCCTTTATAATACTATTTTTTTGTGCCCTGCACAAGCCCCACAGCACCGGGAATGCAAAAAGCTGCAAGAAATTTTAAAAAAGGCTTGCTTTTTCTTTGTAACTCTGGTAAAATAGTCAAGCTGATTATTTTGATTCCATACTTCACTGTAGGAGGTG
>CAJMQZ010000021.1 GCA_905215595.1 uncultured bacterium
TCGGCGTGCTGCAGCTGGAAGTGCTGGAGTACCGTCTGAACACCGAGTACAACGTGGAAATTCGGATGCAGCAGCTGCCCTTTGAGCAGCTGCGCTGGGTGCAGAACGACCCCGACACCTACAATCTGCGGGATCTGGACCTGACCAGCGATACCAAGGCTGTGGAGGACATGAAGGGCAACCGTCTGCTGCTGTTCACCTCCGACTGGGCGGTGCGCTGGGCGGAGACCCACAACGAGAGCTTGCAGCTGAGCGAGTTCGGCAACATCTGATAAAAGAGCGCTGCGGAGTGCACCTGCGCTCCGCAGTTCTTTTTTATAGAATAAAAAACACAACAAAGTATGCCAGACATCAGAATGAGGGTTCCCATTGCGGGGAACACTGCTGGCATGGAGGGTAAAGTATATGCAGAATATCAATATTGGCAAAAGCGGTATTGCCGTGCCGTTTCTGGGCATGGGTACATGGGCCATCGGCGGCGGTGCATGGTGGGGCGATAACGACGATGCACTGTCCGTAAAGGCCATCCAGACTGCCGTAGAGCAGGGCATCCAGTGGATCGACACTGCGCCCATCTACGGGCTGTACCACAGCGAGGAAGTGGTGGGCGAAGCCATGAAGCACATCGACCGCGACAAGGTGGTGCTTTCCACCAAGTGCGGCCTGGAGTGGCGGCACGAGTCTCCCATCCTGCACAAGGTTGTGGACGGCGTACAGGTGTACCGCGACCTCTCCGCCAAGGGCATCATCGAGGACGTGGAGGACAGCCTGCGCCGTCTGCACACCGACCATCTGGACGTGCTGTACACCCACTGGCAGAGCCCGGATTTTGGCGTGTACCCGCTGGAAGAGACCATGGAAGCCATGATGAAGCTGAAGGAGCAGGGCAAGATCCGCGCCATCGGTGCTTCCAACGTCACCTCCGATATCATCCGGGGCTACTGCAAGTACGGCCAGCTGGACGTCATTCAGGAAAAGTACAGCCTGCTGACCCGCCGCATTGAAAAGCAGCTGCTGCCCACCTGCAAGGAGCTGGGCGTTTCGGTACAGGCCTACTCCCCGCTGGAGCAGGGGCTTCTGACCGGCAAGGTGACCATGGACACCACCTACCCGGAGGGCAGCACCCGCAACACCAACCCCTGCTTCCAGCCCACCCGCCGGGCACAGGCGCTGGAACTGCTGGCAAAGTGGAGCGACCTGACCGAGAAGTACGACTGCACCATGGCGCAGCTGGTCATCGCCATGACCGCCCGCATGATTCCCGGGCTGCACGTTCTGTGCGGTGCCCGCAAGCCGGAGCAGGTACTGGACAACGCCGGTGCGCTGCACATCAAGCTGGACGGTGCCGACGCCGTCCGCATGAAGTGGGACGTGGACGCAATCTCCTGAGGATAAACTGAACAACACCGGAGCATCTTCGGACGCTCCGGTGTTGTTTTTTACTTTTATTCTCCCCTTGCCAGCGCCTGCAGCTTTTTCTTATCCAGCACCTGCACGCCGCCGCGGTACAGCCGCACCCAGCCCTCCTGCGCAAAGTATTTGAGCATCCGGCTCACCACCTCGCGGGCAGAGCCCATGTACTTTGCTATCTGGTCATGGGTCATGCGGAGGTCCGCGCCGCCGGTCTTGGCAAGCTCGTCGGTCAGAAAAATGGCAAGCCGCCGGTCGGCACTCATGAACAGGATCTGCTGCATCGTCCACATGGTATCGGAAAAGCGCTCTGCCGTCATCTGGTAGGCGTAGCAGCGCACATAGACGTTTTCCTGCATCAGCTGCCGGAAGATGCCCGCGCTGATGCACAGCGCTTCGGTGTCCTCCTCCGCGTCGATGTAGAGGTCGATGTTCACCGCGTCCATCACGCAGGAGGCAGACAGGATGCACACCTCCCCGCCGAACAGGCGGTACAGCGTCACGTCCCTGCCGTCCTCGCTCAGCAGATAGCTGCGCAGCTGCCCGCTGCGCAGTAAAAGGATGCCCACACAGCTTTCCAGTGGGCTGTGCACCCGGGCGCCCTTGGCGTAGTGCACCGGGCGGGTAAAGCGGCACAGCCGCTCCTGTTCTTCCGGGGTCAGCTGCTCCCAGAACGGGAACGCGCAGGCAAGGCACCGGGCGTGCGGAGATGTTTCAACCATACGGCTCACCCCTTTCGCAGCGCCTTGGCGGCTTCCGTGCCCGCCAGTGCGCCCTCGTAGACCGCCTTTGCCACCTGTAACAGCCCGCCGGTGCAGTCTCCGGCGGCGTACAGACCGGGCACGGTGGTCTGCATTTTGTCGTCCACTACGATACGGCTGCCCTCTACGGCAGCGCCCAGCTTCCGGGCAAGTGCGGTACTGCCCGCCACGCCCAGCGCCACAAATACGCCGGATACCTCCCGCACCGCGCCGTCCGCCAGCTGCACGCCGGTGACGGTCTGCTCGCCCAGAATGGCTTCCACCTTCTGGGTGCAGACGCTCACCTCGGGCGGGAAGTCTGCGGTCAGGGCTGCGCCGTTCGTCAGCAGGGTGACGCTTTTTACCACCGGCAAAAGCGCCTGCACCTCATGCAGGGCGTACTCGCCGCTGCCCAGCACCGCCACGTCCTTTCCGCGGTAGAAAAAGGCATCGCAGGCAGCGCACCAGCTTACGCCGTGCCCTTCCAGCCCGGTCAGCCCCGGGATGCGGGGCACCGCGCGGGAAGCACCCGTTGCCAGAATGACCGCGTCTGCCGGGTACGCGCCTGCCAGCGTTTCCACGGTCAGACGGTCGGTCCATGTCAGCCCCACGGCTTCGGTCTGCACGAATTGCACCCCCAGCCGCCGGGCGTTCTCGATGCTGCGGCGTTCCAGCTCCGGCCCGGAGACCGGCTGAGCGAAGCCGTAATAATTTTCGATCTTTTCGGCGCGCGCCAGCGCCCCGGAGCCCTTGGTCAGCACGGTGGTCTGCACCCCGGCGCGCACGGCGTACAGGGCAGCGGACACCCCCGCCGGGCCGGAACCTACGATGACGATGTTGGACATGGTGTTGCTCCTTTGCATGGTTCTTTTGCCCTTATTATACACCCAAACCGCGCAAAGTTCTGTGACCGGGTCGCAATTTTTTTGGGTGGCGGGCACTGTTCAAGCTCCGGGGCGTGTGCTATACTGTTGTCATGTTAAAATTTCTGCCACAGGGGGCTTTTGCTTTATGTCCAAACAACGTCTGCTTTTCATCACCACCGGCGGTACCATTGCCAGCGTGCGCACCCAGCAGGGGCTGAAGCCCGTGCTTACCAGCGACGAGCTGCTTGCCCATCTGCCGGAACTAAAGGAGCTGTGCTGCCCGGAAACGCTGGCGCTGTGCAGCATCGACAGCACCGACCTCGGGCAGGAGCACTGGCTCATGATGGCACGCGCCATTCAGGAAAACTACGCCTTGTACGACGGCTTTATCATCTGCCACGGCACGGATACGCTGGCGTACTCTGCGGCGGCGCTCTCTTATCTCATCCAGAACGCGGATAAGCCCATCATCCTTACCGGCGCGCAGCAGCCCATCTCCAACGAGATCACCGATGCCAAGAAAAACCTGCGGGACAGCGTAGTCTGCGCCATCGACCCGGGCAGCCGGGGCGTGATGGTGGTGTTTGGCGGGCACGTCATCGCGGGCACCCGCGCCAAGAAGAACAAGACCATCAGCTACGACGCCTTTGCCTCGGTCAACTTCCCGGAATTGGCGCTGGTGCAGGGCGACCGGCTGGTGCGGTACATCCCCTCGCCGTGGCCCACCGGCCCGGTGGAGTTCAGCCGCACGCTGGACAGCCGGGTGTTCCTGCTCAAGCTGACCCCGGGCATGTCCCCGGCGCTCATCCCGGAGATCTTCCACCTGTACGACTGCGTCATCGTGGAAAGCTTCGGCGTGGGCGGAATCCCGCAGCAGCTGATGGACGCCTTTGCCGCCGGGCTGGGCGATTACGAGACCACCCACAAGGTGCTCATCATGACCACGCAGGTCACCTACGAGGGCAGCGACGTGGGCGTGTATGAGGTGGGCAAGCGGGTGCGCAACCGCTTCCGCTTTTTGGAAGCCCACGATATGACCATCGAGGCCGTGGTGACCAAAAGTATGTGGCTGCTGGCACAAAACTGCGAAAGCTTTGATCAGCTGCAGCAGCGGTTCTACCGTCAGGTGAACTTTGACACCTTCTACCACTGAGCTGCGCTGCTGCGGGACGATTTTGAATGCGCTCCGCGTTGCTCTGCGCATCATCAGCGGAAAAGATATTTTTATTTGCAGCTCCGAAACGCCTGCGGGCGTTTCGGAGCTGCTTTTTCACGGGAGGGGTCGTGGCGGGAAACGGCAGCTGCCGCGCTTGTTTCCTGCGGAAACAGCCGCGCGGCAGGCACCCCTTCAGTCTGCTCACTGCGTTCGCAGCCAGCTCCCCCAAGGGGACGCCTTTGCGCTATGCCGAAAACCTTGCCGCCACCACCAAAAGCCGTCCCCTTGGGGAAGGTGGCATCGCCGCAGGCGATGACGGAAGGGGTAATTTCCGGGAGCACCTGCAGGCGCCAAACGCAAAAGCAGCCAGACCGGGCGGTCTGGCTGCTTTTATGCTTATAAAAATATTTTACTCTACCTCTTCATCCGCGAAGATCCACAGCACCTCGTTGATATGGGAGCCGCTGCGGGAGTAGGGAGTGACCCGGATGCAGAAGCTGCGGCCGTCCGTCTTGCGGTAGTTATGCTCCAGCAGATTGCTGCTGAACACGGTGCTGCGCACAAGGCCGAAGTCCAGCAGCTTTGCAAAGCCGTCCCGGTCCTCCGGTGCCACCAGCGTGTCGCGGTAGTTGGTCAGTGCGGCGCGGAAGGAGCCGCCGCAGGTGTCCAGAACGGACTGGAAGTAGTCCGGCACAATAACGGGGCGCACGGTGTCCTCCTGCAAGTCCACCACGATCACCGTCTTGTATTTGGGGGCAAGCACCTTTAAAAAGTGCTCCGCGTCCCGCTTTTCCTGCAAGGTGCGCTCCATCTTTTCGTTCAGGCCTTCCAGCTGACGGGCGCGGCCGTTGTGGTCGTAGTAAGCCTGCCGGTCCTGCCGCATGGCAGCCTCGGCCTTGGCCACAGCTTCGTCCAGATGGCGCAGGTCGGTGGTCTGCTGGATGCCTACGGAAATAGCATAGTCCTTTTCCTTCAGAAAGGCGCGCATCCGGTCCGCAGTGCTCCACACGCTGTAAGGCGGCTCGTTGGGGGTCAGGATGACAAATTCATCGCTGCCGATGCGGTACACCCGGCTGGTGGCAAAGAACTTGCGGGCGGCATTTGCCAGACAGCACAGCAGGGTGTCGCCGCTGCGGTGACCCAGATGCTCGTTTACCTCGTGCATCCCCACCACATCAATGTAGGTGCACACCACGGATTCGTACCCGCTGTGGGGCAGCTCCCGCAGGTCGGCCTCGTACCGGCTGCGGTTGGCAAGGCCGGTCAGGGTGTCGTGGCTGTAAGAGAAGTCCAGCTCCTCGCTGAGCTGGTCGGCCTGTGCATCATTGCGCACCAGCACGGTCGCCCACGGGTTCTGGGCGCAGCAGCCCCGGCAGGGCAGCACCTCTGTGGTGACCCAGATATACTGGCCGGACACGTTCTCGCGGTAGCGGTAGAACTCCGGCGCGGTGGCGTGGTACAGCACAGAGCGCAAGGCCTCCAGATCGGTCTGCTCCAAGAACAGGTCTGCGTCCTCCTCGTGCACGATCTTCTCGTTCACCATGCGGTCGCAGTAGTTGACAAAATCTTCTTCTTTTTCCAGATCCGGATCCAGCAGGCGGGCGTCCCGCTTGATCACCCGGTACGCACCGGTGGCAAGGTTCAGCAGCGAGATCTCCAGCACATTATCGGTAAAGATCTGGTAGGCCTGCAAGGCCAGCGCGGTCTTTTCGGTGCCCGGGTTCTCCACCCGGCGGTCGCGGCGCATCAGGTCGCGGCGCAGATCCCAGTAGTCCTGATTGGTGGGCTGCGCCAGCAGTTTTTCGGCGTTTTCCACCGGCATGGGCTTGAAGAAATAGTAGCCCTGCGAGTACAGGCAGTCTGCGGCTTGCAGCATGGACACCTGTTCCGGGGTCTCCACGCCCTCGGCGATGATGGGCAGATTCAGCCGGTGTGCCATATCCACCACCGACTCCACGATCTGCACGCCCTTGCTGCGGTTCTCCTGATTCATGTCGATGAGCTTCATGTCCAGCTTGATGGCATCGACGTTGGTATCCTTGAGCATATTCAGCGAGGAATACCCGCTGCCGAAGTCGTCCATCATCACCGAGAAGCCCTTGCGGTGCAGGCCCTGAATGGTGTTTTCCACCGTCTGGGTGTCCTCGGCCACCATGGTCTCGGTGATCTCAGCCAGCAGGAGTTTGGGCTCCAGCTTATATTTTTCTACCAGATCCGCAAAGATCTGCGGCACATCCAGGTTCAGGATATCCTGCACCGAAACGTTCACCGACACCGGCACAAGGTTGCTGCCGCTTTCCTGCCACTTCTGCAGGGTCTGGCAGACAGATTCCCAAATATACTGATCCAGCCTTGTCACAAGGCCGGTGCGTTCCAGCAGCGGCATAAACTCTGCCGGGGGAACACAGCCCCGGGTGGGGTGGTTCCAGCGCACCAGCGCCTCCATGCCCACGATGGTGCGGGTGATGCTGTTGCACTTGGGCTGCAAAAAGAAGCAGAACTCGTGGTTGTCCAGTGCGCGCTCCAATTCGCCCAGCAGCTGCTGCTGTTCTTTCAGCTCGTTGAGCATGGAAGGCTCAAAGCGGTGCAGATAGCCGCTGTCGGTCGTTACACCGGCGATCTGGGCATAGTTGCACAGGGTGGCAGCATCTGCGCCGGGGTTTGCCTGCACGGGGCATACGCCCATCGCTACATAAAAGGTGACATCCTGTCTGCCGACATTCATGCAGGCTTGCAAGGTGGCAAGCACGGCGGTCTGCTCGGCTTTTTCGTCCGGCAGACACAGGAAAAAGTCATCATTTCCAAAATAGCCCACAGGATAGCCGGTCTGCTTGCTGTAATCCAGCAGGCAGGCCGCCAGTTTGTCCAGCAGGGCATCGCCTTTTTCGGTGCCGTAAAGCTCGTTATAAAGCTTGAAGTGCTGGACATCCACAGCGGCAACAGCCCATTCTGTTCCCTGATGCGCGGTCAGGAATGTATGCAGGGCCTGTAAAAATGCGTCCTTGCGGTCGATCCGCTCCAACGCAGCAGATGCCGGTGCGGCGGCATCTGTTTTGGTCTTTCGTTCCTCTGACATGACGATTCCTCACAATTTGGATAGATTTCAATACGGACAAGTCGATTGCGGCCAGTTTGTATACTTTATAGTCAGTATAACACGGTTTAAGCGGTTTTGAAATAGTTTTTTCACACTTTATAACAACATTATTCGAGCAAAGCGCAACAAAAATGCCACACACAGCAGCGCCGGTGCGGCATTCGGATCATTTGGTATTTTTGTTGTCGTCTTTGTTTTCCTGTTCGGCGCGGTGCAGCATTTCCCGCAATGTGGGCAGGCTGCGCAGCTTTTTGCTGTGCCGGAGTTTCGGGTAGGCGCGCAGCATACGGCGCGGGCCCACGATGCGGGGGGTGCGCAGCAGCTGCGCCTGCATTTCCTCGCTGCGGGCTTGCAGCTCTGCCGCCAGCTGTTCCAGCTGCAGCAGCTCGGCGGCGCGCTCGGCAGTGCCCTTGGCGGCAAGACGGGCGGCGTTGGCAGCTTCGGCAGCGTTCAGGCGGGCGTCCTCGCTGGCGCGGCGGGCAGCCTCGGTAGCCTCGGCAGCCTTGGCGCGGATGGCGGCCATAGTCTCACGGGCAGAGGGGCGCTTTCCGGCGGCATCCCGCGCCTCGGCGGCGGCAAGCTTGAATTGCAGCCGTCCCTCGTCCAGTTTCTGGTCGGCGTTCAGGGTGGTGGTGCCCAGCAGCTGGGTCATGGCATCGCTGACGGCGTGGATACTGTCGCCCAGCTGTTCCATGGTGTCCAGCGTATCGGCCAGTGCAGAGGCAGCAATGGCGGTAGCCACCACGTCTACTGCGTACACGGCGTACAAAAAGCACATGAGGATGACCCCCACAAAGGGCGGGATCAGGGCTACAAGGTCGGCCACCACCGGGTGCACGATGCGCATGACCACCAGCGTGCCCACACCCCACAGCAGGCAGAATTCCAGACAGATATAGCCCCCGATGTTAAAGGGGAAGTCGCTGTAATCCCACCAGCGGGTGTGGTAGAGCTTGTACAGTGCCCAGCCGCCCACCAGTTCCAGCGCACTAGGCAGGATGACGCCGCCTAGATACAGCAGCAGGATGCTGTGCTGCAAGGGCGTAAGGGCAAACAACACGATGATCATGCCAAAGCCGTAGATGGGGCAGACCGGGCCGTTGAGGAAGCCCCGGTTCACCAGCTGACCGGTGGTGGCGGCGGCATAGATGACCTCCAGACACCAGCCCATGCAGGAATAGATCAGGAAATAGGCCAGAATATGGTACAGCGAAAAGCCACATACCACGGTATCGGTAAGAAAGCTTACCATAGGCACCTCCGTTCTTCAGTTCTGTTTGGATACGATCTTATATTCGTCCCCCGGCTCAAAAAAGGGACAGGCAGCGGTATTGCGGGCAAGATAGCGCGCCATCTCGTCCTCGTCCAGCGCAGCGCCCTGCGCGCAGTAGTAGCTGCCGTATTCGTCCTGAATGTTGTTCAGGCACAGCTCACAGGGGTCAGACATTTCCTTCGCCTTCCTGCGCGGCGGCTTCGGCAGCGGCAGCTTCCCGCGCCATCCGCTTGAGCACCTTGGGGTCTACCCATGTCACGCTGTCGGCACCGGGCTTTTTGCGGGCAATGAGCGCCTTGATCTTGATGCCCATTTCGGTGAACATGCCCTCGTGCTCGGTGCGGATGTTCCACTCCGGCTCGTTCTCGTGCAGGTCGTAGGTCATCCACTCGATGTCGTAGCCGGAAGCGGGGAAGTACTCCAGACTGTCGCGGAACAGGTCATCGTCATCGGTCTTGAAGTAGATCTCGCCGCCGTCCTTGAGGAACGCGCGGTAGTTGATGAGCTGGCGGGGGTAGGTCAGGCGGTGCTTGTGGGAAGAGCCGTTCTTGCTCCACGGGTTGCAGAAGTTGATGTAGATGCGGCTGACCGTATCCTCGGCGGTAATGACCCCCTTGATGCGCTCGATGTCGGTGCTCATGATCTTCACGTTGTCGATGGGGCGGCCTGCAGCCTGATAGGCGGCTTCGATCTTGCGCTTGGCGAGGATGAGCACCTTATCGGTGATATCGATGCCCAGATAGTTGTTTTCCGGATGGGCGCAGGCCAGCTGGGAGATGAAGCCGCCTTTGCCGCAGCCCAGTTCCAGCACAAAGGGCTGCTCCGGGCGGGCGTACTGGGCGTGCCACTTGCCGCCCCAGATCAGCGGCTCGTGCACATGGAAGTCGGCTGCCATCAGCTCGTCGTGGGCATAGGGTTTGAAACGCATTCTCATAGTTTGTTGTTCTCCTTGATGTTGTGAACCCTCTCAGCCTCGCATTCGCTCGGCAGCTCCCCCGAAAGGGGGAGCTTTTTTGACCATAAGAGGGAAAGCTATCCGATTTTGCAATAGAAGCCCCCTGAGAGGAAAGACTTCCCCCGGTCGGGGGAAGATGTCGCGCAGCGACAAAAGGGGGAATCTGGCAACGCCATCAGGCGTTGACTGAGAGGGTTATTTTTGCTCCCGCAAAAACGCCTCCACCTGCTCCGGGGTGGCGGCGCAGCTGCCCTGACAGATGCCGGGCTTGCCGCCGCCGCGTCCGTTCAGGGCGGCGTTCAGTGCTTTGGTCAGGGCGCGCACATCGCCGTCCCGCCGGGCAAGGCAGTAGCCGGTGCCCTTTTCGGTGGGGGTCAGAGCGGCGCACAGGCCGGTGGTGGCTTCGGTCAGACGGACAGCCAGCCGGTGCAGCCCGTCCGGGTCCAGCCCCGGCAGGGTACGGATGGCGTCCGCATCGGGCGCGGTCAGCTGCGCAAGGGCATCAAACAGCTGGCTGCACAGTCCAAAGTGTGTAAATTTGAGTGCAGTATACTCATCGTAGACCCGGTGCACCGCCACAGCGGTCTGGTCGGCCTTGGCAGAAAGCAGTGCACCGATCTCCGCCTGCCGGGCGCGCATGGCCTGCGCCGCCGCCAGCGCACGGGCTCCGCACACCACGCTCAGCCGCACGCCGCCCTTGTAGTTCTCGCTGGCAAGGATCTTGATCTGCCCCACCTGACCGGTGGTGCGGGTATGAGTGCCGCAGCAGGCGCAGACGTCCGCGCCCGGGATGGTCACGATGCGCACCTGCCCCTCGATCTCTTTTTTAGAGCGGTAAACAAGAGCGGCAAGTTCCTCCCGGGTGGGGTAGCTGATGAGCACCGGCACATCCTGCCACACGATGCGGTTGGCGGCAAGCTCCGCCTGCCGCAGCCCCTCGGGGCTGATGGGCACACTGGTGTCCATGCGCACCACCTCGGTGCCCACATGGAAGCCCACATTCTCCGCCCCGAACATCTGGTGCAGGATGCCGGAGAGGATATGCTCGCCGGTGTGCTGCTGCATTTTGTCAAAGCGCCAGTCCCAGTCGATGCAGCCGGAAACGGCTGCGCCGGGCGCTGCGGCAGTTGGCAGGGCATCCACTGTATGCCAGATGACGCCCGCCTGCTCGTGGACGTCCAGCACCCGCAGCACCGTGCCGTCCGGCAGGGTCAGAGTGCCCCGGTCGGCGGGCTGACCGCCGCCCTCCGGGTAGAACACCGTGCCGTCCAGCGCGATGCGCCCGCCGCCGGTCTTTTCGTCCGGCTCTGCGGCAAGGATGACGCTTTCGCATTCCGTGCGGAAAGCGTCCTGCTCAAAGTATTTTTCTGTGCGCTGCATAGCGCGAGTACCTCCTGTAAAATAGAACGATTGACAATAGTGGCAAGAGTCTTTGCCGAGGGATGTTCTCTTTTGACACCAAAAGAGAACCAGAAAAGTGCCAGCGATTTCGACGCGCTGGAGCCACGAAAAAGGGGCTGCTCGCCCCTTTTAACCCCAAAGCAGAGGGCTACACCGGAAAAAACTGAAGATTCACGCCTGTTCGGCGTGAAGATCTTTTAACCGTTTTTTCCGGCTCCGCCGATTTGAAGCCCCTCAGTCGCTGCGCGACAGCTCCCCCCGGGGGAGCAAGCACGCCCGCAAACTTTACGGTTCAACCGGAAACTTTGCCGCCATGCCAAAGGCGCCCCCTTGGGGGAGCTGCTGAGCGCAGCGAAGCTGAGGGGGGTACCCCACAAAAACCAGTATACCACGATTTTTGCCTGTGGAAAATAGTTTGCGGTTATGTTATGATAGGAAGCAACGAATATTCCCGAAAATTGACAGCGAGGAAGGTAACGGATCATGCGTGAAAGTGGTATTCTGATGCCGGTATCCAGTCTGCCCGGCCCTTACGGGATCGGCTGCTTTGGCAAGGCGGCATTTCAATTTGTGGATTTCCTGTCTGCGGCAGGACAAACGATCTGGCAGCTGCTGCCGCTCAGCCCCACCGGCTACGGCGACAGCCCCTACCAGAGCTGCTCTGCCTTTGCGGGCAACCCCTATTTTGTGGACTTGGAAGCACTGGAAAAAGAGGGCCTGCTGACCGCCGCAGATCTCAAGGCGGAAAGCTGGGGCAAAAACCCGCTGGAAGTGGACTATGGCACCTTGTACGTCAGCCGCTTTGCGGTGCTGCGCAAGGCCTACGCCGCATGGCGCAGCCAGTGCGCCGGGCTGCACGGCTGTGCCTACTACTACCCCGACGACTACTACGCCTTTACCCTTGCCAACGAGGACTGGCTGGAGGACTACGCCCTGTACATGGCGCTGAAGGTAGCCAACAAGATGAAGAACTGGGTGGAGTGGGACGCCCCCTACCGCCGCCGCGACAAGGCTGCACTGGCTGCCTTTGCCGCCGCAAACGAAGAGGAGATCGGCTTCTGGAAGTTTGTGCAGTATAAGTTCAGCGTCCAGTGGCAGGCCGTCAAGACCTACGCCAACGAGAAGGGCGTGCAGATCTTGGGCGATATCCCCATCTACGTCTCTGCCGACTCGGTGGACGCATGGGTGGGCGGCAAGCTGTTTGAGCTGGACGCCGACGGCCGCTTTGCCCGGGTGGCGGGCTGCCCGCCGGACTATTTCTCCGCAGACGGCCAGCTGTGGGGCAACCCCCTGTACGACTGGGCGTACCACAAAAAGACCGGCTACGCATGGTGGATCCAGCGGGTGCGCCACGCACTGGGCATCTACGACCTGCTGCGCATCGACCACTTCCGCGGCTTCGATACCTATTGGGCCATCCCGGCGGACAGCACCACCGCCCGCACCGGCAAGTGGGAGAACGGCCCCGGCATGGAGCTGTTCGATGCACTGGAGGCCGCACTGGGCAAGCTGCCCATCATTGCCGAGGACTTGGGCGAACTGTTCCCCAGCGTGCGTAAGCTGCTGGCCGACAGTACCTTCCCGGGCATGAAGGTGCTGCAGTTTGCCTTCGGCGGCGGGGACAACGAGTATCTGCCCCATAACCACGTTAAGAACGGCGTGGTCTACCCCGGCACCCACGACAACACCACCCTGACCGACTGGTGGGAGAACGGCGCTTCCGAAAAGGAAAAGGCCACCGCCGCAGCCTATCTGCACCTGACCTCCTGCAAGCCCACCGCCAAGGAGGTGGCAGCGGTAAAGACTGCCGCCGCGCGCACTGCGCTGCTGCGGGCGGCGCTGGGCTCGGTGGCGGACAGAGCCATCATTCCCATGTACGACTGGCTGGGTCTGGGTGCCGAGGCGCACCTGAACACCCCGGGCAAGCTGGGCGGCAACTGGGCATGGCGCGCCAAGGCCGGTTTTGACTCCAAAGCCCTTGCCGCACAGATCGAAGCCGAGTGCGCCGTATACTGCCGCTGCAATGCAGACGTTCAAAACGTGAAAGAATTAGCAATCTGACGAAATTGTAAAATCTGCCGTAAAAATTTGTGCGTTTTGCTGGAAAAGCCTGTATTTCGATGGTATAATAGCCGTAAGTTCCCGGATTTGTGGGGAAATTGGAATTTCGCCCGTCGGAAGCGGCGGCGCGTACTGATGATGGGGAAATTACAGATGGACAGAGAATGGACAGAGCAGGATCTGCGCGCCTTTGCCGAGGGCGCACAGACTGCGTTTGAAACGGTATTGCTGGACGAGCTGCCACAGGACACCGGCTGGCAGGACGAGGGCTTACAGGTGAGTTATGCCCTGTGCAACGGCCGGGTAAGCTGCGTACTGCACCGCACGGTGCGGGCAGACGGCAAGCTGTGGCAGATCACCATGTCTGCCCCGCTGGCAGGCAACCTGCTGCCGGAGGAGCGCATGAGCGCCCGCGAGCGGGAACTGTGCCGCGAGGACCTGAACCACGATTTTCTTTCCGGCGTGTACAACCGCCGCTACCTTGAGACCGTGATCGCCGCCGAGCTGGACCGCTGGGCAGAGCAGGGGCGCAAGGCCGCTGTGGCGCTGATATCGCTGGATCACGGCGCACAGCTGCGGGACACCTACGGTCAGCCGGTCATGGATCAGCTGATCTGCTTTGTGGCAAACCAGTGGAAAAAGTATTTCGACATCCCGGGCAGTCAGATCGTCTGCCGCCTGACCGGTACCACCTTTGTGGTGGGCTGTCTGGATATGGACTGCGGCCAGCTGGCCGAGCAGATGCGGAACATCTACGCCGATATGCCCCACGAGTGCATCACCTCCATGGGCATGATGAAGCGAGTGCCCTTTACCCTGAGCGTCGCAGTGGCAGGGCTGGACGAGCTGGACAGCGCCGCCAACTGCTGGCAGCGCCTGTACGCCATCTGTGACGAGCGGCTGCGCGGCATCCAGATCTCCGGCGGCGATAAGATCTGCTAGGGTGTATCTGAAAAGTCGAAAATTTAGTCTATTTCTACAAGCACAGCTGGATTTTGCGTTAAACAGCCTTGAAATCCATAAAGGATTCCTGCGGCTATTTGCCTTAAATCCCGCTTGCGCTTGCGAAATATTCGTCATTTTCTTTGTTTTCAGATACACCTTAAACAACGTATAAAATCCCCCTTTGGGCACATACTAGGTGCCAAAGGGGGATTTTTTGTATGGAAAACCAGAAAAACGACAACCTGAACCTGCTGGAAGCCGTGGTGCAGAATACCGAGATGGGCAAGAACACCTTGGAACAGATCGTGCCGATGACCGACGATGTGCAGTTCAAGGCCGAGCTGCTGCGCCAGCGCAATGTGTACCACCAGCTCAATCAGGAAGCGCACACCGCCATCGAGGCCTGCGGCGGCACCGCGCAGGGGCAGAGCGCCATGGCAAAGCTGAACACGAAAATGGGCATCAGTATGAAGACCCTCACGGATAAGTCCACCCGCAATCTGGCCGAGATGCTCACGCAGGGCAGCGGCATGGGGGTGGTGGACTGCGTAAAAAGCTGCAAGGACTACCCCAACGCCGCCCCGGGCGCAAAGCGCCTTGCCCAGCGGCTGCAGGACTTTGAAGAGGATAACCGCATCCAGCTGGAACGGTTTTTGTAATGCGTTCTACCCCATGAAAACGCCCGGAGCGCATGCCTGACCGTTACAGCACCATAAACAGCGTACCGGCGGTGATGAGGGCGCAGCCGATGAGGCTTTTGGCGGTAAAGGGCTCGTGCAGCACCACAAAAGCCAGCGCAAGGGTGATGACCACGCTGAGCTTATCAATGGGCACCACCTTGGACGCTGCACCCACCTGCAACGCGTGGTAGTAGCACAGCCAGCTTGCGCCGGTGGCAAGGCCGGACAGCACCAGAAACAGCCAGCTGCGTCGGGAGATCTCCGCAATACCGGCCTGAGTACCGGTAAGGAACACCATGCCCCAGCTCATCAGCAGCACCACCGCCGTGCGGATGGCAGTGGCAAGGGTGGAGTTGACCCCCTCGATGCCGATCTTTGCCAGAATCGAGGTAAGGGCGGCAAACACCGCCGACCCCAGCGCGTAAACGAACCACATGGCAAACGCCTCCTTTTTGCCCCAGTATACGCCTTTGTATGACGGAATACAAGGCTGCCGGTAGGCGGAAGGATGCGGCAAAAATTATGATTTCGGAGCACCGGAGCGTCTGCGGACACTCCGGTGCTCCATTTTCACGGGAGGAGTCGGTGTGGTGAAAAATTTTCGCCTTTCTGTACAAACGCACTGAAAAATTGTAGGATAAGAATGGAAAAGACGTTTACTTTCACGCTTTACAACTTTATCTAGATAAAGTAAAATAAGGACAGAAGCCTTTCATACTATGGGCGCGGAGGATGCCGCGCCGGATGTTTTTGTGTATAGAGACGCCGGAATTGTGCCGGCGCAGGGAAAGAAACGAGGGAGCGAAATGGAGTTCAGTCTGGAGCATCTGCAGCCAAAGGAGCGTGCCTCCTTTGCGCTGCGCAGCCTGTACGAGACGGCAGGCTGCCGCAAGTACCACATGGGACGGTTCGAGGAGTACAGCCTGTATCAGGAGAACCGCAGCTTTCTGTCGTCGGAGCAGGTCATCACCTTTACCGACCTCGACGGCCGTCTGCTGGCGCTCAAGCCGGACGTGACCCTGTCCATCGCCAAGACGGCACAGCCCGCCCCGGGCGAGACGCTGCGGTACTACTACCACGAAAACGTCTACCGTCCCTCTGCCGAAAGCCACACCTTTAAAGAGATCTCCCAGATGGGTCTGGAGATGCTGGGCGCTGTGGGCGAGGCGGAGGTGCAGCAGGCGGTGTGTCTGGCGGCGCAGTCGCTGGCGGCGCTGGGCGCAGAGTGGGTGCTGGAGGTCAGCCACATGGGCTACCTGTTCGGCCTGTTCGATGCGCTGGGCGTGCCGGAAGCCGCCCGGGCGCAGCTGCTGGAAAAGCTGCGGCAGAAAAACGCCCACGAGCTGCGCGCCGCCGCGCTTTCTGCGGGGCTTTCCGAAACGGCGGCAGACGCTTTGTGCGGGGTGCTGGAGCTTTCCGGCGGCTATGCGGCTACCCTTTCCAAGGCGGCGGCGCTCTGCCGCAACCCCGCCATGACTGCCGCCGTGGCAGAGCTGACCGCCCTTGCGCCCACGCTGGGACAGGCGGGCGGCAGCATCCGGTTAGACCTGACCTTAGCCGGTGAAATGGAATACTACAACGGCCTTGTGTTTCAGGGCTATCTCAAGGCTTTGCCCCGCCCGCTGCTGAAGGGTGGGCGGTATGACCTGCTGCTGCAAAAGTTCACCCCCGGGGCGGGCGCCATCGGCTTTGCGGTGTATCTGGACGAGCTGGACCGGCTGAACGCAATGCCGCCGGTGCAGCATCAGGACACCGGCAAGGTGATGCTGAACGTGGCGCTGCCCAAGGGGCGGCTGGGCGACAAGGTGTATAATCTGCTGGCGGGCATCGGCTACGGCTGCCCGGAGGACTACAACGCCACCCGCAAGTTGGTGGTGGAAAACCCTGTGGCGGGCATCCGGTATTTTCTGGTCAAGCCCAGCGACGTGGCCATCTATGTGGAGCACGGCGCGGCCGATGTGGGCATCGTGGGCAAGGATATCCTGACCGAGGCCGCCGCAGACGTGTACGAGCTGCTGGACACCGGCCTTGGCCGCTGCCGGATGTGCGTAGCCGCCCCGGCAGGCTACCGGGATGACCCCAGCCGCCCGGTGCGGGTGGCCACCAAGTTCGTCAACATTGCAAAGCGCTACTACGCCTCCATGGGGCGGGATATCGATATCATCAAGCTGAACGGCTCCATTGAGCTGGCACCCATCCTTGGGCTTTCGGATGTCATTGTGGACATCGTGGAGACCGGCACCACCCTGCGGGAGAACGGCTTGCAGGTGGTCACCGAATTCATGCCCATCTCGGCGCGGTTCATCGCCAACAAGGCCAGCTACCAGTTCAAGCACCGGCAGATGGACACCATGCTGGAAAAGCTGCGCGACACCTTGCACAAGCAGGAGGAAGAGAAATGATCAAGCTGTATAATTTTGACGAGCTGAAACCGGAGGAAATTCTGAACCGGGACATCCGCGCCGAAAAGAATGTAGAGGACGTGGTGGACGCCATCATTGCGGACGTGCGCGCCCGGGGCGACGACGCCCTGAAGGACTACGCCTTGAAATTTGACTGTGCAGCAATCGAAAATTTACAGGTGACGCAGGCCGAGATCGACGAAGCCTTTGCGGGCATGGACCCCTATTTTCTCGAGACCCTGCGGCAGGCGGCGGAAAACATCGAGCAGTTCCACCGCCAGCAGGTGCACAAGAATTTTGTGATGAACGACCGCCCCGGCATTGTACTGGGGCAGAAATATACCCCCATTGAAAAGGCCGGTGTGTATGTGCCCGGCGGCACGGCGGCGTACCCTTCCACCGTGCTCATGGACGTCATCCCCGCCAAGGTGGCGGGGGTGTCCGAGATCGTCATGACCACCCCCGCCGGGAAGGACGGCAAGGTGAACCCGGTCATTCTGGCCGCCGCCGCCACGGCAGGCGTGACCAAAATTTTCAAGACCGGCGGCGCACAGGCTGTGGCGGCGCTGGCCTACGGTACCCAGAGCATCCCGGCAGTGGATAAGATCGTTGGCCCCGGCAACATCTACGTTGCCACCGCCAAGCGCAAGGTGTTCGGCAAGGTGGGCATCGATATGATCGCAGGCCCCAGCGAAATTCTGGTGCTGGCCGACGGCGGCTGCAACCCTGCATGGGTGGCGGCGGACCTGCTGAGTCAGGCCGAGCACGACAAACTGGCAAGCCCGGTCCTCGTCACCGACAGCCCGGAGCTGGCCAAGGCCGTGCAGGCGGAGCTGGAGGTGCAGATCCCTCAGCTGCCCCGTGCCGCCATCGCCCGCGCCAGCGTGGACGACAACGGCAAGATCATCCTCTGCACCGACCTGCACAAGGCCATTGAAGCCTGCAACATCATTGCACCGGAACATCTGGAAGTGTGCGTGGAGGACCCCTTCGGCGTGCTGAACGAGATCAAAAACGCAGGCAGCATCTTCCTTGGCCGCAACGTGCCGGAAGCGCTGGGCGATTACTTTGCAGGCCCCAACCACACCCTGCCCACCAGCGGCACCGCCCGCTTCTCAAGCCCCTTGGGCGTAGACGACTTTGTAAAAAAGTCCAGCTTCCTCTACTACACCCGGGAAGCGCTGGGCGAAGTAGCCCCCCGCATCGCCGATTTTGCCGAGCGCGAGGGCCTGCACGCCCACGCCCGCAGCGTGACCATCCGGTATGAAAAGTGAGGATTTGAACCATGAGTAAATTCCTTTCTCCCACGCTGGCCGCTGTCACCCCCTACACCCCGGGTGAGCAGCCGCAGGATCAGCAGTACATCAAACTGAACACCAACGAAAGCCCCTATCTGCCGTCTCCCCGGGTGGTGGCAGCCGTGAGCGAGGCCGAGGTGGAAAAGCTGCGTCTTTACTCCGACCCCGCCTGTGCCCAGCTGCTGCGCACGGCGGCGGCGCATTTCGGCTTGCAGCCGTCACAAGTCATGCCCGGCAACGGCAGCGACGAGAACCTGTTCTTTGCGCTGCGCGCCTTCTGTGACGAGAGCCACCCGCTAGCCTTTGCGGATATCACCTACGGCTGCTACGACGTGTGGTGCGGCCTGCTGCACATCCCCACCCACATCATCCCGTTAAAAGAGGACTTCACCCTTGACCCCGCCGATTACCACAGCCTGCACGAGACCATCGTCATTGCAAACCCCAACGCCCCCACCGGACTGTGCCTGCCCCGGGATGCCATCGAGGGCATTTTGCGATCGAACCCGGACAGCGTGGTCATTGTGGACGAAGCCTATGTGGACTTTGGCGGCGAGAGCTGTGTGCCCCTCATTGACCAATACGACAACCTGCTGGTGGTGCAGACCTTCTCCAAATCCCGGCAGCTGGCGGGAGCGCGGCTGGGGCTTGCCATGGGCAATGCGGCGCTGATCGCCGATTTGAACCGGGTCAAGTTCAGCCTGAACCCCTACAACATCAACCGCCTGACTTTGAAGGCCGGGCAGGCTGCGCTGGAAGATACCGCCTACTTTGATAAGACCCGCGCCGCCATTATGGACACCCGCGCATGGACGATGCAGCAGCTGACCGACCGGGGCTTTACCGTGCTGGACAGCTGCGCAAACTTTGTATTTGCCAGCACAGATCGGATAAACGGCGGTGTGCTATACAAAAAGTTAAAAGAAAACGGCATTCTGGTGCGGCATTTTGATGCGCCGCGCATTGAAAACTGGCTGCGCCTCACCATCGGCACGCCGGAGCAGATGCAGGCGCTGATGGACGCTGTGGACAAAATACTGGAGGTGTGACAATGGCAGAGCGCATGGTAACGCTGGAACGCAGCACCAACGAGACCCAGATCGAGCTGAACCTTGATCTGGACGGCACCGGCCGCTACGAGATCGACACCGGGTGCGGCTTTCTGAACCACATGCTGGAGCTGTTTGCCCGGCACGGACGGTTTGATCTGGTGCTCACCTGCCACGGCGATGTGCAGGTGGACTACCACCACACCACCGAGGACGTGGGCATTGCGCTGGGACAGGCCTTTGCCCGGGCGCTGGGCGAGATGCGCGGCATCTGCCGCTACGGCAGCTTTTACCTGCCCATGGACGAGGCGCTGGTGCTGTGCGCGGTGGATCTTTCCGGGCGCTGCACCCTGAACTGGGACATCCGCTGCCAGACCGAAAAGGTGGGCGATTTTGACGTGGAGTGCGCCAAGGAGTTCTGGTACGGCTTTGCCCGCAGCGTGCCCGCCACCGTCCACTTTGTGCAGTTTGCGGGCGAGAACACCCACCACATTCTGGAAGCCTGCTTCAAGGGCGCGGGCCACGCGCTGGCCGAAGCCGTGCGCATCGACGCGGCACACCGGGACGAGATCCCCTCCACGAAAGGACTGCTGGTATGATCGCTATTCTTGATTACGGGGTGGGCAACCTGTTCAGCCTGCGTTCCAGCTTACAGCAGCTGGGGCTGCAGGCGGTGGTCACCGCCGATGCCGATGTCATCCGCGCCGCCGACCGGCTCATTCTGCCGGGGGTGGGCGCATTCGGGGATGCCATGGCAAAGCTTACCGCCACCGGCCTTGTGCCGGTGCTGAAGGAGCAGGCGGAACAGAAGCCCCTGCTGGGCATCTGCCTTGGGATGCAGCTGCTGTTTGAAAAAAGCTACGAATACGGCGAGCACGCCGGGCTGGGCTTTATCAAAGGCGAGGTCTGCCCGCTGGGGCCCGATCTCGCGGACAAAAGTCTGAAAGTACCGCAGATGGGCTGGAACGCTTTACATATCGTAAAGGACGACCCCCTGTTCCGCTACATCCGCGAGGGCGAGTATGTGTACTACGTCCACAGCTACTACGGCAAAAACTGCGCCGAAAGCACCCTTGCCGTCAGCGATTATTCCATCCCGGTCACCGGCGCGGTGCGGGCGGGGCGGGTGTACGGCACCCAGTTCCACCCGGAAAAAAGCGGCGACACCGGGCTACGGATTCTCAAGGCATTCAGCGAATTGTGAGCGGGCGAGGACGCTAAAGGAGAAACAACTATGCAGCTATTTCCAGCCATTGACCTGCGCGGCGGGCAGGTGGTGCGCCTGACACAGGGCGACTACGACCGCATGACCGTTTACGGGCAGGACCCCTGCGCACAGGCACGCAGCTTTGTGGCCGCCGGGGCAAAAAATCTTCATGTGGTGGACTTGGACGGTGCCAAGGACGGCACCCTTTCCAACTACGACACCATTGCCGCGCTGGCAAAGCAGGGCGGTTTGTACATCGAGGTAGGCGGCGGCATCCGCACCGAGGAGCGCATTGAAAAATACCTTTCCCTCGGGGTGGGGCGCTGCATTCTGGGCAGCGTGGCGGTGACGGATTTTGCCTTTACCGCCCGGATGCTGCAAAAATACGGCGATAAAATTGCCGTGGGCGTGGATGCAAAAGACGGCTATGTTGCCATCCACGGCTGGAAGGAGGTCAGCGCCGAGCCGGGCGTGGCCTTCTGCAAGCGGCTGGCAGAGGCCGGCTGCACCGCCATCATCTATACCGACATTGCCTGTGACGGCGCGATGCAGGGCACAAACCTGAGCCTTTACCGTCAGCTTGCGGCAGAGGTGCCCGGGGTGGCCTTTACCGCCAGCGGCGGCATCTCCTCCGAGGCAGAGCTGCTGGAATTGCAGCAGATGGGCACAGCAGCGGCGATTCTGGGCAAAAGCCTGTACACCGGCGCACTGGGCCTTGCCCGCTGCGTGCAGCTGGTGCAGGACTGAGAAAGAGGGAGCTTTATGATAACCAAACGCATCATCCCCTGTCTGGACGTGCGCGACGGCCGGGTGGTCAAGGGCACGAACTTTGAGGGCATCAAGGACGTGGCCGACCCGGTGGAGATGGCACGGCTGTACAACGCCGCCGGGGCGGACGAGCTGGTGTTTTACGATATCACCGCCAGCTTTGAGGGGCGCGCCCTCTTTACCGACATCCTGACCCGGGTGGCGGGAGAGATTTTTATTCCCCTGACCGTGGGCGGCGGCATCAACACACTGGAGGATTTTGACCGGGTGCTGAAATGCGGCGCGGATAAGGTAAGCGTCAACTCCGGCGCACTGAAGGACCCCGGGCTCATCCCCGCCGCCGCGCAGCGCTACGGCGACCAGTGCGTGGTGCTTTCCGCAGACGTGAAGCGGGTGAACGGACAGTTCCGGGTGTTTGCCAAGAGCGGGCGCGAGGATACCGGCCGGGATGCGCTGGACTGGATCAGCTGGTGCGCCGCCCACGGCGCGGGCGAAATATGCCTGAACAGCATCGACACTGACGGCGTGCGCAACGGCTTCGACCTTGAAATGCTGGACGCGGTGGCTGCCCGGGTGAATATTCCCATCATTGCCAGCGGCGGCGCGGGCAAAAAGGAGGATTTTCTGGAGCTGTTCCACCACAATGGCATCGACGCCGGGCTGGCGGCGGGCATCTTCCACCAGAAGCTGCTGGGTATCCGGGAGCTGAAGGAATACCTGAACGCCAACGGCGTGGAAATGCGGCTGTAAAAACGCATAAAACCCTTGCATTTTTGTCTTGAATACGATAAAATACACAATATCCCCATCCGGGGAGGGAGAACCGTCATGGAACTGAAATTTGACGAAAAAGGCCTGATCCCCGCCATCGTGCAGGATCACTACACAAAGCAGGTGCTCACCCTTGCCTACATGAACGCTGAAACGCTGGCGCTGACCATTGCCGAGGGACGCACCGTGTTCTGGAGCCGCAGCCGTCAGGAGATCTGGCGCAAGGGCGAGACCAGCGGCAATGTGCAGCGGGTGGTGTCCATTACCGCCGACTGCGATGCCGACGCACTGGTGGTAGAGGTGGTAAAAGACGGCCCCGCCTGCCACACCGGGGCAGAGAGCTGCTTTTTCAACGAAGTGTATGTCTCCCCGGAGCTGAAGCAGTTCAGCTGGCAGGGGCTGTATAACCTCATCAAGGGCCGCAAGGATACCCCCACGGAGGGCAGCTACACCACCTACCTGTTTGAAAAGGGCAAGGAGAAGATCCTGAAAAAGGTGGGTGAGGAGTGCACCGAGGTCATCATTGCGGGCGAAAAAGAGGACAAGGCCGAGACGGTCTACGAGATCAGCGACCTTGCCTATCATGTACTGGTGCTGATGGTCAGCGCGGGCATCACCGTAGAGGATGTGACCCGGGAGCTGGAAAAGCGCCACGTCATCGACCACAAGGTCAAGCAGGAAAGGATGCAGTGAAAAGCCTATGGCTGACTACCGAAAATCCAGCGTACATTGCCACTCTACTTTGTGTGATGGCAAAAACACCCTGCAGGAGATGGCGGGTGCCGCCTGTGCGCAGGGGTTGACCACCCTTGGGTTCAGCGGCCACAGCTACACAACGCCCGACCGCGAATACTGCATGACCCCCGGCCGCACCGCGCAGTACCGCGCCACCATTGCCAAGCTGAAAAACGAGTACCGGGGCAAGGTGGATATCCTGTGCGGTATCGAGTGGGACCTGATGAGCGAGGGCACGCCCAAGGGCTTTGATTACTGGATCGGCAGCGCACACCATCTGTACGGCAAGAACACTGAGAAATACTACGAGATCGATTTCCGCCCCGAGGATCTGCGGGACTGCATCAACAACGATTTTGACGGCGACCCGCTGGCAGCGGTGGAAGCCTATTTTGCCGAGGTGGAAAAGATCGCCGCCAAAAAGCCGGACATTCTGGGACATATCGACCTTATCAAAAAGCTGAACGCGGACGGCAGCTTTTTTGACGAGGAATCCCCCCGCTACAAGGCAGCGGCGCTCAAGGCGCTGCACGCCGCCCGGGAGAACGACTGCATTCTGGAAGTAAACACCGGCGGCGTATACCGGGGCTACCGCAAGGACTTTTACCCCGGCGCATGGCTGCTGGGCGAGTGGAACAAGCTGGGCGGCAGGGTGATCATCACCGCCGACGCCCACGACACCGCCGCGCTGACCTTCGGCTTTGACGAAGCCGCCGCCGCCATCAAAGCCGCAGGCTTTACCGCCTTGACCGTGCTGACCGTCAACGGGTTTGAGCAGCAGGAGCTGTGAAAACAAACCCTCTCAGTCACGCCTGACGGCGTGCCAGCTCCCCCGAAGGGGGGAGCTTTTGCGGTGGAGGGAACGTATCAGGAAAAAGATAAAAGCGCATGGACGTGCTATAAGCTCCCCCTTTCGGGGGAGCTGGCGAACGCAGTGAGCCTGAGAGGGTTCAGACCGCTAAAGTGCAGCGCTGCCGTTTTCCTCTACGACCCTTCCCGTGAAAATGCGCTTCCGGGCAGACCGCAGTCTGCCCGGAATCGCGCAATT
>CAJMQZ010000022.1 GCA_905215595.1 uncultured bacterium
CATGGCTGCACCAGTGGAGCCGCACCAGCGGGCTGAGCCAGTGCTGGGCGCTGGAACCCACCCGCAGCGGGCGCACCCGCATCCGCAATGTGCTGGCGGATAAGTACATCGACCTTGTGGGCATGAACACCGCCAACGGCGCACAGGCGCAGATCTGGAACTATGTGGCGGGCGGCAATCAGGAGTGGACGCTGGAACGCATCGACCCCGATGCTGCCCAGACCGGCAAGCGCGCCGGGGAAGCCAAAGACCCCCAGCCCACGCCCAGCCAGCGCAAGCACCAGAACGATCTGGTGCGCAAGCTGAACAGCGCAGGCAAGGGCCGCGCCGGGCGCAAGGCATAAATCGAAAAACGCTTCCGCTGCTTTGTGTGGGCATCCGCAGCGGAGGTACTTCCCAAAGGGCTGCTGCACAGCGTTTCATGCAGCAGCCCTTTCTTATGAAAAGAGATACGCGTATGCCGCCGCGCAGCGGCGGCATACGGTAAGCATTCTCGCCCTCTGGCGAAAATATCGGACAAAAAAGGAGAACGACCCATGAACTTAGGCGCATTTATGAACCCGGAATTTCCCATCTTCAGCACCACCCTTTGCTATCTGGAGCGGGAGGACGCTTACCTGATGCTGCACCGCATCAAAAAGCAGGACGACTACAACCACGACAAATGGGTGGGCGTGGGCGGCAAATTTGAGCGGTTTGAAAGCCCGGAGGACTGCCTTGTGCGGGAGGTGCGGGAGGAGACCGGCCTTACCCTGACGCGCTACCGTGCCCGGGGACTGCTGACCTTTGTGTGGGGCAATATGACCGAGTTCATCCACCTGTACACCGCCGACCGGTGGGAGGGCGAGATGATAAGGGGCGATGCCTGCGCCGAGGGAGAACTGCAGTGGGTGCAAAAGACTGAGGTGCATAAGCTGCCCATCTGGGAGGGAGATAAGCTGTTTTTCCGTCTGCTGGAGGAAGAGCACCCCTACTTTTCCCTCAAGCTGGTGTATGACGGCGACACCCTGAAACAGGCCGTGCTGGACGGGAAACGCATTGTATAAAATGTACGGATGCAGAGACCTATGGTGGGATGCAACCATTTGGACAAAATAGACATAAAAAGAAAAGATTTTTCAGCACTTAAATCAGGACGCGTGCAGAAAAAACAAAAAATACTTACAGTTGTGCCATCGAATAAGGACTTTTGACGCATTTTGATAGAAAAAAGACGAAAACCACTTTCTTTTTTTGCAAAATATGTTACTATTCTGTTACGGAACTATGGACGGCCTGCAACCAGAGACTGTCTGTAAACACAAACATTCTTTAAGGAGGAATGTGTCTTATGATGAAGTATCTCCAGAAACTGGGCAAAGCTTTGATGCTTCCCGTCGCTGTGCTGCCGATCTGCGGCATCCTGATGGGTCTTGGTTATGCCCTCGCTCCGGGCGTTATGGGCGTTCCCGGTGCAGCAACCTCCGGTGCAGCTTACACCGTTGGCTTCCTGCTGGTCAAGGCAGGCGGCGCTCTGATCGATAACATGGCATGGCTGTTTGCCATCGGTGCCGCTGTCGGCCTTGCTGACAACGATGGTACCGCAGGTCTGGCCGGTCTGGTCAGCTTCCTGATGATGCAGCAGCTGCTGAACCCCGGCGTGGTCGGCATGGTGCGCCATCTGGAAGAGGGCACCGCTACCTACATTGCCTTCCAGAAGGTCGCCGGCAACTCCTTCATCGGCATTCTGGCCGCTGTTGTGGGCGCTGCCTGCTACAACAAGTTCAAGGATATCCAGCTGCCTGACTGGCTGGCATTCTTCTCCGGCAAGCGCTTCGTTGCAATCGCTACCGGTCTGATCTCCATTCTGGTGTCCGTTGTTCTGCTGTTCGTCTGGCCCGTCATCTTCGACGCTCTGGTCGCAATCGGCAACGGCATCGCTGGCATGGACGGCATCGGCGCCGGCATCTACGCCTTCCTGAACCGTCTGCTGATCCCCACCGGCCTGCACCACGCTCTGAACAACGTGTTCTGGTTCGACACCATCGGCCTGGGCGACCTGTCCCACTTCTGGGCAGGCGAGACCAGCGCGGATGTGGGCTGGAGCCTGGGTATGTACATGTCCGGCTTCTTCCCCTGCATGATGTTCGGTATTGCCGGTGCTGCTCTGGCTATGGTCAAGACCGCTAAGAACAAGAAGGCTGCTATCGGCCTGGTTCTGTCCGCTGCAATCTGCGCCTTCGTCTGCGGCGTTACCGAGCCCTTCGAGTTCGGCTTCATGTTCCTGTGCTTCCCGCTGTACGTTGTGTACTCCGCTCTGTACGGCATCTTCACCGTCATCACCTACTACTCCGGTTTCCGTGCTGGCTTCTGCTTCTCCGCAGGCGCTACCGACCTGGTGTTCTCCGCTTCTCTGCCCGCAGCTGCTAAGACTTGGATGATCATTCCTCTGGGCATCGCAGCATTCCTGGTGTTCTACTTCGTGTTCTACTTCGCCATCACCAAGTTCGACCTGAAGACTCCCGGCCGTGAGGATGACGACGAAGAGGCTGAGAAGAAGGTCGTTCTGGCCAACAACAACTACACCGAAGTCGCTTCTGCTGTTCTGGCTGCTGTCGGCGGCAAGGAGAACGTGAAGGAAGTTGGTTACTGCGCAACCCGTCTGCGCTTTGAGGTCAAGGATAACGCCAAGGTGGACGAGAAGGCTGTCAAGGCCGCTGGTGCTGCCGGTGTCATCCGCCCCAGCAAGAACGCTTGCCAGGTGATCATCGGCACCAAGGTTCAGTTCGTGTACGACGAGCTGAAGAAGATGCTGTAACTGGCACTTCGGTAAAACAAAACAGGCGCGGAGGGCTGGTTGCCTCCGCATGACACCGCCGGGGGCGGGCGCAGAAAGCGCCCGTTCCCGGCGGCTTTTTGTTCACACAAACCGCTTTTCTTCCAAAAAGGAACGTGTTATACTCAGATCAAATGGATGCGGCTTCCCCGCAGGGAGGCGGCCGCTGAGAAGAACGAGGTGTTTTGCATGATCATTCAGAATGCACTGGTTTATACGCCGCGCCACACCTTTGAGCGCGGTACGCTGTTCATCCGCAACGGGCGCATCGTGCCCTTTGCCGCCCCGGAAGCGGGCGAAGAGGTGATCGACGCCGAGGGCCTGTATGCCCTGCCGGGTCTGGTGGACATCCACTTCCACGGGGCCATGGGCAAGGACTTCTGCGACGGCACCGAGGAGGCCATTCAGACGCTGGCCGACTTTGAGGCCAGCAAGGGCGTGCTGGCCATCTGCCCTGCCACCATGACCTACCCGGAAGAGTTTTTGAACCATGTGATGGACGCCGCCGCCGCCCACAAAAACGGCAAGGGCGCAGATCTGGTGGGCATCAACATGGAAGGCCCCTTCATCAGCCCCAAGAAGGTGGGTGCCCAGAACCCGGAGTATGTGCAGGGTGCTGACGCGGGGATGTTCCGCCGCCTGCAGAAGCGCGCGGGCGGCCTGATCAAGCTGGTGGACGTGGCCCCCGAAGAGCCGGGCAACCTGGATTTCATCAAGGAATGCCACAATGAGGTGCGCATCTCCATCGCCCACACCTGCACCGACTACGACACTGCCGTGCGGGCCTTTGAGGCCGGTGCCACCCACATGACCCACCTGTACAACGCCATGCCCGGCATCACCCACCGTGCGCCCGGCCCCATCATTGCAGCCATGGAGCACGACGCCGAGGTGGAACTGATCACCGATAACGTGCACATCCACCCCGCCATGGTGCGGTTCACCTTCAACACCTTCGGGGACGACCGTGTCTGCCTGATCGCGGACAGTGCCATGTCCTGCGGTCTGCCGGACGGCCAGTACAGTCTGGGCGGACAGGCCATCACGGTCAAGGGACCCCGCGCTACCCTGACCGAGCACCCGGACACCATTGCAGGCAGCAACACCTGCCTGTACGACTGCATGAAGCGCGCCGTGCTGGAGATGAATGTGCCGCTGGAAAGCGCCGTCCGCGCCGCCAGCGAGACCCCCGCCAAGAGCATCGGCGTGGATAACGATTACGGCAGCCTTGCCGCCGGACGCTACGGCAACGTCATCCTTGCGGACAAGGAACTGAACATCAAGGCCGTCATCCAGAAGGGCGTCCGCATCGTCTGAGTTTTACAAAAAAGAGGCTGTTGCACAAGGATAAAATCCAGTGCAGCAGCCCCTTTTTTATAGTTCTTTTTCTGTTATGCCAGCTTGGCCTCCAAACGGGTGCGGATGGCCTTGATAAAGCCCTCGCTGTCCACGGCGGTGGGAGTGATGCCCTCTGCCAGACCGCACAGGTCCTTGGTCATGATGCCCTCGTTCAGGGTCTGCAGGCTTGCGGCTTCCAGTGCCTCGCCAAAGTGCACCAGTTCCGGCAGGTTATCCAGCTCGCCGCGCTTCTTGAAGGCGCCCGACCATGCAAAGATGGTGGCCATGGGGTTGGTGGAGGTCTTTTCGCCCTTCAGATACTTATAGTAATGGCGGGTGACGGTGCCGTGGGCGGCCTCGTACTCGTATTTGCCGTCCGGGCTGACCAGCACACTGGTCATCATGGCCAGCGAACCAAAGGCGGTAGACACCATATCGCTCATCACATCGCCGTCGTAGTTCTTGCAGGCCCAGACAAAGCCGCCCTCGCTGCGAATGACGCGTGCCACGATATCGTCGATCAGGCTGTAAAAGTAGGTGATGCCGGCAGCCTCGAACTTTTCCTTGTACTCGGCATCGTAAGTCTCCTGAAAGATGTCCTTGAAGGTGTGGTCGTACTTCTTGGAGATGGTGTCCTTTGCACCGAACCACAGATCCTGCTTCACATCCAGTGCGTAGTTGAAGCAGCTGCGGGCAAAGCTGCGGATGGAATCATCCTTGTTGTACTGGCCCTGCAGAACGCCAGCGCCCTCAAAATCAAAGACGGTGGCGCGCTGCTCAGAGCCATCGGCACCGGTGAACACCAGTTCAGCCTTGCCTGCACCCGGGATGCGGAACTCGGTGCACTTGTACACATCGCCGTAGGCGTGGCGGGCAATGGTGATGGGCTTTTTCCAGTTCTTGACCACCGGCTGGATGCTGTCGATCATAATGGGTGCGCGGAACACGGTGCCGTCCAGCACAGCGCGGATGGTGCCGTTGGGGCTCTTCCACATCTCGTGCAGCTTGTACTCCTCCACGCGCTGGGCGTTGGGGGTGATGGTGGCGCACTTGACCGACACGCCGTACTTCTTGTTGGCGAGGGCGGCATCCATGGTCACCTGATCTGCGGTGGCATCGCGGTTGGGCAGACCCAGATCGTAGTACTCGGTCTTGAGATCCACAAAGGGGAGGATCAGCTCGTCCTTGATCATCTTCCACAGGATGCGGGTCATCTCGTCGCCGTCCATCTCTACCAGCGGGGTCGTCATCTTGATCTTTTCCATAGCAGGTTTCCCTTTCCTCTATTGGTTGTGTATTTTATGCCCCGGGCCGGGGCGTTCCGGTTACTTGCGGTAGGCGGCTGCCAGCTTTTCAAAGGCGGGCAGGCTGCGCTTTACCTTTTCGGTGTCGATGCAGTAGGCAAGGCGCACATAGCCCTTTACCCCAAAGCTGTCGCTGGGCACCAGCAGCAGATCAAATTTCCGGGCTTTCCGGCAGAAGGCGTTGGCGTCCTCTTCCAGTGCCTTGGGGAAGATATAGAAGGTGCCGCCCGGGCGCTCCACGGCAAAGCCCAGCGCGGTGAGTTTTTCGTACAACAGTTCCATGTTGGTCTGGTAGACCGAAAGGTCGCTGGTCACCTTCTGGCAGCGGCTGACCGCCCGCTGGATGATGCTGGGCGGGCAGTTGTGGCCGGTAAAGCGGGAGATCTGGCTCATCATGTCCACAAGGATGTCCTCGCCCTCGCACCCCGGGCGCACTGCCACATAACCCAGACGCTCGCCGGGCAGGCTCAGGCTTTTGGAGTAGGAGAAGCAGGTCAGGGTGTGGGGGTAGAACGCCGCCGGGTAGGGCACGGTCTTGCCATCAAAAACGATATCCCGGTAGGGCTCGTCACTGACCAAGAAGATATTGTGTCCATACTGGGCGCTTTTTTCGGTCAGAATCGCCGCCATGCGGGTCAGGGTGTCGGCAGAGTAGACCACGCCGGTGGGGTTGTTGGGGGTGTTGATGAGCACGCAGGTGACCTTTTCGGTCAGCATCTGTGCAAAGGCATCCAGATTGGGCTGGAAGGTGGGCGCCTGCGGCGGCACCACCCGCAGCACTGCGCCGGTGCCCGCCACATAGGGGCCGTACTCCGGGAAGTAAGGCGCAAAGGTCAGCACCTCGTCCCCGGGCTGGGTCACCGCCCGGATGGCGTGGGCGATCGCACCCGCTGCGCCGGTGGTGGGGAAGATGTGCTTTTGCGCATAGGGCAGGCCGAAGGTCTCGGTCAGATGCGCCGCCACTGCAGTGCGGAAGCCCGGGTCGCCCTGACTGGGGCAATAGCCGTGCAGGCTTACCGGCTCTTCCTGTGCCAGCAGGGTCTGCATGGCCTCAGTGAACTCCGGCGGGCAGGGCACGCTGGGGTTGCCCAGTGAATAATCGAACACGTTCTCGCTGCCGATCTGGGCAGCGCGCTGTCTGCCATACATGAAGGTCTCGCGGATAACGCTTTTGTTGTTCAGCATGGCGCGGTAGGTCTCGTTCAGCATACTACTTTCCCTCTGCTTTCCTTATATCTGCACAGAGCCTGTGCGGCTCCCCCTCATTTATGCGCCGCAGCCGTATAGCTTTGTTCCAGCTTGATAATGCAGTTATAGGTGGGATCCTGCTCTTTGATGAACTGCTCCATCTGGGTCAGCAGCTCCACCTTGTCCCCGGCATAGCCCGCGGGGAGCACCAGATCGAAAAGCACATTGGTGTGGGTCTTGCCCGGCACGATGCGCAGGTCGTGCAGTGAGAGCGCCGGGTCCAGCTGGCGCAGCTTTTCGGTCAGGCGGCTGCGCAGCACCCCCACGGCGGCGTCCGAGGTGACGATGGGGTCATAGTGGATGGTCACCATCAGATGGTCGTTTTTCATAAAGTCCCGCTCGATGTTGTCGATCAGGTCGTGCGCTTCCAGCGGGTCCTGCTCGGCGGGCAGTTCTACATGGATGGACGCAAACTGGTGGCCGGGACCGTAGTCGTGCACCATCAGGTCATGTACGCCCAGCACGCCGGGATAACCCATCACGGTCTGTTCGATATGCTCCACCAGATCCTCGCTGGGGCTTTCGCCCAGCAGCGGGCTCAGGGTATCCATCACCAGACCCCAGCCGGAGATCAGGATGAACACCGCCACGCCCACGCCCATCAGGCCGTCCAGTACATCCCAGCCGGTCACCCGGCAGAGGATGGCAGCCACCAGCACGGCAGCGGTGCTCAGCACGTCGTTGCGGCTGTCAGCGGCGGTGGCGATGAGGGTCTCGGAGGAAATGATACGGCCAATGGCACGGTTGAAGCTGCTCATCCACAGCTTGACCAGAATGGACACCGCCAGCACCGCCACGGTCAGCCAGCCGAACTGCACCGGCGTGGGGTGCAGCACCTTGGTGACCGATTCCTTCAGCAGGGAAAAGCCGATGCCCAGAATGGTCACACTGACCACCAGACCCGCCAGATACTCAAAGCGGGCATGACCGTAGGGATGCTCGGCATCCGGTGCCTTGGCAGCCAGCTTGAAGCCCACCAGACTGACGATATTGGAGGAAGCATCCGAAAGGTTGTTCAGTGCATCGGCAGTGATGGCGATAGAGCCGAACAGGGTACCTACCACAAACTTGCCCAGACAGAGCAGGATATTGCACACCATGCCCACCACACTGGCCAGATTGCCGTAGGCGGCGCGGACGCGGGGGTCCTGCGGAGAATTGGGACGGCGTATAAACAGACGAATCAAAAGCTGCGTCATAAAAGCTCCTTTCAGGCTGCGCATTTTCAGCGCACCCAATGTCCTTCTAGTATAGCATTTTGCTTTATGGTTTTAAAGGCGTTTCAAAAATTTCATCCCATTACGCCGGATCTCAAACCGGGTTGCAGCACAAAAAGCCCCGGCGGGTGGCCGAACCCTCTCAGTCATCGCTGCGCGATGCCAGCTCCCCCGAGGGGGGAGCTTTTTGCGGTGGCGGCAAGGTTTCTCATTGCACCTAATGCTTTAGCAACAAGCCTTGAACCTTGGCTCTCCCTTCGGGAGAGCTGGCGCGGGAGCGCCTGAGAGGGTTGGCGTCCCCTTGGGGGAGCTGGCGAGCGTAGCGAGACTGAGGGGGTACAAATGGCGAAGCACAAAAAGCCCCGGCGGCCATGCGGTCGCCGGGGCTTTTCGGAGATTTTGGGACTGTCTGTTCACAGTCTCTTGTAATTAAGGAGGAGCGTGCAGGTTTTTATCACAGGATCGGGCTTTCGAGGTCGCCGGTATCGGCAATGCCATGCTTCTCGGCGTAGCCGGTCAGCATCAGGGTCAGAGCGCCGTCACCGGTCACGTTGCAGGCGGTGCCGAAGCTGTCCTGCAGGGCGAAGATGGCCAGCATCAGAGCGGTACCGGCGTTGTCGAACATCAGGACGCCGGTGATCAGACCCAGAGAAGCCATAACAGTGCCGCCGGGCACGCCAGGTGCGCCGATAGCAAAGATGCCGAGCAGCAGGCAGAACAGGATCATGGTGCCAACGCTGGGCAGCTTGCCGTACAGGATCTTGGAAACGGTCATGCAGAAGAACACCTCAGTCAGCACAGAGCCGCACAGGTGGATGTTTGCAAACAGGGGGATGCCGAAGCTGACCATGTCCTTACGCAGCACCTTGCTCTTGCGGGCACTCTCCAGCGCCACACCCAGCGTAGCAGCACTGGACATGGTACCGACAGCGGTCAGGTAAGCGGGGCCGTAGTGACGCAGCACTTCCCAAGGATTCTTGCCGGAGTAAGCACCGGCCAGCAGGTACAGCACAGCCAGCCAGATGTAGTGACCGGCCATAACGATGACGATGATCTGCAGGAAGGCGGGCAGCTGATGGGTGATGGTGCCCTCGTAGCTCAGGCCGCAGAAGGTGGCGGCAATGTAGAAGGGCAGAACGGGGATGATGACCTTGCTCACGATGTCCAGCACGATGTTCTGGAACTCGCTCAGGAAGTCGCAGGTCAGCTTGCTGTTGGTCCAGGTAGCAGCCAGACCAACCAGAACGCTCAGCACCAGAGCGCTCATGACGCTCATGATCTGGGGAATGTTCAGCTCAAAGACGACGCCCGGCAGCTCGCGCAGACCGGCAACGTTGTTGTCGATAGACAGGTGAGGGATCAGGCCGTAGCCGGCGCCCATGCTCATGAAGGCTGCGCAGACAGAGGACACATAGGCGATGACGATGGCCACTGCCAGCAGGCGGGAGGCGTTTTTGCCAAGCTTTGTAATGGACGGGGCAATGAAGCCGATGATGATCAGCGGCACACAGAAGGTAATGAGCTGACCCATGATGTACTGCAGGGTCACCACAACGCCCATGGTGCTCTCGTTGAACACCTGACCAAGGATGATACCAACAAAAATGCCCAGCAGAAGCCGGAAGGGCAGACTATTGAATAGCTTTTTCATAACTTTAGTACCTCTTTCTTTTTCCCCGGAAAGGGGCTGGGTGGGGAGACTTATTCCGTCTCCGGGAGGTGCTTGTTCAGCATCAGATCAAGGATCACGCGGTCGCTGGTGCCGTGGGTGCTCAGGGTGGCAAAGTTGTCCAGCGTATACTCCACATTGTGCTCCACGATGCCGTCGGTGCTCTGCACCCGCACGCCGCGCACACCCATGGCAGCTGCCTGACAGGCAGCGTTGACGCAGGTGGAGATCTTCAGTGCACAGTCGGCCTTTGCGCCGTCGCATACCATGCCGGTGACGTTGCCCACCATGTTCTGGATGGTGCAGCATACCTCGTGGTAGCCGCCGCCCAGCAGATAGGCAATGCCGCAGGCTGCGCCGGTGGCAGCAACCGTTGCACCACAAAGGTTGCTCAGGCGGCCAAACTTGGCCTTGATGCGGATCGCGATCAGGTTGGAAAGGGTCACGGCGCGGAGCATCTTCTCCTCGTCGATGTCCAGCCAGCGGGCAGTTGCCACAACAGGCATGGTAGCTGTGATGCCCTGATTGCCGCTGCCGGAGTTTGCCACCACCGAAACCGGCGCGCCTGCCATACGGGCGTCCGCACCGGCAGAAGCAATGACCATGGCGTTGGTGGTCAGGTCGCGGGTCATCAGACCCTTGCGGCAGTTCAGTTCCAGATTGCGGCCAATGGCAAGGCCGTATTCCTTGGAAAGACCCTCGTTGCTGATCGTCGTGTTCACCTGTACGGCGCTGCGGATGATGTCGATGGGGTCGTGCAGGGGGTCCAGCTCCTCGGTGCAGTAATCCCAGATGGAACGGACGGTCAGAAATTCTGCGATCTGCTCCGGGGTCACCACATCACTGTCCCCTGCTGCTGCGGGGTCGGCGTGCTGCTTGTCCAGCGTGACCACGCCATCCTGCTCCACCAGCACCACGTTGGTGTGCAGATCCCGCACCACCGCGCGGCCGGTGTGACCGTCAGAAGTGACAAGCACTTCAACGTAGAGCTTCTGCGGCACCTGTGCCACCTCTACCTTGACCTTGCCTGCCTTGACAAGGGCTGCGGCTTCTTCCATCTGCTCCCGGGGCACATAGTTCATGACCTCCAGCAGGTGGACGGGGTCGCCGCCTACGGCACCAATGGCGGCGGCGTAATCCATGCCCTGATACGAGGTGCCCGGAATGCCTGCCGACATGGCGTTTTTGATAATGTTGATGCTGGCGCGGACGGTCACGGCTTCTACCCGTGTGCCGCCCGCCTTGCGGAGTGCTGCGCCCGCCTCTGCGGCGGTGAGAGCGACTGCGCCGGGCTCCGTACAGCCGGTGGCCAGCTCCATCTCACTGTTCAGGATGCGAACGAACATCTGTTTATCCATTTGGTTCACCGTTTCTTTTCTTCCCGTGCGGGGGAACTTACTTTACAGCAATGCACTCGATCTCCAGCGGAGCGTCCTTGGGCAGCTTGCCCACCTGCACCGCGCTGCGCGCGGGGTAGGGCTGCGCAAAGTACTCGCCGTACACCTTGTTCATCTCTGCAAAATCGTTGATGTCCGCCAGAAATACCGTGGTCTTGACCACATTGGCCAGCGTCATCTCCTGCTGTGCCAGAATGGCCTGGATGTTCTTGAGAGACTGTGCAGTCTGGGCGGCGATACCTTCCGGGATCAGGCCGGTGGCCGGATCGATGGGCAGCTGCCCGGACACATAGATGGTCTGCCCCGCAGCGATGCCCTGCGAATAGGGGCCGATGGCAGCGGGAGCATTGGGGGTAACGATTACCTGTTTCATCCGATTTTCTCCTTTTCCACTTGTCGGGAAGGGCTGTCCTTCCCTTGCTGACACTATCCTAACGCATTGAGAATATTTTGTCAATAATATTTTCTTATCATGAGAACAAATTGTCGTACGTGACAAAAGCACCCGGGAAATGTCATCACTTTGACGAAACAATGGATACAACGCACCTTCTTATTGTAAATTTCTGTCATTTCTGCTATGATAGCAGCAGAACACGCGTGAGAATTTTTTCTCACACGCTCCAGCAGTACAAAAGAGGTGAACGGGATGGATGCAAGACTTGAGCCTTATCGCGTAGTGGTATCTTTTCTGGGGGAGGCGCTGGGCCCGGACTACGAGGTAGTTCTGCACGACCTTACCAGTGAGGACGGCACCATTGTTGCCATCGTCAATAACCACATCAGCGGACGCACCGAGGGTGCGCCCCTTTCCAACATGGCGCTGCGCTTCATTCAGGAGCGGATGTATGAAAAGCAGGATTATCTGGCGGGCTATCAGGGCGCTTCGCAGGCCAAGGGGCGGCTGCGCTCCTCCACCATGTTCATCAAGGATAACGGCCAGCTCATCGGCATGCTCTGCATCAACTTTGATGCCGGCAAGTACAGCCGCATCGCGCAGGAGCTGCTTGCCCTCTGCGGGGCGCACACCGAGCCTTCCTCCACCGGCATCGGGGTGGAGAACTTTGTCAGTTCCCTGCCGGACGCCGTACAGAATGCCATTGCCGAGGTGACTGGCAGCGCCGGGCTGCCGCCCGACCGGCTGACCATGGAGGAAAAGATCCGCATCGTGGAGTCCCTGCACCACGCGGGCATCTTTTATATGAAAGGCGCCGTCAGCGAGGTCGCCGCCCAGCTGGGCTCCTCGGAGGCTACCATCTACCGCTACCTGAGCAAGCTGAAGTGAGCTGCGAACGAACTGCTCCCCGACAAAAAGACCGTCTCCGTTTTCAAACGCGGAGACGGTCTTTTGCGTATCGTTTACGTTCCAGCCACCGGAAACGGCAGACTGTGCCGAACCGGAGGAAGTGGTGGTAAGTTCCCTATTCTTTTTTATGGTTGAGCCAGTACCAGCCCGGATGCTCCTCGCTGTTTGTGATCTGATCCGGGTGCTCAAACAGCATTACATACTGTGCGATTTTTTCATCCGGGATGTCCGGAGACTCCGCAAAGAATTTTCCGCTTTCAGCGGCGGGATTCTTTGCGCGGGCGGTATTATACAGGATGATATGGTTCGTATCGGATTCGTCCAGATTTCCGATCTCATGGGTCACATCGCCGTCAATTACGGTCAGCTTGCCGTCAAGGAAGCTTTCTTCACCAGCCATCCGTGAAACGAAACAATTGTCGATCCAATGAACCGTTCCATCGCCAACATAGCGTGTCATTTGGACGTGTGCTGCCCCGAACGAACCGAAATACTTTGCAGTTGGATTTTCCTGATAGATCCGCCGCAGATTTGCATACAGGGCATCTTCCCGATAAGCCATAGCCTTGCCGCCAAATTGAAGCTCTGCCTGATAATCGTTCAGTTCATTGCACGTCAGCTCCTGCTGCCAGCCCAGAAGAGCACGCTCCAGATGGATCATCTTATCGCCCAGCACTATTTCGAGCTGTTCCGGCTGGGTCTGCATCTGCTCGATCAGCTGTGGCAGCAGACTGTTTTGAAAACGCTGCTGCAGCCGGCATTTCTGGATGCTGATCAAAAGCATCTGCGTCTTTCTGTCTGCTGCCGAAAAATCGCAATCTTTCAGAAGATACTTGCAGAAGGTGCAGAGCATCTCAATCGAATCTGTGATATCTGCACCAACGATGGAGATCTTATCATTGTCAGGTCTGTTTCGGTTGAATTCCGACATCCACCGGAATAATTCGTAGTCCTCTTGGGAGATCGTAAACTGATCGAACGCATCGGAAAAGGTCATCCGGTTCTGTATCGTTTCGTTTTCGATAAAGCCGCTTGCATAGCCATGCTCCATCAAAAGGACACGCACACCTTTTTTCTCCACAAGATACTTGAACAGCACATTGCGGAACTTTTGGTATTCTACTTTTCGATGAATCTCGCCAATGATATAGACCTGCGCGTCATCGTATCGGAGCATTCTGGAAAGCCCGGAACCGGTGGAGAGATCGATGATCTGAGAGCTTCTTGGATAAAGTTCAAACACAAGAGCGATAAGAAGGACAAGAGCAGCTGCGAAAATAAGAACTTTCTTGCGCAAACTGCTGTTATATTGCGATGCTTTCATGACGATACTCCTTGGTATTTTATAATGCGGGTAAGCGATTCTGTTTTACGCTCATCCCACGAAAAAATCCACATTATGGTAACGAAAAACGGCTTTTCTGTCATGAAAAGGCACGGCTCTATCATAATAGAGTGAACTATTTGCGATTTCAATCGAATCGTATTATAATCGCTGTGAGCGTGGATGAGATATTTTGAATCACAAAAAGCCGTTTTGTTTATCTTGGGGGGGATTTCAGATGAATGTATTGATCTGTGATGATGAATGGAGTGTTACGGAGCAGGTTTCAGAGCTGCTTCAAAAGCATTGCACAGAAACTGGAACGCAGGTGCGGTTTCACCTGTTTGATGCTCCCTGTGCAATCAAAGACTTTGCGGAGTACGATATTGCAATTCTGGATATCGATATGGGAGACTTCAGCGGCATTGATCTGGCGCGGAGACTTCGGAAAGAAAAACCGGGGATCGTTATCATTTTTCTGACGAACTTCATCCAGTATGCGCCGGAAGGGTTTGAGGTACAGGCGTTTCGGTATCTTTTGAAAAGCAATATGCAGAAAAGACTGGTATCCTATTTTGAGGACGCAGTCAGGGAAGTGGTTCGGGAAAAACAAATCATTACGATATCTGTCAATTCAGAATTGATCGATATCCCGGTAAATCATATTCTCTATCTGGAGTCAAATCTGCGAATCATTATCATGCACCTGATCCATGACGAACGGAAGGAATATCGTTTTTATGGAAACATGACGGATTTGTCAGAAAAGTTGGAAGACCTTGGATTTCTGCGGATTCAAAAGTCTTTTTTGGTAAATATGGAGTACATTGAACAGATGCAGTATGAGAAGGTGCGTTTGCGCGGAGAAATCGTTTTGCCCTCAAGCGCTAAGAACCACAAGGAATTAAAACAGCACTACTTGAAGTGGAGAGGGAAAAATCGATGGGTGATCTCTTGAGCTTTCTTTATACCGTGATTGATACGCTGTCGCTGGTATTCTTTCTAGATGCGTTTGCCACCAGACGCTGGGATAATTGGAAATTCAAACTGGGGGTCGGGTGTTTTGTTGCGCTGCTTTTTTGGGTGCTGCAGGTTCCGTTTGTATTCTTCGGGCGAGATCAGGCTATGAAGATCGGCATGATTCTTTTGTCGTACACGATAAGCGCAAGAGTCCTATACAAAGAGATTTCCGATAAAATGCTGCTGCTGTTGGTTTGCATAGAATACCTTGTTACCTATTACCTATCATTCGGCCTCGGTATGATGGGGGCTTTTATCTGCGGGATGGATGGAGAATCTTTTCGGACAAGTTTTCCGTGTGCAATGGTCTACGGTGGGATCAATTATTCAACAGAACTCTTTCTGGCATATACATTTCGACGAGTTATGAGGAAAAGAAGCTTTTCGGGAAGACCCAATAGGTTGACTGGCGTACGGTCATGGCTCTACTTTTTGTTTCCAAGTACATCGTTTGTGATGCTTGTGCTTTTGCTATACATGACAACTGGGAAAAACGCAAGTGAAATGGTGATTGCTGCTGCCTGCGGTTTGATTTTTGCTGCCAATGTGGCCGTTTTATATCTTTTGGAACGAATGGAAAAGACGGTTGAAAATCAGGAAAGAGTTTTGGCACTGGAACAACAGCTTCAGTTTCAGGCTAAAAATATGGAAGCGGCAAGTCAGCTCTATACGGCTCAGCGCCATAAGGTGCACGACTTTCGGGCACATCTCAACACACTTCAAGGTCTTTTGGAAAATCAGGAGTACGATGCGGCAGAACAATATTTGAATTCTGTGACCCAAGAGCAAACAGATCGATTGTTCTTAGTAAACTCCCACCATGCGATTTTGGATGCGCTGTTCAATACGAAAGCAACTGAAGCGATTCAAAAGGGAATTGAAATCGATTTTGAGCTGAACGATTTATCGGCTCTGCCTTTTGATGTATCGGATATGGCCGTCTTATTTTCCAACCTGCTGGATAATGCCATTGAAGCCTGCGAAAAAATTGAGGGCGATCGAGTGATCCGGGTTTCTGCAGTGTTAAAACAAAGCTTTTTGTTTTCTGTTCGAAACACGACCCTTCCGGTCGAAATAAAAAATGATACGATTCAAACGACAAAACCGAATGCGAGTCTTCATGGGTTCGGGATTTCCAATATAAAACTTATTCTGAACAAATATCATGCAGACTTTGTGATGGACTATGAGGATGGATGGTTTCAGTTTACCGGAGAAATCGAAGCACAGGCAGAGGAAGTAGTGTTAAGGGAGAACGTGTACGCGCAGTGAAGCGACAATTCATCTTGTCTATCCACCTGATCATGGTGTACTGGAGAAAAGGAGCGTGACATCATGGCCTACTTGAAATTGATGATGGATGAAAAAGAAATCGCCCACTTGAGCGAAGAGGGGCAGTATCTTTGTGCCAACGAGGGGATTCCACAGTACGAAGATACTGCTTGCTACGGCTATGAACGCCTTTTGAATTGCAAAATGATTTTTTAGTTGCTATACTGGGCTTATCAAAGTTTTTTCGGGAGGACGCCGCAGTGAATGCACAGACAATGCAAATCGGGAACAAACCTTGCCGCATTTACGGCGAGCCCCATGCAGAATACCTACTGCTCCAAATGACCGGCGAACACGAGCTGCAAAGCATGGAAAGCGAGGTTACCGCTATTGCACAGAGTGCGCACCGCTTTCTGTTTGCGGCTATTCCGGTGGAAAGCTGGAACGATGAACTTTCCCCGTGGGAAGCTCCTGCGGTATGGGGCAAAGAGAGTTTCGGTGGCAATGCTGCGGACACCCTGCGCTTTCTGACGGAACAGGTCATTCCCACACTGAAGCAGCAGTATCCTCTCCCGGAAAACATCAAAATCATTCTGGGCGGCTATTCACTGGCCGGGCTGTTTGCTTTGTGGGCCTCCACCCAGACAAATCTGTTCTACGGTATCGCTGCCGCCTCGCCCTCGGTGTGGTTTCCGGGCTGGATGGAATTTGAACAGCAGCACCCGATACAGGCACAGCGCGTTTATCTGAGCCTTGGCAACAAGGAAGAGCGCACGAAAAACGCCGTCATGGCTGTGGTGGGCGATAATATCCGCACCCTGCACAGCCAGCTTACAGCGCGTAGGGTAGACTGCACCCTTGAATGGAACAGCGGCGGGCATTTCAAAGATGCCGACCTGCGCACGGCGAAAGCCTTTCGGTGGGTGATGGAGGAACACACATGACCATTTTGATTGATGCAGACGGTTGTCCGGTCGTCGATCTGACTTTACAGATTGCAAAGCGGTTTAGCGTTCCGGTCATCATCCTGTGCGACACAGCTCACCAAATCGAGCGAGAAGGTGCGCAGACGCTGGTGTTCGACAAAGGAGCGGACCGCGTGGATTTTGCTCTCGTCAACCGGGTAAAGCCGGGGGATGTGGTCGTGACGCAGGACTACGGGCTGGCGAGTATGTGCCTTGCCAAGTGTGCCCGGGTGCTGAACCAGAACGGTTTGGAATACACCGCCGACAACATAGATGCTCTCATGCTGCGGCGGTACGAAAACAAGAAACTCCTCCGTGCTGGAAAGCACCCAAAGGGGAGTCCAAAGCGGACGAAGGAGCAGGATGTCAGGTTTGCGGATACGCTTGAGAAGATCTTGAACTACAACCATTGACACATACTTTTGAAAGGCTGGAGAAACAAAAAAGCACCAGCCTGAGCTGATGCTTTTGTTGGCGGAGATGGTGGATATTCTCCCGCGGGCTAAGCAACAGCCCGCAGGGCTGATTGCTTGCGGTCTGCGGACCGCCGCCCTGTTCTCATCCTCACCATCTAGCCGCAAAAAAGGCACCAGCCTGAGCTGATGCCTTTTGTTGGCGGAGATGGTGGGATTCGAACCCACGTGCCCGGTTAAGGACAAAACGATTTCGAGTCGTTCTCGTTACGACCACTTCGATACATCTCCAAAATAAACCTTATACAGTATAACAAAAAAGCCCGCTGCCGTCAACACTTTTCTCCATGTGCCGTACAAAGGCGCGGTGCTGCGGCCCGAATCATCAGCACGCTGTTTAAAGCAGCTTTACACACAAAAACAGGCCGCTGCACAAAGTCTTGTGCAGCGGCCTGCGGTCGTGCTTCAAAGGTCAGGCGGTAGTGCTTGCACCGGGCTCCGGTGCCTCGCTGGAGCCGCCACCTTCCTCGGTGATGGCGTTCTCGTACTCCTCTTTGGAGATCTCCCAGGTCAGGGACATCTCAGAGTTCTCGCGGACAGGAATGAACTTGAAGATCACGGTGTCGCCCTCTTCCAGTTTCTCAGGGAAACCAATGGCAGCAAGCTGGACCTTGGTGGACTTTTTCTTCTGGAGCAGAAGGTTCTCAGCGGACTTGATCTGCACACCGCCGTTTGTCAAGCTCAGATAACGCTGCTTGCCCGCGGCATCTTTAACAGCAACGGAAAAACTATCTGTTGTCAGCCGGATCGGGTTTACACGAGCAGACTGGATCTCCACCTCCAGGGTACAGGTGTTGTCTGCGATCTTCATGGTATTCAGGCTGGCAATGACCTGCAGTCTGCTGGTGATCGTGCTGGGCAGCTCCTTGCTGACCGGGTTGTTGGGGTCCTTAAATTCACAGCCGCCCAGCAGACCGGCACCGGCCATAGCTACTGCGGTGGTTGCCGAGTACTTCAGGAATGCGCGGCGGGAAAATGTATAAGACATGGCTTATTCCTCCGTTTTTTACCAGTATGTTCTTCCGGCTGAAGGGGTCAGGTCGTGGAGGGGCCGGATTCCTTCGGTGCCAGAACGTCTGCGGCCAGCTCCCAGTTGGCGTTGAACTCGCTGTACTGCAAGTCAGGATAGAAGGTAAGGGTCACCGGGCCGTCCGTCAGTGCGTTCAGCCCCTTTGCATACACATTATAGGTAACGGTCTCGCCCTTCTTGACCTGATAGCTCAGCGCATCCGGGCTGGTCACCTGCAGCTTATCGTTCTGGTCGGCCAGATACCCCTCTGCCTTCACGGCAAAGTTTGCCTTGGTCACTTCCAGCGCATTATTGCGGCCATTGGTCACCACAAGCCGGAACAAGGTGGTGTTGGTATCTTCATCGTATTCCACCCGATCCAGCGTAGAGAGAACCTTCAGCACAACGTTGCTGGTGCCGGGAGCGTGCTGCACCGGGGCATACCCGGAGCAGCCGGTCAGCAGGCTGCTGCCCGCCACAGCCACAGCGGTGAGGGCGGTATATTTCAGGAAAGAGCGGCGGGAAAATTCCCCAGTCATATTCGTTCCTCCTTTGGGACACATCAATACAGATTCTGCCATAGGGCACTATCTATACAATAGGCGAAACAGAGAAAAATGTCAATGATTTTCCACAAAACAAATGTGAAGATTTTGTGGCAGCATCGCGCATTTTAGACGAAGCTTAAGTGGCTTTTCTGGTGATCCTGTCAGCTGCGGATCACGTCGGAAGCGTTCATGACGAAAGTCAGGCTCTTGCCCTCCAGGAAGGTGGGCACATAGGTGACTTTCAGCTGCTTCCAATCCTTGGGCACCATGAGCATCAGCACGATGTAGGCGCTGCCCTGCGGAGGCAGGCTCTCCACGTCGGAAAAGCTCTGGGAATTGGCGTTGTACAGTGAGATGTTGGCACAGCAGGCTGCGGGCTGGTCATCGCAGACGGCGGTAAAATCCGGGGTAGCGGCGGCCATGGCCTGAAAGTTTGCGTCCACGTTCTCCAGCGGGGGCACGGGGTAGGCCTCGTTGATGGCGTCAATGCCCTGTGCGCCGATGGCATAGCTCTCGGTCTTGCTGCGGTTGACGGTGGTCACCCGCACGCCCAGATACTCGTAGCCTGCCGGCTGCACGGGATCCTGCGTCAGGTGGAACACGCTGGTCAGCTGCACGCCCAAGCCGTTCCAGTTGCGGACGGTATCGCCCACCTTGACCTCCACCACGGTATCGCTGCCGTTGGACTTGCAGCCACCCAGCAGGCTGGCTGCGCCCAGTGCAGCGGCGGATGCACCGGTGCACTTGAGGAAGCTGCGACGGGAAATGACAGTAGACATAACGTTATATCCTCCTTGAAGGGTGATTTTCTTTTTTCTTTCTTATTTGGTTATACCGTTTCCTGCGCACAGATGCAAGAGCCCGGGGCGATTCTTTACAACAATTTCACAAGCGGGGTCACTCCTGCGGCGAAAGCCCCTTGACGTGGGTCTCGCTGGTCTTGACCAGATTTAACAGGCTGGGCGTGTACAGCGGAAATTCCCGCGTCAGGCTTTCGGTGGTCATGGCAAGGCAGGCGGGATCCTTGACGCCCTCGCCGCCGTTCACGTCCTGCCCGTCCAGCAGCGCCTCCACATTGGCCTCGGCCATCCGCATCACAGCATCGGAATAGCCGTGCCAGCGGCGGGGCTCGATGCTGAACATACTGGAGGCATTGTGCGGCTCCGCAGAGTAGAGCAGCCGGAACATCTTGGCCACCGCCATCATCAGGTAGGCGCTCACCTCGGTGGTCAGCGCCTTGCTGTGGCACTGGCCGATCTTGGCATAGAGCACGTTCAGGCTGTTGGAGATGAGTTTTTTGTTCATGGTGGGCAGCACGCTGCCGTGGTAGACGTTGTCCTTCATCTTTTCGGGGTTGGGCAGATCCTCGGCAGAGAGCATCATACCGTTGCGCTCGGCGCTGCGCCCCAGCAGATAGTCGCAGGAAACATTATAATAGTCTGCCACCCGCACCACAAAGTCCAGGCCGCACTCGCGGATGCCTTTTTCGTAGTGGGACAGCAGTGCCTGAGAGACCCCCAGATCCTCTGCCGCCTGCTTTTGGGTGATGCCGCGCTCCTTGCGCAGCAGCTTGATGATACGATTGAACTCCATGATGTGTTCTCCTCAATCTCCAAAGGATCTATTTTTGGTAATATCCTTGTTTTTGGTTTACAACAGGTTGATTATACACATTGGAAAACGACTTGTAAAGCAAGAAAAATGCCGATATTTTTCGTCTTTTTTCGTCATTATTGTCAAAAGTCTTGCCCGGACCCCACATCTATGCTAAACTATGGGTATTAACACATAGATTTTGTGTTTTCACTGCGGTAGAAAACCGACAGCCGTGGTGAAAGCCCGTCTTTTCCGAAACAAAAATTTTTCAAATAGGTGGTTCCATCTTTCCACGCTTTGTGCTATAATCTCTTCTTGGCGACTGTACTTGACCGGCGCACAAATCTGCAAAGGACAAGCCAGACGCCATAAAAGGTAATACATCAAGAATAAGAAAGAGGAAACTTCATTATGAAACTCGAGCGCAAAGTCCGTCTGTGCAGCGCTGCCGCTGCTGTCCTGATCGCCGCCATCGCCCTGACCGGCTGCGGCGGTTCCAAGTCCACTGCTTCTTCCGCAGCTGCTTCTTCTGTGGCTGCTTCCACCGCTGCTGCCACCGACAACAGCTGCGGCGAGGGCGTGACCTGGGCACTGGCTGACGGCACCCTGACCATCAGCGGCACCGGCCGTATGACCAACTTCACCAAGGACGCTCCGGCTCCCTGGGCTGATCAGGCCGACCAGATCACCACCGTTGAGGTGGAGGGCACCGTTACCAGCGTGGGCGCTACCGCCTTCAAGGACTGCACTGCCCTGACCACCGTGAACATTGCTGACGGCGTGGAGTACATCGAGGCCGGCGCCTTCAACGGCTGCACCGCTTTGACCGAGGTCAACATCCCCCTGAGCGTGGGCTACATCAAGACCGGCGCTTTCAAGGACTGCAACGCCCTGACCAGCGTGACCATCCGCGACAACTGCCGTCTGGATATGAATGTGTTCCCCGATACCGTGGAGGTCAACCGCGCCGAGGGCTAAGCCCCGTCCGTAATTCTGAACCAAAAGAGGTGTGATCCATGAAAACCTTCAAGCTTCATCTCATCCGCCACGGCATGACGGCGGGCAATTTGCAGGGCCTGTACATCGGCAGCGGCACCGACCTGCCCCTGTGCGACGAGGGACGCGCCCAGCTGGCTGACCTGAAGGAGCGGTTCGCCTACCCGCAGGTAGACACCGTTTTTTCCTCCCCCCTGCTGCGTGCGGTGGAGACTGCCAACATCCTGTTCCCCGGGGCTGCCCACCAGTTTACGGTGCACGATCTGCGGGAAGCCGGTTTTGGCAAGTTTGAGGGGCGTCCGGTGAAGGATCTCGTCCACGACGAGGACTTCAAAAAGTGGATCACCCCGGGCTCCGGCTATCTGCCGGAGGGCGCAGAGCCCACCGAGCAGTTCCACGCCCGCTGCGCCGACAGCCTTATGAAGCTGTTTGAGTACATGATCCGCATGGACGTTACCGAGGCCGCCTGTGTGACCCACGGCGGCGTGATCATGAGTATGCTCAGCCAGCGCGCCGTGCCCACCCGCCGCCCCGAGCAGTGGATGGCAGACCCGGGCTGCGGCTACACCGTGCAGACCGATGTGCAGCTGTGGATGCGGGACAAGCTGGTGGAGGCCATTGACATCGTACCCTTTGGCTACGCCGACACCCTGCAGGGGCAGGCCGAAGCCGAGGAGAACGAGGCCTACGAATAAACAAAGGGTTACAGTTTCCCGCTGCCCCTTGACAGAACGCGCAGAATCCTTTATTGTTAAAGGGTAGTATTGTATCGTATACAGGAGGAACGCTGTCATGTCCCAATCCATCTCCCGCCGGTCATTCCTGAAATGTGCCGGTTCCGGTGCGGTCAGCCTTGCGGCTGCGCTGCTTACCGGGGTCTGTGCTGCGGCGCAGCAGCCGTGTCTTGCGGGCGAGCCTGCCCTGCTGGACGGCAAAACCGCCGTGGAGCTGCTGGGCTATGCCTCGGCACCGGAGCTGGGCGGCGTGCTGGTGTACCTCTCGGTGGAAAACCTCTCGGCAGCCAGCCTGCCGGTGGATACCAGCTATCTGCAAAGCCGGGGACTGCGTACCCGGGAGCAGTTGTACAGCATGGGCACTGGTGTGACCGCTGCCTGCAACGGTCAGAGCGTGCCATGCGGCAGCTTTGCCGCCCCGCTGTACAGCGAGAACGCGGCGGACGCCTCGGTGTTCACCCTGAACCTTGCCGCCGGACGCGGTGCGCTGCTGCACTGCTTCTGCGCCGTGCCGGAGGACTGGCAGACCCTTGCGCTGACATGGCACCCGGACTTTGCCGCCGGGCGCAGCGCCATCTTTACGGTGCGCCGCGACGCTGATGAAGCCGATTTAGGCCCCGTGCCCACCACCCCCGCCGAGGTCGGCAGTGTGGTAGACCTGTAACAGCAGAACAAAAGAGCCATTGCACGAATGACGTGCAATGGCTCTTTTTTGTTTGCTGAGACCCTCTCAGTCATCGCCTGCGGCGTGCCAGATTTCTCCGAGGTCGAGACGATTTGAAATGGCCTCCGCTGTGCTCTGGCCATAATCAGCGGAAGAATGATTTTAAATTTCGGGTTACAGGAAAGTCTGCGGACTTTCCTGTAACCCATTTTCA
>CAJMQZ010000023.1 GCA_905215595.1 uncultured bacterium
GCGTCCTTGTGGCCAAGGCAGAGGGCGGTGCCAACCGCTACGATAAGATCGTGGCCATGATCGAGGAATCGGAAAAGCTCAAGTCCAGTACCGAGAACCGGGCTTTGCTGCTGGCCGACCGTCTGGTGCCTTGGTGCCTTGCCGGTACGGTGGCTACCTACGCCTTTACCCGCAACGTCACCCGCGCCATCTCCATTTTGATGGTGGACTTCTCCTGTGCGCTGAAGCTTTCCATGCCGCTGGCAGTGCTCTCTGCCATGCGGGAGTGCGGGGAATACCACATCACCGTAAAGGGCGGCAAGTATCTGGAAGCGCTGGCGCAGGCGGACACCATCGTGTTTGATAAGACTGGTACCCTCACCCGCGCCACCCCCCAGGTGGTGCAGGTGGTGCCCTTCTCCGGCTGCGGGGAGCAGGAGGTATTGCAGCTTGCCGCCTGTCTGGAAGAGCATTTCCCCCATTCCATGGCAAACGCCGTGGTCCGTGCCGCCAAGGAGCAGGGAATCTCTCACGAAGAGATGCACTCCGAGGTGGAATACATCGTGGCACACGGCATTGCCAGCCGGGTAGGGGGCAAGCGGGTGGTCATCGGCAGCGCCCACTTCATTTTTGAGGATGAGGGCTGCACCATCCCGGCAGAGGAACAGGCAAAGTTCGATGCGCTGGACCCGCAGTATTCCCACCTGTATCTGGCAGCGTCCGGGGTACTGGCGGGGGTCATCTGCATCGCAGACCCCCTGCGCCCGGAGGCGGCACAGGTGCTGCATAAGCTTCGGAAACTGGGCATCACCCAGACCGTCATGATGACCGGCGACAGTGACCGCACCGCCCGCGCCATTGCGGCGCAGGTGGGGGTAGACCGCTGCTTTGCGGAGGTGCTGCCGGAGGATAAAGCCGCCTTTGTGCGCAATGCTAAGGCCGAGGGACATACGGTGGTGATGATCGGCGACGGCATCAATGATTCGCCTGCCTTGTCGGCGGCAGATATCGGGATCGCCATCCATTCCGGTGCTGCCATCGCCCGGGAGATCGCCGATGTGACCATTCGCGCGGACAGTCTGGAAGAGCTGGTGACCTTAAAAGCCATTGCCAACGCCCTGCAAAAGCGGGTGGGCAGCAATTACCGGTTTGTCCTCAGCTTCAACTCCGCGCTCATCCTTCTGGGCGCACTGGGCATTCTGCCCCCGGCTACCAGCGCGATGCTGCATAACCTTTCCACCCTTGGCATCAGCCTGCGCAGCATGACAGACCTGCTGGAGCAGAAGCCTTCCCTGTAAAAATGAGACGCCGGAGTGTCCGCAGACGCTCCGGCGTACCGAAATAATAGATCTCCCAGCCAAAAGGAGGCTGCTGCACAAATACTGTGCGGCGGCCTCCTTTTTTTGTTTCAGATAAACCGGCAGAAGCCCAGCCAGCAGCCCAGCAGGAAGAAGAGCAGCGCCTTGCCCAGCACCGGCAGCCACGGGTGCTTGCAAAAAGCCAAATCCCACCGGTGGATGTTCTGCTTGGGGCAGGTGCCCACGCAGGCTTCACAGGCGATGCACTCCCCGCTGCGCAGGCTGCTTTCCTCCAGCTTCAGGCACACCGGGCACTGCTGCTTGCAGGCATTACAACCCGGGATGCAGCCATCGCTCTGCCGGTGCAGCCGCGCAAAGGGCAGCACCGGCAGCAGGGCGAACACCGCGCCAATAGGGCAGAGGAACTGACAGAAGAACCGGGGCTGCAGCGCCATGCCCAGCAGGATGAGCGCAAGCAGCGCAATGCCCACACCGAAGCCCTCCGGCGGCAGACGCAGAGCCGTCAGGCGGGAAAACACCTCCCACGGGCTTGCGCCGGTCAGCAGCTTTTCCTGCCGGGTCACATACAGCGCCACCAGCCCCGCCAGCAGCAGATATTTGACCTTCTGCCCCCAAAGCACCGCCCGCTCCGGCAGACGGAACTGCTTTTTGCGGCGGAGCAGCTTTTTCTGGAGTAGCCCGGAAAGCGCCCAGACGGCATCGCCCAAGCTGCCAAAGGCGCAGGCGTACCCGCAGAAAAACCGGTCGAACAGCAACGTGAAGCCGCACAGCCCCAGCAGGGAAAGCGTGAAGCTGTCCGCCGAGAGCACCTCGCCCGTACCGATGTGCAGAAAGAGCTGCTTTACCCCGGAAAACCCGGCCACGAATGCGCCCGGCATGGACACAAAGAAGAACAGCTGCACCCCGGCGCGCAGCCATGTACGGCGCTTTTTGTCCCGCTGACGCTGCTGCGCCGCCGTCAAAGGCTTTGCCTGTGTTTTTTCCATCATCCTGCCGCCTTTCCCAGTGCGTCCTCTACTGCACCGATAAGACCTTCTGCCGTAAGGGTAGCGCCGGAAACGGTATCCACCTCGGCAGACTGCACTGCCAGTATCTCGTCCAGCAAAGGCAGCGCCTGTTTATAGTAGGGCTTGTCCTCACCGGAAGCGTCCAGCACCGCAATATCGGTCATTTTTCCGTTCTGGATAGTCACCGACACCCGGATGACATCGCCAAAACCAAAGGCGCTGCCCTCATAGGTGCCGTCCCGGTAGCCGCTCTGGCTCTGCCCTGCCTGTGCTGCGCTCTGCGCCTGCAAAACGGAAGCATTGTAGGCTTCCACTTCGGCAATCTCCTGCTTGCGCTGGCTTACCGCCGCAGCCCGGACCAGCGCCACCTGCTGGTATTGCCACAGTACCCCCAGAATCAGCAGCAGATTCACCGCCCGGAGGAGAAAATTCTTGTATTTCATTCCGCTGCTCCTTCCGTTTCAGGTTCGGTTTCGATCTCTTCGGGCGGCAGCGCCGCCTCGGATGCCGGCAGCACCTCCGCAGAAGATGCCGGTTCCGGTTCAGAATCGTCCGGTGTTTCTGCCGGGAAAAGCTGCTGCCACACTTCCTTGAACCACGCGGAAACAGCGCTCTTTTCCTCCGGCTGCACCACCTCCACGGTGGGCGCAGTGACCGGCGTTTCCTCGGGTTCTGCCGCTTCGGACGGCGCGGCTTCCTCTGTTGATTCTGCCGTCTCTTCCGATGCTGCCTGCTCCGGGTCGGCTTCCTCTGCCGGGGCGATAGCTGCCTTTGCCAGTGCCAGCTTGACCGCGTTCAGGATGCCGGTGGAGGAGTAGGTCGCACCGGAAACGGCATCCACATTGGGGCTTTGCCCCTCCAGAATGGCGGGGATGACCCGCTTTGCCCGGGAGAGATATTCCTCCTCGTCCTCGGCGCTCAGAACCGTGATATCGGTGATCTTATCCTCTGCCACCGTGACCTGTACCGTAATTTTGCCCTCAAAGCCTATGGCTTCGGCAGTGTAGATGCCGTCAAGATAGGTGGAGGGTGCTGTAAATTCCTCCACCACCAGCGGTGCGGCGGGCTTCGGCTGCGGCGGCAGGGGATTGTTCACCACTTCGCCGGTCAGGGCGTTCTGCACCGCGCCCAGAATGCCCCGGCTGGTGTAGGTGGCTTCGGAAACGGCATCCACCTCCCAGCTCTGGGCATCCACTACGGTGGTCAAAAGCCGCTTGGCGCGCCGCAGAAACTGCTTGGTCTCGTGGGAGGCGTCCAGAATCTCCACCTCCGTGATGCTGCCGTTTTCCATGGTCACCTGCACCCGGACGGCACCGCCGTAGCCCCGGGAAGAGCCGACGTATACGCCGTCGGCATAGGGCAGCTTGGGCAGGGCTTCTTCCTCCGCTTCGGAGAAAGCGGCTTCCACCGGCTGCTCCATCACCACTGCCAGCCTTTCCGGTACGGCAGCCAGCACTGGCACGGTGCGGGGCAGGGCAAAAAGCACCGCTGCCGCTGCCGCCACCGCCGGGAGCAGCTGCACCAGCGGCAGCAGTGTGTTGCATCGTTTTTTGTTCATTCCAACTCCTCCTGACACGGAAAAGCAAGGCCGCCTGCATAAAGCGACCTTGCTTTTTGGGTGTTCTGTTTTTTGCCGGATCAGGCAGCTTTCAGGTTCTGCACGGCATCGGTCAGGTGGGTCACCTGCTCCAGTGCAGCGGCCTTATACAGGGTCTCGCGGCTCAAAAGCTCCACGCTCTCGGCCAGCTCGGTCTCCAGATTGGCATAGCTGTCGGCGGTGTAAGCGGCCTTTGCCTTGCTCTGTGCTTCGGCGACCACAGCCTGCAGGGCGGCGCGGTCAGCATCGCTTGCCAGCTCGTGCTTGGCAAGGTTCTCGGCAGTGGTCTGGAACTTGACCACCGTATCGGCGTAGCCCAGTGCGCGGATGGTGATGGTCCAGTAGCCAGTGCCGTCAGTGCCCTCCGGCAGCTGGCAGCGGGCGGAATCGCTCAGACCCAGCTGGATGCCCATGGACTTGTGCATCCAGTTGTCGGCTGCAAACTTGGTGCCGTAGGAGGCCTTGGCGTGGGTGTAGGTGCTGTCATCGCCGTAGTAGGTCCACACCACAGACTGCATCCGGGAGCCCAGCTCGCCGTAGTTGCCGTTTAGATCCACACGGATGAACTCACCAAAGCTGCCTACATCGCTGCCGCTGCGCAGGTTCACAGTAAGACCATCCGCAGCCTTCTGGGCGGCTTCTGCCACGCCGGAACCGGTGCCGGTATGTGCGGCAGAGAAAGTGTAGCCATCGCCACTCTTGGTTGCGTATTTCAGGCCGTTGGTGTTTTCGTCCACCGCAGCCGTTAAGGTATAGGCGGTCAGGTTCTTTTCAGAGTAGCCGCCCACCAGCTGACCGCCGTTTTCCACCACGGTGTACTTGGAGCAGAAATCTGCAAGGTCGCTGTCAGCCACGCGCACCGGCACATACTTGGTGCCCAGCACCTCGTAGTGATCCATCTGCACGGTGGAGCCGTCGGCCTTGGTAATGGTGCCCCGGTTCCAGCCCACGGTGGAGCCATCGGCCAGATAGATGGTCTTGCCATCGTCCGACCAGTGGGAAACGGTGTAGCTGCTGCCGTCCTTGGCGTAGATCACAGCAGTGCTCTGGAAGCTGCCGCGGTGCAGACCGTGGTTGACGGTTGCGCGGGAGACCGCGTCAAACGCGCCAAGGTCCTGCTCCTCGTGGCTGTCCAGCTGTGCAGAGGAGGCGGTGCTCCCGGCAGCATAGACCTTCTCGTTTGCCCAGTACTCATCCCAGGTCAGGGCAGCGTAGAGGTAGGTATATTTTTTGCCCAGCAGAAAATCGAAAAAGCCGTTTTCCTCCTCGGCGGGGGCTGCTGCAAAGGCAGTGGCGGTCAGCAGGCTGAACGCCATAGCCGCTGAGAGCAGCAGGGAAAGAAATTTCTTGGTTCTCATGAAAAAATGCTCCTTTCATCACACTGGCAGGGGATAGGGATCATGTAGTTAGCATTACCTAACATTGCGCGCAAAGAAAAACCTGCGGGGCAAAGCCCCTCAGATGGTTAGGATTGGCTAATTGACGAAATTTAAAATAGCACGCCTGCAAAGCGTTGTCAAGAAAAAGTGGGGATGTTTACGGAGACTAATTTTTCAGCAGCAAAGCCCTTGACCTTTTTGCCGGAGCCATGCTGTATGGAGTGGTGATGATTTGACGAAATCAACGCTCTTTTTCTGTGTGAGTCTGCGCAGAAAACAACCGCCAGCTTCAAGTTGAAAGCTGGCGGTGTGGTCTGCAAGTCGAAAGCATCAGGCAGGGTCGGCAGGCTCCCCGGCTTCGATTTTTCCAAGGTACCGCCACAGGGTCGTGCGGCTGATGCCCAGCTGCCGGGCGGCGGCGGCGCGGTTGCCGCCGTGGGCGGCTACCGTCTGCTGCACCACCTCGCCGATGATGCTTTCCAGCGTGCGGGAGGTGTCGGTGCTGACCATCGCCGCCGGGTGCGCTGCCGGGGCGCTGCGCAGGCTGCGCTCCTTGGAGAGCAGGTCGGCCACGCTGCTGCTGCGGATGTAGGGGCCGTTCGTCAGGGTGGCAAGGGAGCGCAGCAGGTTTTTGAACTGGGTGTAGTTGTTCGGCCACGGGTACTGCCGCAGCATCTCGATGGCGCGGGGCTCAAAGCCGGAGATCTGCTTGCCCAGCTCCAGATTCAGGCTGTTCAGGTACAAACTGGAAAGGGACGGGATCTCGTCCGAGCGGCTGCGCAGCGGGGGAAGCTCCAGCGTCAGTGCGCCCAGCCGCTCGATAAAGCGGCGGGTGACCGGGGAGACCGGCTCTTCCGGGCGCACCGAGCGGGAGAACAGCAGCCGCACCCGGCGGGCAAGACCGGTCTCCTCGATGGCAGCCAGCAGTTCGGCGCTCCACTGTTCCGGGATAGCTTCAAAGTTCTGGAAGTAGACCGTGTTGCCGTTGGCGTTCAGGGGCGAGTTATAATGGTTGAGCAGAAAATCCCATGATTTATCGTTCATCAAAGCGCAGTTCGCCACCACGAGGGGGCGGTTCACCAGTGCGCTGTGCAGATAGAGGTAGCGGGCGATCTGCTCTTTGCCGGTGCCCGGCTCGCCGCAGATGAACAGGGGCTGGCGCACGGCGGCAAGGGCGTTGATCTCGGCGTCCTGCGTGCCCATGGCACCGCTCAGGCTGTAAAAGCTGTTGGAGAAAAGATACTCGCACTCGCCCTGATTCAGCGACCGCAGCCCCGGGCGGCTGGAATGCAGCGGGATGCGGGAGGGCACGCAGTAGAACAGATACCGCTGCACATTGTTCATCAGCAGCACCTGTGCTGTGATGCTGTACAGCTGGCTGCGCTCGGTGTAGTAGAACTTTAAGCTGCCCGTGGCAGGGATCTCCCGCAGATGGGTCTGCAAACAGCGGTGCAGCTCCGGGGAGATGTCCTTCATATTATGATAGAACAGGCTGCCGTCCGGCTCCATCACCACCACCCGGCCGCCCTGCTCCTGCGTGATGCTGCGCAGAAACAGGTTCTCCTGCCGCAGCTGGCCGAACCATGTGCTGATGTTCACCGCCTGATCGATGGCGCTGTGCAGGCTCTCGATGCCGGAGGTGATCAGGAAGGCGTCAAAGCCCATCTCCCGGGCAATGGTGTGGGTGACCATATCACAGACCACCATCCGGTAGCCGCCCTGCTTGAGCCGCTCCAAGGTGTGGCGCACCTCCTCGGCACTGCGGACGGTGAGGATGTCCAGATCAAAATTCAGCAGGCTGCAAAGGGTGTGGGCCGGTTCGGTGATGCTGGGAAAGCCCACGATGGCGTACAGGCTGGTGTAGTTCTCCGCCAGTTTCATGGTGCGCAGCACATCATACACCGAGATATGGATATCCACCACCGGCAGGTCGGTCACCTGCCGGATCAGGGTGGCGGTGCCGCCGCGGGAGATGATGCAGTCGTAGCTGTTGGGGGCCATGCGCTGCACGATGGCCTGTCCCTCATCCAGATCGCCGGTGTACACCTCCAGCTCAACGTTGGGGTAGGCCTGCGCCGCCTGCTCCATGGCGGTGCGCATTCCGTCGTAGGGGGCAATGCCCAGAATGCGGGTGTGAGTCTCGACCATAAAATGTCCCTCCGTGTTTCTCTTTGAAACTATTATAAACGGTCTGGTTCAAAAAGAAAACAGAATATGGTTTCAAAATAGAACGTTTTCACCAACAAAACAAAAAGAAAATTGAAAACGTACTAAAATGAAACGCTTTTCCCGCTTGCGCCGGGTGCATTCCCGCGGCGGATACGGCATAATGAAAGCACAAAAACAAGTGAGGGGGCACGAACAATGCTTCGCCTGCTGATGATTGCAGATGATTTTACGGGTGCGCTGGATACCGGCGTACAGCTTGCGGCACACGGCATCCCCACGCAGGTCGTGGTGGGTCAGGCAGACCTTTCCGCCTGCAGCAGCACCGTGCTGGTGGTGGATACCGAAACGCGGCATCTGCCCGCCGCAAAGGCTGCAAAGGCCGTTGAAGAGCTGACCCGCAGCGCGGTGGAAAACGGCGTGGGCTGCATCTATAAAAAGACGGATTCCGCCCTGCGCGGCAACATCGGCGCAGAGCTCGCCGCTCTGCTCAAGGCAAGCGGCGCGCGCAATTTGCCCTTTCTGCCGGCCTTCCCGCAGATCGGACGCACCACAAAAAAGGGCGTCCACTACATCGACGGTGTGCCGGTGAACGAAAGCCCCTTCGGCATCGACCCCTTCGAGCCGGTGCGCTGCGCCGAGGTGACAAAGCTGATCCATTTGCAGACTGAGATCCCCGCACAGAACCTGCGCCCCGGTGAGACGGCGGCGGACAAGACCGGCATTCTGGTGTATGACGCTGCAACCGCCGCAGATCTGGAAACCGCCGGGCGGCAGCTGTTCCAGAATGGAACACCCCCGGTGCTGGCAGGCTGCGCAGGCTTTGCCGCCTTTCTGCCGGAGCTGCTGGGGCTTTCGGACGGCAGCGTGGTCGAGACCCCGCAGCTGGACCCCCGGCTGCTGGTGCTCTGCGGCAGCGTGAACCCCATCACCCTGCGGCAGATGGACACCGCCGAAAAGGCAGGCTTTGCCCGCCTGCGGCTGACCCCCCGGCAGAAGCTGGAGCCCGGCTACTGGGCAAGCGCCGACGGCAAGGCTGCGCTGGCAGAAATTGAACAGATGCTGGCTGCAAACCCCCGCTGCATCATTGAAACGAATGACGCCGGGGGCAACCAGCTTACCGCCGATTACGCCGCCGCCCGGGGCATTGACTTGGACGGCCTGCGGGTGGGCATTTCCGGCAGCGTCGGGCAGATGTTCGGGGCGCTGTTCGGCAGCGAACATCTGGGTACGCTGCTGCTCACCGGCGGCGACACCCTGCTGCAATGCATGAACAGCGTGGGCGCACGGGAGCTGGAACCGGTGTGCGAACTGGAAAGCGGCATCGTGCTGGCGCGGTTCACCTATCAGGGGCGCACCCGCTACGTCATTACCAAGTCCGGCGGCTTTGGGCAGGAGGATCTGCTGGTGGAGCTGGCAGACCGCATTGCAAAGCATTGAGAATGGAAGCAGACAGCCCTTTGCGGCTGGAACAGAAGATAAATGTAACAGAAGGAGAACGACCATGACCTATGCAAAACTGCCCGGCCTGACCTGGGACGGCACCGTGTACGAGAACGAGGAGATGGGCACGCTGGAAGCCCTGCTGCCCACCGGCGGCTGGCCCACCGCCCACGCACCTGCCATGGTGGAGCTGCCCAACGGTGACCTGCTCTGCTGCTGGTTCGCCGGTACTTATGAGGGCAGCGCAGATGTGCACATCATCTGCTCAGTGCTGCCGCATGACGGTACCAAGTGGCTGGAGCCGGTGGATATCTCCGGCGACCCCACCCGCAGCGAGCAGAACCCCTCGCTGTTCTACGGCCCGGACAACGCCGTGTGGGCGATGTACACCGCCCAGCTGGACCGTGTAGAGGGTAAGGACAATATGCAGTTCACCGCTGTGGTGCGCTGCCAGAAGAGCACCGACGGCGGCAAAACATGGGGCGACTACACCACCGTGTTCCCGGAGGAAGGCACCTTCTGCCGCCAGCCCATTCAGGTGCTGTCCAACGGCCGCTGGATCTTTGCCAACTGGCTGTGCACCGACTCTGCCGAGGGTCTGTCCGGCGACCCCACTGCCTTCCGTATCTCGGACGACGAGGGCAAGACTTGGCGCATGGTCATGATGCCCGGCAGCAACGGCCACGTCCACGCCAATGTCATCGAGCTGGAACCGGGGCATCTGGTGGCCTTTATGCGCAACCGCGAGGCCTACCGCATCCACCGCAGCGAGTCCTTTGACTGGGGCGAGACTTGGACGGTGCCCGCACCCACCCCGCTGCCCAACAACAACTCCAGCATCAGCGCGGTCAAGCTGCAGAGCGGCCGCATCGCCATTGCCTATAACCCCACCTGCACCCCGAACCCCGTGCCCGGCAAGGCTGCATGGCCCGGCCTGCGCTGCCCGGTGGCGGTGGCACTCTCCGAGGACGGCGGCCTGACCTTCCCCATCATCCGCTGGATGGAGCGCGGCGAGGGCTACATGGGCGATGAGAACAAGACCAACAACAAGCAGTACGAGTATCCCTACCTGATGCAGGGACGGGACGGTATGCTGCATCTGGCCTACGCTGCCCGCACCCGGCAGGGCATCAAGTACGTCCGCTTCTCGGAGCAGGACGTGCTGGGCGCAAAGCGGGAGACCGTGGGTCTGTATAACCCCACCGCAGCCCAGAGCCGCTGAAAAAGCTTTTCGAGATTTTCATCCTTTTTATAGATCAGAACATCATTCAGGAGGTTGATCAGTATGCTGACCCAGTACAATCTTAAAATGCCGCACGCAGTTTACGGCGGCGAGAACGCTATGGACAATATCACCGCCATCATCAAGGCGCGCGGCGCAAAAAAGGTAGCCATGTTCACCGATAAGGGCATTGAGGGCGCAGGCCTGTTTGCCCTGCCGGAAGAGGCTGTCAAGGCCTCCGGCGCAGAGTACTATGTGCTGGACGAGCTGCCCCCGGAGCCCAGCTACATGGCTGTACAGAAGCTGGTGGACGAGTTCAAGGTCTCCGGTGCAGACCTGATCGTGGCCTGCGGCGGCGGCTCCGTGATGGACGCTGCCAAGCTGGCAAGCGTGCTGGTGACCGACGCCTACGGCGTGAAGGAGCTGCTGGATAACCCCGGCATGGCACAGAAGTGCGTGCCCATCGTGCTGATCCCCACCACCGCCGGTACCGGCGCCGAGGTCACCCCCAACGCCATCGTGGCTGTGCCCGAAAAGGAGCTGAAGGTGGGCATCGTCAACGAGAACATGATCGCGGACTACGTCATTCTGGACGCCCGTATGATCAAGAACCTGCCCCGCAAGATCGCAGCCGCTACCGGCGTGGATGCGCTGGCACACTGCATCGAGTGCTTTACCAGCAACAAGGCCAACCCCTTCAGCGATCTGTACGCACTGGAAGGCCTTGACCTGATCCTGAACAACATCGAAAAAGCCTGCGATGACCCCGAAGCCATGGCAGAGAAGAACCGGATGCAGATCGCAGCCTACTACGGCGGTCTGGCCATCACCGCTTCCGGCACCACCGCTGTGCACGCACTGAGCTACCCGCTGGGCGGCAAGTACCACATTGCACACGGCGTGTCCAACGCCATCCTGCTGGCACCGGTCATGCGCTTCAACAGCGAGCACCCCGCCGTGCGCGAGCGTCTGGCTGCCGCCTACGATCGCTGCTGCCACGAGGAAAAGACCTGCACCACCGTGGAGGAAAAGACTGCATGGATGATCGCCCGTCTGGAGCACATCGTCAAGCATCTGGATATCCCCACCAGCCTCAAGGAGTTCGGCGTGCCTGCCGAGGATCTGGAAGGTCTGGTCAACGCCGGTATGCAGGTACAGCGCCTGCTGGTGAACAATATGCGCCCCGTTACCGCCGACGACGCACGCAAGCTGTATCAGGAGATCATGTAACAGAAAAGGAGTAAAGACTTATGAAGACCAGCGATATCAAGGGCATCATCCCTCCCGTAATCACCCCCATGAACAACGACCCTGAGCAGACGGTCAACCATCAGGCTCTGCGCGAGCAGGTGGAGCGCCTGCTGGCAGGCGGCGTGCACGGCATCTTCCCCATGGGCACCAACGGCGAAGCCTACGCCCTGTCCTTCCAGGAGAAGGAAGAGATCCTTGCCACTGTCATCGATCAGGTAAAGGGCCGTGTGCCGGTCTACGCAGGCACCGGCTGCATCACCACCGCCGAGACCATCCGCCTGAGCAAGCGTGCCGAGGAGCTGGGCGCAGACGCACTGTCCATCATCACCCCCAGCTTTGCACTGGCCTCCCAGAAGGAGCTGTACGACCACTACACCGCCGTGGCAAAGGCTGTGAACCTGCCCATCATCCTGTACAACATCCCCGCCCGCACCGGCAACAAGCTGCTGCCCGAGACCGTGCAGGCACTGTGCCGTGACGTGGAGAACATCGTGGGCGCAAAGGATTCCAGCGGCGATATCGAGAACCTGAAGGCCTACATCCGCCTGACCCGCGAGCTGGATAAGGAAGTTGCCATTCTGGCCGGTAACGACGGCGCCATCCTGACCTGCCTGAAAGAGGGCGGCGCAGGCGGCATTGCAGGCCGCGCCAACATCTGGCCTGCCACTGTTGCAAAGATCTACGACTGCTTCAAGGCTGGCGACCTCGAGGGCGCACAGGCCGCTCAGGACGCGATCGCCATCCTGCAGCAGACCTTCAAGTACGGCAACCCCAACACCATCATCAAGACCGCCGTTGCTCTGCAGGGTCACCCCGTTGGCAAGTGCCGCGCACCCTTCAACTATGTGCCGGAAGAGGGCATGGAGGCCATCAAGAAGGTTCTGGCCGAGAACGAGGCCAAGGGTCTGCACTGAAACGCGCTGAAGCAAGGAGAAGGCTGCTATGAATAAACCCATTGTCGGTATTACCATGGGCGATCCCGCCGGTTCCGGCCCGGAGATCACCATCAAGGCTCTGGCTGACCCGGAGCAGTACAGCTACTGCCGCCCCATCGTGGTGGGCGATGTGAAGGTGATGGAGCAGGCCAAAAAGTTCGTTGGCCGCGAGGACATCGTCATCCACCGCTGCGAGAAGGTGTCGGATGCCCTGTTCACCCCCGGCACCATCGATGTGCTGCATCTGGATCTGATCGAGGATATCAGCAAGTTCGAGATGGCAAAGGTCAGCGTGGAGGGCGGCAACGCAGCCTTCCAGTGCGTGAAAAAGGTCATTGAGCTGGCCATGGCGGGTGAGGTGGATGCCACCTGCACCAACGCCCTGAACAAGGAAGCCATGAACAAGGCACTGGAGTACTACCACGGCGAAAAGTCGGACGGCTACACCCACTTTGACGGCCACACCGAGATCTACGCCACCTACACCCACACCAAGAAGTACACCATGATGCTGGCCCATCACGACCTGCGCGTGGTGCACGTTTCCACCCACGTTTCCCTGCGGGAGGCCTGCGACCGGGTCAAGAAGGATCGCGTGCTGGAGGTCATCGAGATCGCCAACAAGGCCTGCAAGGATATGGGCATCGAGAACCCCCGCATCGCTGTGGCAGGTCTGAACCCCCACTGCGGTGAGAACGGTCTGTTCGGCCGGGAGGAGATCGAGGAGATCACCCCCGCCATCGAGGCTGCCAAGGCCGAGGGCATTACCGGCGTTGTGGGCCCCTGCCCGCCGGACAGCGTGTTCTCGCAGGCTATTGGCGGCTGGTATGACATCGTGGTGTGTATGTACCACGATCAGGGTCACATCCCGCTCAAGACCGTGGGCTTTGTCTACGACCGCGAAAAGCAGGAGTGGAAGGCCGTGGAGGGCGTCAACGTCACGCTGGGTCTGCCCATCATCCGCGCCAGCGTGGATCACGGCACCGACTTCTACCACGCCGGTAAGGGCAACGGCAACGAGCTGAGCCTTGTCAACGCCATCAAGTATGCGGTCAAAATGACCGGCCGCGCCCACTAAGTTATCCTCATCCCAACCAATTCTTCATTTTCTTCCAGAGAAAGCCGCTGCACCCCGTACGGTGCGGCGGCTTTTTCTGGTTTTGTTCTGTTTCAAAAAGCAACAAATCAGCCAAAACTAACCGCAATATGTTTCAAAAAGCGACACATTGCGGCAAAAGAATTGAACAAATTCTGAATATGTTTCAAAAAAGAACACAACAAGCCAAAAAATGATTGTGACGCACAGCGGAAAACTATATACTTTTAATCAAGAAAGCCGCATTGGAATTGTGCAAAGGTCGGGCTCTTGCGCAACAGGTACTGCGGACACAAAAAAGGAGGAAACGTTCTATGACACTTCCCATGATCATTGCTCTGGCAGTGACTGTCCTCATGATCATCCTGATCATGGTGGATAAACTGCCCTTCGGTGCACCCCCGCTGCTGGCGCTGCTGCTGCTGGTGGTGTTCGGCGTTACCGACATCAAGACCGCCTTCGGCGGCTTCGCAAACCCCACCATCGTCATGCTGGCATCCTTCATGGCCATCATTGCGGCCCTGCAAAAGACCAGCTTCATCGTCAAGTTCAAGCAGACCATGTTCAACATGGCCAGCAAGGGCGGCTTTAAGGCCTACGTCCTGCTGATCCTCATCGTTATGCTGGGCTGCAGCCTGTTCGGCACCGGTTCCACCGCCTACTATGTGCTGGTCATCGGCCTGCTGTCCACTCTGCCCTACTCCAAGCAGCTGCCCCCGTCCAGAGTTCTGATGCCTGCGGGCTTTGCAGCAAACCACCCGCTGCTGCCCTTCAACACCGCTCTGCAGTACGGCATCGTGATCGCCGTTCTGGAAAGCGCAGGCGTTGCGGCAAACGTCAATCTGGTCAAGTTCTCTCTGGTCAACCTGTGCCTGTCCATCGGCTTCCTGGTATGGTGCATCCTGGCCTACAAGATCCTGCCGGACCACCCCATTGCCGAGGCCAAGGAAGAGGCTCTCCACGCCGGTGAGCAGAAGGTCGCTCTGACCAAGAATCAGGAGCTCATCACCTACTTCAGCTTTGTGCTCGCCGTTGTGGGCATGATCCTGCAGAGCAAGATCGGTGACGCAGGCTACGCCATCACCGGTCTGGCCGTGGGCATCATCCTGATCTCCGGCGTCATGGACTTCAACGAGATCCGTAACTCCATCAGCGCACCCATCATCCTGATGTCCGCAGGCGTCATCGGCATCGCCGATGCTCTGGGCAACACCGGCCTGACCAGTCTGGTCGGCGAGACCGTTGCCAAGATGCTGGGCACCAACGTCAACCCCTTCGTGCTGATCTTCGCCTTCTGCATCCTGACCAGTGTGCTGGCCACCCTGACCGGTTCCACCATCGGCACCGTGTACGTCTTTGCTCCCATGGCCATTGCCACCTGCGTCAATCTGGGTCTGGATCCCACCGCAGCCGCTGCCGCGATCGTGGTCTCCGGCTGGTGCGGACACTTCCTGCCCATTGACGGTATGCCCGCCATGATCATGGGCGCCGGTGACTACAAGATCACCGAGTTCTGGAAGTTCACCATTCCGCAGTACTTCATCCGTCTGCTGGCGCTGACGGTGGGCGCTGTGCTGATCTTCCCCATGAAGTAACAGGAGAAACGCAAAATGAAAAACACGTTTGAGCTGGAGCATGTCGGCATCAACACCGACAACGCAGGCGAGGCCGAGCAGCTGGCGCTGCTGCTGTGCAAGCTGTTCAACTTGGAGCCCCGCCACGGACAGAAGTCCGAGTTTGCCGGCAACTATTTCGAGTGCATGAAGAGCCCCTTCCTGGGCAAGAACGGCCACATCGCAATGCGCACCCCCGACCTGAAAGCTGCGATGGAGGAGCTGGAGGAAAATGGCTTCCGCTTCCGCATGGAGACTGCCGCCTATTTTGAGGACGGCCGCATCAAGAATGTGTATCTTGAGGGCGAGTACGGCGGTTTTGCCATCCACATCATGCAGAAATAACGCCAACTGACCGATCTTGTGCAGAACCGGGGATGGAGCAATCCGTTCCCGGTTCTGTGGGTTCACGCCCCGCGAAAAATCAGAGGAGAAAAATTATGCTGGTTCCTGTATTGCTATTTATCGTCGGTCTGCTGTTCCTGATCAAGGGCGGCGACTGGTTCGTGGACGGTGCTTCGGCACTGGCACGGCGGTTCCACCTGCCGGAGCTGCTCATCGGCGCAACGGTGGTGTCCATCGGCACCACCCTGCCGGAGGTCATGGTGTCCACCATGTCCGCCGTGTCCGGCCATGGTGAGATCGCCTACGGCAACGCCATCGGCTCGGTCATCTGCAACTCTGCCCTGATCGCCGCCATCACCATCGCCGTCCGTCCGGGCAAGGTAGACCCCAAGACCCTGCGGGTGCCGGTAGCCTTCTTCTTTGCCGCAGCCGCCATCTACTGCGTGGCTGCCTACGCCATGGGCGAGTTCACCCGCCCGCTGGGTTTTGTGATGCTGGCCATGTTCGTGGCCTACATGGTGGCAAACGTATTGCAGATGAAAAAAGCCCCTGCCGCCGCCGAAGCGGAGGCCGAGGCCGAAAATGCCGGGGAAGAGATGTCCCTTACCAAAACGCTGGTACTGCTGGTGCTGGGCGCTGTGCTGATCGCACTGGGCGCAAACCTGCTGGTGGATAACGGCACCCTCATCGCACAGGCACTGGGCGTGCCGGAGTCGGTCATCGCGCTGACCTTTGTGGCGCTGGGCACCTCTTTGCCGGAGCTGGTCACCGCCATCACCTCGCTGGTCAAGGGCTGCAGCGACCTGTCCCTTGGCAACATCGTGGGCGCAAACGTGTTCAATCTGGTACTGGTCAGCGGCGTGTCCGTCACGCTGGCACCCTTCACCGTGCCGCAGAGTTCCACCCTGTTCGGCATCAATTCCAGCCTTGTGCTGGAGATCCCGGTCATGCTGGCTGTCATGATGATCATGACCCTTCCCGCACTGAAGCGCGGCAAGCTGTCCCGTGCACAGGGCATTATCCTGCTGTGCATCTATGCTGCCTTCTGCGCCATCCAGTTTACCATGTGACATTCCCGGAGATACTTCCAAAACCCCCGGTCTGCTCTGTCAGACCGGGGGTTTTGGTTATTGTACCCTGCGGACGGCTTTTTGTTTTACGGCTGGGTCAGCACCTCCGGGTCACCGGGCTTATAGATATGAGTTTTGGTCAGGCGGCGCATGGTGTCCTCGTGGTTGCGGCTGGCGTAGGCGGTGTACAGGATATCCATCACGTTCAGTTGGGAAAGGCGGGAGGACATGGCGCCGTTGCGGAACAGGCTCTCGTTGGCGGCGACATACAGCACATGGTCGGCCAGCTGTGCCACCTCGGAGGGGTAGTAGCGGGTCACTGCGATCACCGGTGCGCCGCCCGCCTTCATCTCCTTGATGCACTGGATCATCTCCATGGTCTGCCCGGAGTAGGAGAACACGATGCCCACATCCTGCGCAGTGGCGTTGCGTGCCTGCAAAAGCTGCGAGTGGGAGTCCTCGTTCACCACGCAGGGCTTGTCCAGCCGCAAAAATTTCAGGTAGGTGTCCTTTGCCACGCACAGCGAGGAGCCGATGCCGAACAACAGCACCGTGCGGGCGTTGGCGATCAGTTCCACGCACTGCTCCAGCTCATCCAGCAAAAGCAGCCGCTGGGTGTCCAGCAGGCTCTGGATGTTCTTGTGGGTCACCTTGTCCACGATCTCCTGCAGACTGTCCTGCGGGGTGATGTCCTTTTCCCGGTGGCTGCCGTTCTCCCCAAGGGTGGCAAGCTCCAGCGTAAGGGCGTGGCGCAGCTCCTTGTAGCCCTGAAAGCCGATGACCCGGCAGATGCGCACCACGCTGGAAGGGGAGGAGAAGGAGCGCCGCGCCAGATCCCGGATGGTAAGGGTGGTGGTCTCGTCCGGGTTGTCCAGAATGAACTGCGCGATCTGCCGCTCGGTGCTGCTGAGGGAGGGCTGCACCTCCCGCAGGCGTAAAAGAACGTTCTGCATATAGATACCTCTGTTGTATTTCAGGATGGATTGAACAAGCTGCACAAAAAAGTCGTACTTGTAAGCAAAAATTTCAAAAATAATGCTTGCATAAAACATTGTACCACAAAATAGTCTTTTTGTGGACATTTTGTTTGAAAAAGTTTATACTTTGGTCACAATCACGCCGCAAGGGGTGCGGCGGAAAGTTGAGGTGCAGGAAATGGGATTGAATCTGAGTGGGATGACCACCGAGACCCGCAACCCGCGCACGATGCAGCTGGACCAGATGTCCCCGCTGGAGATCGTGACTGTCATGAACGAGGAGGATGCCCGGGTACCGCTGGCCATTGCCAAGTGCCTGCCGCAGATCGCGCAGGCGGTCACATGGGCGGCAGAATCCTTTGAAAAAGGCGGACGGCTGTTCTATATGGGCGCCGGTACCTCCGGCCGCTTGGGCGTGCTGGATGCCGCCGAGTGCCCGCCCACCTTCGGTGTGCCGAAGGAGATGGTGGTAGGGCTCATCGCCGGCGGCGAAAAAGCCTTTATCGAGGCCGTGGAGGGTGCAGAGGACAGCCGGGAGCTGGCTGTTGAGGACCTGAAAGCCCACGGCCTGACCGCAAATGACCTTGTGGTGGGCATTGCCGCTTCCGGCCGCACGCCCTATGTGCTGGGCGGTCTGGACTACGCCAAAAGCGTGGGCTGCCACACTGCCGCCATTGCCTGCAATATCGGCAGCGCCATCGGCAAGGCCGCAGAGCTTGCCATCGAGGTAAATTGCGGCCCCGAGGTGCTGACCGGCTCCACCCGGCTCAAGTCCGGTACGGCACAGAAGCTGATCCTGAACATGATCTCCACCGGCTCTATGGTGCGCACCGGCAAGGCCTACCAGAACCTGATGGTGGACGTGCAGCAAACCAACGAAAAGCTGCACACCCGCGCCGAGAACATCGTCATCGATGCCACCGGCGTGGAGCGGGAAAAAGCCCGCGCCGCCATTGATGCAGCGGGCGGCAGTGTAAAGACTGCCATCACCATGCTGCTGGCGGACTGCAATGCACAGGAGGCCGTCCGGCGGCTGGAACGGGCACGCGGCCATGTGCGGGAGGCCATCCGGCTGGAAGTGCTGTAAGGCACATTTGCACACTCATGTTCCTTAGCGGCACAGGCCGCATCGGATATACACCTGTTTTAAAGGAGGACCCACTTATGACGAATGAAGAACTGGTCCGCGCGACGCTGGAGAAAGTCGGCGGAAAGAGCAACGTTCTCACCGCAACCAACTGCATGACCCGTCTGCGGGTGCGCGTTAAAGAGGACGCCAAGATCGATGACGAGGGCCTGAAGGCCATCGAGGGCGTGATGGGCATCGTGCATGACCGTACCGGCTATGTAGAGATCGTGGTCGGCCCCGGCAAGTGCCGCAAGTGCGCAGATATCTGCCGCGACATGGGCATCCCGGCGGACGCCGCCGCTTCCACCGCCAACGACTGGCAGACCAACAAGGCCGCAGTCAAGGCCGGGCAGAAGCAGAGCAAGGTCAAGGAGCTGTTCAAGACCTTCGGCGATATCTTTATCCCCCTGATTCCGGGCGTTGTGGCTTCCGGTCTGTGCGCCGGCATCAACTCCCTGATCGGTCAGGTGGTGCCGAACTACGCCGACATCCCCGCACTGGCACTCATCAGCACCCTGCTGGGTCTGATGAACACCTGCTTCCTTGGTTATCTGACCGCATGGGTCGGCTACCGCGCAGCCGAAAAGTTCGGCGGCACCCCCATTCTGGGCGGTATGCTGGGCATGATCACCGGTCTGGAAGGCATCAACAAGATCTCCGGCATTCTGGGTCTCTTCAACGAGGCTGTGCCGCTGGATTCCATCCTGCGTGCAGGCCGCGGCGGCGTGCTGGCTGTTGTGCTGGGCGCATGGTGCCTTGTCAAGATCGAGCGCTGGGTGCGCAAGTGGATGCCCGAATCTCTGGACATCGTGTTCACCCCGCTGATCACCATGATCCTCTGCCTCGTGCCCTATATCCTGCTCATCATGCCCGCTACCGGCTATGTTTCCACCGCACTGTGCTGGGTGGTTGAAAAGCTGTGCATGAGCGATATCCTGATCGTGCGCATCATTGCCGGTTATGTTTCCACCGCTCTGTTCCTGCCCATGGTCGCTATGGGTATGCACCACGGTCTGGTCGCCCTGTACTCCGTGCAGCTGGAGAGCTTTGGCTACGTTACCCTGTACCCCGCTCTGGCTATGGCCGGTGCAGGTCAGGTTGGCGCTGCTGTTGCCATCTACTTCAAGGCTAAGAAGTGCGGCAACACCCGCCTGAAGAACGTTATCACCGGCGCACTGCCCGCAGGTCTGCTGGGCATCGGCGAGCCGCTGATCTACGGCGTCACCCTGCCCATGGGCAAGCCCTTCATCAGTGCCGGTCTGGGCGCCGGCTTTGGCGGTGCCTTCGTCATGGCCATGCAGGTGGCTGCTACTGCTTGGGGCCCCTCCGGTCTGCTGGCTCTGTTCGTCATGACCGCCGGCCCTCACGGTGTGGCTGCTTCCGTTGGCTGCTACGCAGTGGGTCTGGTCATCTGCTACATCATGGGCTTTATCGTGACCAACGCAATGGTCTCTGTTGAGGACGTTGCCAATGCTTAAAACACTCGGACGGTCAGTGTATCTGACGCAGTTTGAGGAACAGCGTGCGTCGCTTTCCGCTTTTGCGGCAGGCGGCGCGCCTGTTTTTATCTCACTGCATATCAGCGAAGAATTTGATGCAGCTTACTGCGCCCGCGTGCAGGAAATGTGCGATTTTCTCTCCGCGCAGGGCTGGCGCATTCTGGCAGATGTGTCGGAAAAGACCATCCGGCAGTTCGGCTGCGCCGACCTGACCGCGCTGGCAAAGCGGCTGCACCTGTGGGGTCTGCGGCTGGACTACGGCTTCTCGCTGGAGCAGATGTGCGCCCTTGCGCAGCAGCTGCCCGTTGCCGTCAACGCTTCTACCACCACCCCGGAGGTGGCGCGGCAGCTGGCGGCGGGCGGCGGCACGGTCATCGCCATGCACAACTTCTACCCCCGCCCGGAGACCGGCCTCGACCCGGAATTTCTGCGCGAGAGCACCGCAGCTTTGCAGGCAGAGGGCTTGCAGGTGTACGGCTTTATCCCCGGCGACGCCCTGCTGCGTGGGCCGCTGTACGCGGGTCTGCCCACGCTGGAAGCCCACCGCACCGCTGCCCCCTCGGCGGCCTTTGCGGACTTGGCGCTGAACTACGGGCTGGACGGCATTTTTGCGGGAGACCCGGAGGTCAGCGCCCGGGAGCAGGAGTACATCCGCCACTTCTGCACCACCGGCGAGCTCTGCCTGCCGGTCGCCCTGCGCCCCGGCTACGAGACGCTGTACGACCGCACCTTTACCTGCCGCCCGGATTCGCCCAAAGGGCTTGTGCGGTATCAGGAATCCCGGCTCTACTCCTGCTTTGGCAGCACCGTGCAGCCGGACAACTGCGCAGAGCGCCGCCGCCGCTGCGTGACCATGGATAACATCGGCTACGGGCGCTACTCCGGCGAGATTCAGCTTGTGCGCGCTGACTTACCCGCAGACGAAAAGGTAAACGTCATTGGTGAAGTGCCCGCAGAGTACGACCTGCTGCTGGACTGCATTAAGCGCGGAAAGACCTTCCGCATGGTAAAAGTATAGGAATAAACCCTCTCAGTCACGCCTGACGGCGTGCCAGCTCCCCCGAAAGGGGGAGCTTTATTTGTGCTGACCGACAGATGCAAAAAGCTCCCCCTTCGGGGGAGCTGGCGAACGAAGTGAGCCTGAGAGGGTTCGTTCCAAACCCTTCCCGTGAAAATAGGATAGCGGAGCGTCCGCAGACGCTCCGGTGCTTGTTTTTGTTTATTTATTGATTCTTTCTTGGATACACAAAGGCGTCGCGGCGGTACACTGCTACGAGATATGCCGCCATGAAGCACCAGATGATGGGTTCGCACAGGATAACGGCGTTGTAGGCGTAGCGCGGGATGAACACCAGCACAAAGACCACCTTGCCTACCAGCTCGATGACGCTGGAAAACAGCGGCAGCACCTTCTGCCCAAGGCTCTGCAAAGCGTACCGGGTGCACAGCAGCACTCCCAGCACCGCGTAGAACGGTGCGTTCCACATCAGATACCGTGCGCCGTTTTCCAGCACGAGGGGCGCGGAGGAACCGGAGATCAGCTGCACCAGCTGCCGGGCAAAAAGCTGCATCAGCACCACCTCTGCCGCCATGATGACCACCGAGCACAGGTACATGGTGCGCATTCCCTTACGCACCCGCTCCGGCTGGGCTGCACCCCGGTTCTGGGAGACAAAGGTGGAGCCGGCGTTTGCCATGGAGATCAGCGGCATACTGGTAAAGGAGAACAGCTTGCGCGCGGCGGTGTGCCCCGCAATGGTCAGTGTGCCCAGACCGTTGATGCCGTATTGCAGCACCACCGACCCCGCCGACACGATGCTGCTCATCAGTCCCATGGAGATGCTCTGGCTGAACAGCTCCCAGTACAAATGCTGCCCCACCGCCCAGTGTTTGCGGGCGGGCAGCAGCAGCGGCACGCGGCGCATCACATACAGGATGCACAGCACCACCGAGATGCCCTGCGCGATGACGGTAGCCACTGCCGCGCCCTGCACGCCCATGCCCAGCCCGGCAATGAACCATAGATCCAGTGCCACGTTCAGCCCGGAGCTGATAAGCAAAAACACCAGCGGCATCACGCTGTTGCCGATGGCGCGCAGCAGCCCGGCGCACAGGTTATAAAGGAACATCACCAGCACGCCCAAATCGATGACGATGATATACCGGTAGGCGTCCTCTAAAATTTCGGCGGGGGTGTCCAGCAGCTGCAACAGCGGCCGCAGGCCGAAAAAGCCCACAGTGGTAATGACAAAGCTTGCGCAAAGCCCGATGACCAGCGACCCGGCCACCGTCTTTTTGAGCAGGTCCTCGTCCTGTGCCCCGTAGGAGCGGGCAGCCACGATGGAAAGCCCGTTGCCGATGCCGATGCCAAAGCCCACCAGCAGCTCGTAGATGGACCCGCAGGAGCCGATGGCAGCCAGTGCGGTATCGCCCAGCACGTTGCCCACGATCATGGTATCCACGGTATTGTACAGCTGCTGGAATAAATTGGACACCAGAATGGGCAGCATGAACAGCAGAAGATTCTTGAAAATAGGCCCGTGCAGCAGGTCTGCATTCCGGTTAAAGAGGTTTGTTTTCAGGGGTCGCGTCTGGGTCATAGGGTTCCTTTCTTCGCGCAAAAAGGAGGCCGTTGCACAAAAAACTGTGCAGTGGCCTCTATTGCGGTTAAATGATTTTGAATGCCCTCCGCTTGCGCTCTGGGCATATTCAGCGGAAAAATTATTTTTAATTGCGCGCTTCCGGGCAGACTGCGGTCTGC
>CAJMQZ010000024.1 GCA_905215595.1 uncultured bacterium
GTGGTGTTGCAGCCAAAGGCCTCCTGATTGAAGAAGTTGCCCCAGCGGCCGCAGCCCTGCCCGATGAGAAAGCCCATGGCGGTCAGGTCGAACATGGGCAGAACCGGCACCTTGCGCCACTTGCAGGCCAGCCCGCCGAACAGAAAGCCGCCGATGATGCCGCCGTAGATGGCAAGGCCGCCGTCGCGGATGGCGATCATCTCCCAGATGCTCTGGTATTTGAACGGTGCCATGGCCACATAGTAGGCCCGGGCGCTGGCAATGCCCAGCACCACGCCGATCAGGATCACGTCCACCATGCCGTCCGGGTCCACGCCGAACTCGATGCTGTGGCGGAACGCAAACACCAGCGCCAGGCACAGGCCCACGGCGATGCACACACCGTACCAATAGATATGGACCCCACCGATGGAAAAGGCCACCCGGTTCAGATGAAAGCTGAGGCCCAGGCCCGGGAACTGCACCAGATTTGTCAATTGCGTCATTCTTCTTCCTCCTCGTCATCCTCCCCGGGGGCGGTGCCGTCGGGCTGGATGTACATGGTGGCCATGCGGTCGGTGCACAGGATGTGCTGCAGGGCCGCGTCCGCGTCCTCTGCCGTCAGACCTGCCAGCATGGTGATCTGCTGGGCCACGGTCTGTCCGCTGAGGGCAAAGTCTGCCATCTGGCTGGCAGAGTCCTCCACGTTTTCCAGATTTTCGATCAGCTGGCCGTATTTTTCGTTCTTGCACAGGGTAAACACTTCCCTGTCCACACCGGCGGCGCGCACCCGGGCAATCTCGTCCAGCAGCAGCTGGCGCACAGTATCCGGTACATCGCTCTCTCCGGTGAACAGGATGCAGCAGCAGCCGTCCACCCGCAGCACCTCGCCGCCAAAGCCGGGGTTCACAAGACCTTCGTCATACAGGCGGCGGTACAGCGGCGACATCCCGCCCACGATGCAGCTGAGCACAAGGTCGTACAGCGCCTCGGTGCGCAGATCGTCCGCAGGCAACGGCTCTTCCTTAAAGCCTACGCCGAAGCAGGGCTTGGAAACCGGCATGGTCAGCGTTTTTTCCGTAGCGGCAAGGGTCATAGGCTCCGTGGCCCACAGCCGCTGCACCTTCTGTGCCGGGCGGGGCTCCATCAGGCCGTGCCGCTTGCAGGCGGCAAGGATCTGTTCCATAGTGGTGTTGCCGGCCGCAGCCAGCACCATATTGCCCGGGGCATAAAAAGCCTTGCAGCTGTCGTACAGCATGGCGGGCGTGATCTCGGCAATGCTCTCCACCGTGCCCGCGATATCGCTGCGGATGGGGTGGCTGTGGTACAGGCACTCAAACAGGCCGGTGATGAGCCGCCAGTCCGGGCTGTCATCGTACATTTTGATCTCCTGTCCGATGATGCCCTGCTCCTTGGCGATGGTCTGCTCGGTAAAGTAGGGGTGGCCTACCATGCCCAGCAGCACGTCCAAGCTTTCGTCCAGCTGCTGGGTAGCGGTGAACAGGTAGCAGGTGCGGTCAAAGCTGGTAAAGGCGTTGGCGTTGGCACCGGTCTTTGCGTACTTGGCAAAGGCGTCACCGTCCTCGTCCTCGAACATTTTATGCTCCAGAAAATGTGCCACACCCGCCGGCAGATGCACCGTTTGGCCGTTCAGGCAGAAATCCCGGTCGATGGAGCCGAACTTTGTGGCATAGATCACATGGGTGCTGGAATAGCCCGGCATAGGGCGCACCAGCACCGTCAGGCCGGAGGGCAGGGTCTGCCACTGGTCGGCCACGGTCTTTTCCAGCAGGGTCTGGTTATTCTGCGGCATGGGCAGCATCCTCCTTTGTAAGCAGATAGCTGACCGAGAGGGTCAGGCGGCGCAGGATATCCCGCACCTCGTCTTTGGTCACGGCGCGTAGAGCATTCCGCGCCTGCTCCGGGCTCTGGATGGGTGCAGCGCTGTTGGCACCGGCGCGCAGCACCTCGATGTAGTACCAGCTTTCGATGCCGCCAAGGCTGTCCTCTACCCCGTTCATGCCGCTGAGCAGCCCCCGGCGGCAGTCCTCGAATTCCTCGTCGGTAATGGGGCCGGTGCACAGGTCGGCAAGTTCCTTCAAAATTGCCTGCTCTGCGCGGGCGGCATCGGCGTGCTCCACACCGCTGTTCACCGCCATGCTGCCGGTAAAGCTTTGGAAGGAGGAGGAGCAGTAGTAGCACAGATGGTCCCGTTCCCGCACGTTGAGGAACAGGCGACTGGTCACGCTGCCGCCGTACAGCGCCATGGCAAGGCGCACCGCTGCCAGCTGCTGCGGCTGCATGGGCTGCCCCAGCGTGAACAGCATACACAGCTTTGCCTGCACCATATCGTAGTTTTCGGTCTTGTGCACCGGTGCTATGGTGGGCATGGCCATGTTTTCCACCAGCGGCAGCGGGGCGCGGTCGATGCAGACAAGTTCTGCCAGCAAAGCGTCCCGGATGGCGGCGGTCTGGGCGGCATCGCAGCCCAGCACCAGCAGCTCGATGTTGGCAGTACGCAGCATCTGCTGATAAGCGGCGGTCAGCATAGCCGGGGTAAGGCCGTCCACCTCTTCCAGATAACCCTCCTGCCGCACGCCTGCCGGGCTGTCACCAAAGAACTCCCGGTTGGCCTGATGCAGGCAGTAGATACGTTTATCGTTGATTTCATCCTCAAGGCCCTTTTTCAGCATCTGCTTTTCAATGCTGACGGCCTGCGGGTCAAAGCAGCCGTCCACAAAATACGGGTGGAAGGCCGCGCCCAGCGCGATTTTGGTGTACTCGGCGGTCAGCGCCTCGCCTTCCAGCGCAAAGGCATCCTTGATGCCGGTCACACTGACGCAGAGATTGTGGTTGCAGCCCATAGGGCGGGCGTCCACGGTCAGGTCTGCGCCGTAGAGCTTTGCCAGCTTTTTGGTCAGCCGGGTCATATCCGGGCAGTCCGCATAGCCGCGCTCCATCACCAACGGCAAAAGCGCATGGGCAGTGGCCGTTTTACGCTCTGCCGGGAAGGCAAAGTGGATGCTGATGCGGCAGCGGTTGAATTTAGAAGCCGGGTCGCAGGAAAGATGCACACCCGGCGCAATGAGAGTACGTTCCAATGGTTATTCCCTTCTCTCTGTGCCGCGCACAGAGCATTTGATTCAGTCTGCCCGCTGCAGGGCGATGAACTCTTCCAGGCTCAGGCCGCTGGCACGGATGGCAAGGGCGTTTTCCACCCCTACATAGCGCCAGTGCCACGGCTCGAACACGATGCCGGTGGCAGCCTGCCGGTCCTGCGGGTAGCGCAGGATAAAGCCGTATTCCGCCGCGTAGGCCGTAAGCCACTCGTAGGCGCGGGTCTCGGCAAAACTGGTGTCCTGCTGCGGATTGTCTGCGCTGAGGATATCTGCCGCGTAGCCGGTGCCGTGCTCGTTGGCGTTGGCGGCGGGCTGGATGGTAGCCGCCAGACGGGCAGCTTCCTCTTCGGACTTGCGCTTATCGCGGTAGGTCTGCACCCGGGCCTCGTAGGCGGCCTGACGGGTGTCGGCGTCCTGATAACCGGCCACAAGGGTCAGGCTGACCCCATCTGCCTGCGCGGCGGCAGCCATGCTGCGGTACTGCATGGCCGCTTCGGCCTCCAGCTGCTGGCCGGTAGCTTCGTCGGCGGTATCCAGCAGCGGAGCGGGCTCGGCGGCATAGGGCAGGTTGGCGTTCACCAGCGTAAGCCGGGCGTCTGCGGCGTTGAACACATAGTCCGTGCTGTCGTACACACTGGCTGCAAATACCTTTGGCCCGGCCAGCAGGCCGTGCACCTTGGGCAGCAGCCACAGGATGCCGCCGGTCAGCAGCGCCACCACTGCCGCGCAGCCGGCCAGAAACAGTACCCAGTTGCGGGCCAGCCGCAGCATTTTGCGGCGCTTCCATTGTTGATAGGTCAGGCGCTTATCAGCAGGCGCTCTGGTGGTACGGGTGGATTCACTCATGCGGCGGGGCTCCTTTTCGGCATTATTGCAGCGCCGGTGCGCCGCACAGATTCAAACTATATTATACACCCCTTTGCAATTTGTGTAAACGCCGCCGTGTGTAAAAAAATTATGACCCGCCCGCCCCCGGCAGGGAGCAGACAGGCCACAATTAAAAATTTTACGCAGATCAGTCAAACAGCATATCGTGGATGGCACCGACAGCCTTATCGGCGTCTGCACGGTCGATGATGCAGGAGATCTTGATCTCGCTGGTGGAGATCATCTTGATGTTGATGTTGTTGTTGGACAATGCCTCGAACATCTTGGAGGCAACGCCGCTGTGGCTCTGCATGCCGGCACCCACGATGGAGACCTTAGCGCAGGTGGTGTCCACGCTCACGTCGTGGAAGTGTGCGCTCTCCTTCAGCACGCGCATGGCCAGGTCGGCTTCGCCCTCAGCGCAGGTAAAGCTGATGTCCTTCTTGCCGTCGCGGCCGGTGGACTGCAGGATGATGTCCACGTTGATATTCTTCTGTGCCAGCAGACCAAAGATCTTAAAGCTCATGCCCGGCTCGTCGGGAACGTCGAGAATCGTGATAACAGCAACATCGGTGTCCTTGGCAACACCCTTGATCAGCATACCTTCCATGTCCTTTGTAACCTCCTTAACCACCGTACCCGGGATGGGATTCAGGCTGGAGAGCACCTCCAGCTCCACATTGTACTTTTTGGCCAGCTCCACGCTGCGGTTGTTCAGCACCTGTGCGCCCAGAGATGCCAGCTCCAGCATCTCGTCAAAGGTGATTTCCTCCAGCCTGCGGGTGTTGCGCACCTTGCGCGGGTCGGCGGTGTAAACGCCCTCCACATCCGTGTAGATCTGGCAGCGGTCAGCGTGCAGTGCAGCAGCAATGGCCACAGCGCTGGTGTCGGAGCCGCCGCGTCCCAGAGTAGTGATGTCGTCCAGCTTGTTCAGTCCCTGGAAGCCTGCCACTACCACCACGCGGTTGCGCTCCAGCTCCGAGGAGATCCGCTCGGTCTCCAGCCGGGTGATGCGCGCCTTGGTGTAGGCACGGTCGGTGCGGAAGCCCGCCTGCCAGCCGGTCAGGCTGATGGCATGGCAGCCCAGCTCGTTCAGGGCCATGGCCAGCAGCGAAATGCTGATCTGCTCGCCGGTAGCCAGCAGCATATCCATCTCACGCGCCGAGGGGTTGTGGGTGATCTCCCCTGCCTTGGCGATCAGGTCATCGGTGGTGTCGCCCTGTGCGGACACCACCACTACTACATCATTGCCCGCGTTGTGGGTGTTGGCCACGATGCGCGCTACGTTGAAGATACGGTCCCGGTCCTTCACCGAAGAACCGCCGAACTTCTGTACGATCAACGCCATATCTTGTCACTCTCCTCTTTTTGCCCCTCGGAACTGCGAGGGGGTACGCCGGGTGGAAGCAGCAGGCAGTCTCCTTGCACTTCCTTTCCCCATTTATCATTCCACGGTTGCGCCGGTGTTATCGGCATCCAGTCGCAGCAGTGTAAATGCTTCACATCCGTCCAGACCTTCCAGCAGCTCCAGACCCTTTTCCAGCTTGGAATAGAACTTTTCGGCCTCGACCTTTTCCGCCACTGCCATGACCGTGCTGCCTGCACCGGACACATACACGGCCTTTGCGCCGCACAGCCGCGCCATATCGAATACCTCGCGGGAGCCGGGCATCAGGGGCATCCGGTACTGCTGGTGCAGCTTATCCTCGGTGGCAATGGCCAGCAGGTCATGCCGCCCCTCGCAGAAAGCTGCGGGCACCAGCGCCGCACGGGACAGGTTATACACCGCATCCTTATGGGATACCTCCTTGGGCAGGGCAGCGCGGGCCGCCTCGGTCAGCAGCTTGTAGTCCGGCACGATGGCGGCAAAGCAGAGACTTTCGTCCACATTCCGCTTGACCGAATACACCTTGCCGTCCTCAAACACGCTGCTGGTCAGGCCGCCCAGCAGTGCCGGCGCCACGTTATCGGGGTGTCCCTCAATGGCAGTCGCCAGCGTGAGCAGCTCCTGCGTGTTGAGCACATCGCCCAGCATCCGGTTGGCGCCCAGCAGACCCGCAATGATGCAGGCCGAAGATGAGCCCAGACCCCTCGCCATGGGGATGGGGTTCGTCTGGGTGATCTTGAGGGGCGGGATCTGCTTGCCAACTTTTTCGAACAGCCCCTTGGCGGAGCGATACACGAGATTCGACTCGCCCCGGGGGATGCGGGTGCCGTCCGATGCCGAGATCTCCAGCACCTCGCTGTCCTCAAAGGTGACTGTGTTGTACAACGTAACTGCCAGACCCAGCGCATCGAAGCCGGAGCCTACGTTGGCGCTGGTGGCAGGAACCGAAACCTTGATCTTCATTGCCGCAGTTCCTTTCCGTTACACTTCCTCGGGCAGGCGCTTGAGCACCAGCTTCACGCTGCCGCCCACGGCCTCCACCTTGCGCGCGGCCTCTGCCAGCGCACGCTCGTCGGCGCGCTTCACAAAGTAGGCGCAGCCCTCGTACCGTTCATCCACCACCTTGCCGTAGCCGTAAATGGCTTCCACCACAGCGGGTGCAATGCCCGCCACACGCACATAATATGCAGCGGGAGCCGGGTCGGTGAGCATGCCGTCCACCGGGTCCGCAGGCTGCCAGAACAGGCTGTCGTGCACCTGTGCGCCGTTTTTCAGGGCATCCACCACGTCTGCCACCACAGCGCTGGCGGTGGGCAGCTTGCCTGCGCCCTTGCCGTAGAACACCACATCGCCCAGCATATCGCCCTTGACCAGCACCGCGTTAAAAACATCGTCCACGCTGGCCAGCTGGTTTGCCTTGGGTACCAGACACGGCTCTACACCGGCGGCCACGCTGCCATCCTTGCCAAGCTTCATCCATGCGATCAGCTTGATGACGCAGCCCAGCTTTTCGGCACTGGCCACATCGGCGGCGGTAATGGCGCGGATGCCCCGGGTGGGAATGTTCTGGGGGTAGATCTGGTGGCCGCACACCATAGAGGACAGAATGGCAATCTTGCGGCAGGCATCGCGGCCGTCCACGTCATCGCTGGGATCTTTGGTCTCGGCGTAGCCCAGCTCCTGCGCAATGTGCAGCGCATCCTCAAAGCCAAGGCCCTCCCGCACCATCTTGGTGAGCATGAAGTTGGTGGTACCGTTCACGATGCCCTCCACCTCGGTGATGACGTTCGCCGCCAGGCACTGGTGCATGGGGGTGATGATGGGCGTACCGCCGCCCACAGAGGCCTCGAACAGGAAGGCACAGTCGTGCTCCTTGGCCAGTGCCAACAGCTCTGCGCCGTAGGTTGCCACCATCTCCTTGTTGGAGGTGCACACGCTGCGGCCGCTCTCCAGACACGCCTTGACGTAGGGGTAGGCAAAGCGGGTGCCGCCGATGGTCTCCACCACCACCCGAATCTCCGGGTCCTGCAGGATCACGTCAATGCTCTTGACTACCAAAGGCTCCACCGGGTTGCCAGTAAAATCCTTCGGGTCCAGAATGTACTTTACCTCCACCGGTTCGCCGGCCCGGCGGGAGACGCTTGCAGCATTGTGGCACAGCACCTCGTATACGCCGCTGCCCACCGTGCCAAAGCCCAGAATTGCAATTTTAGCCATACTCTCTTTCCCTCGTTTCCTGTTTTGTTACAGGTTATACCCACAGCGCACACCCACGACCATGCGCTGGCGTGAAAGCTTTTCGGTCAGCTCCTCGGGGGACATCTGCATGGTGTCGGTGCGGATGGTGACCGCTACCAGCGCAGCCCCGTTTTCCGGGGTGGACTGGTTGATGGTCACGATGCTGGCACCTGCGGCGCTGATGCCTGCCAGAAGGCTTTGCAGCGCGCCGGTCTCGTCCCGCAGGGTTGCCATGACCGTAATGACCTCACGGCCGTTCTCGGAATCAAAGATACAATCCTTATATTTATAAAACGCGCTGCGCGAAAGCTCTACGGCACGGGTCGCAGCCGAAATGCTGCGGGCTTCCCCGCTGGCCAGCAGCTCCTTGGCGCGTACCACCTTGAGAAAGACCTCCGGCAGCACCTGCGCATCCACCAGATAAAAACGGCGTTCCAACTTGTTCACCTCTCAAACACAAGTGTTCTTGCAGAAAATATAATAGCATCCGAACCCCTGCAATGCAAGAGCCCGGATGCTATTTTGTCACTTTGTCCAGTTTTGTCTTGTAAAGTGCGCCCTGTCCTTGCCGGATTTTTCAGCAAAGAGATGAAAAAGTACGATTTTCACCCTTATTCCGTGTCCAACGCACCGGTATCGGTGGGGATGACCGGTTGGGTGGGCACAGCATTGTCTGTGTTCTCGGTAGGGGCAGTAGCCTGCGGTGCAGCGTGGGAATAGGTGCAGGTATCGGGCAGGTCATCGGCACGGTAGTAGCCCACGGCAGTGCTCGGGCAGCCTGCACCGGCCAGCAATCCGCTCTGGGTGCAGTAGCGGCGCTCCACCACGCCTGCGGAGGTGGGGAATGCCTTATAGGGCAGGTCTGCCTGTGCCTGCTCCATCAGTGCCTTCCACGCAGTCACACAGGTACGGGTCTTGGCCTGCTGCTTGGACAGAGTCTTGGTCATATCATAAGGTGCATCGTAGCCCCACCACACAGCGGTGACATAGTAGGGCGTGCCGCCCACGAACCACAGATCCTTTTCGTCGCTGGCAGTACCGGTCTTGCCAAAGGCTTCCATGCCGTTGGAGTTGGGGTAGCGGCCGCTGGCGGTGCCCACGCTGGAGTACAGCACGTTCTTCAGCAGGCGGTTCATGACATACGCAGTGTCGCTGGTCAGGGCCTGATAGCTGGTGGCGTTGTTTTCCAGGTAGATGTTGCCGTCCCGGTCCAGCACACGGGTGTACAGGTGCGGGGTGGTGTACTCGCCATCATAGAAGATCTGGAAGGCTGCGGCCAGTGCCATGGGGGTAACGCCCTTGGTCTGGCTGCCCATGACCATCTGCGCCAGACCCACGTCGTTGGTGGGGTCCAGCGTGTTCAGCTGCAAGGTGTTATAGACGAAGTTGAAGATATTGCTTGCGCCCACAAGGTCGCCCACGCGGACTGCGATGGTATTCAGCGAGCGGGCAAGGCCGTTCCACAGCGGGAGATCGCTGCCGTCGCCGTAGTTGCCGCCGTAGTTGCGCGGCCAGCTGCGCCATGCGTTGGGGTAAGCGCGGAGCTGCTTGTCGGAGAGACCCATCAGGCCGTTCTTGCGGCAGTAGTCCTCGTCCCGGATGATCATATCCTGCTTCTGGTACAGGGGGGAGTTGTTGAGCATGGTGGACCAGTTGACCAGACCGTACTCGATGCCCAGTGCATAGGCGCCGATGGATTTGATGGTAGAGCCTGTCTGCCGCTCCACGTTGTAAGCACGGTTCAGGGAAAGGCTCTTGGTCTTTTCGCCCAAGCCGCCCACAATAGCCAGCACATTGCCGTCATAGTCCAGCGTGACCATGGCAGCCTGCGTACGCACGTTGCGGTAATAGTAGACGGTGCCGTCCTCGCCGGTGCGGGTCTTGGGGGTGCCGTCCGCATTCATTACCTGCACATCATCGTCCGAAATGGAGGTGACCTCTTCCTCATGCCAGCCCGCCGGGAAGTAGGCATCATCGGTGTTCAGCATCAGGTTTTCCATCTGGGACTGCAGCTTGGTGTTGACAGTGGCTTCGATGGTAAAGCCGCCGGTGTAGAGCAGCTTCTGCGCCTCAGACTCGCTGATGCCCTCCTTGGTCATGATGTCCTGCACGACCTCGTTGAACAGTGCATCGGTAAAGTAGGAGGTGACGGTGCTGGGCTTTTTGCCGCTGTCTTCTTCGGCCAGCACAAGGGGCTGTGCAGCGCCGTTGCGGTAGTCCTCCTCGCTGATCACGCCCTGCTGCCACATATTGTACATAATGAAGTTGCGGCGGTTGATCAGGTTTTCGGGGTTCGTGTAGGGATTATAGTTGGTGGGGTTTTTGGTAATAGAGGCAATGGTGGCGCACTCCCACAGGCTCAGCTGGCTGACGTCCTTGTTGAAGTACTCGTTGGCCGCCGTCTGCACACCCTGAATGGTGCCGGTAAAGCTGATGGTATTCAGATAGGCTTCCAGAATGGTCTCCTTGGAGTAGCTGCGGCTCAGGCAGAGGGCGCGGTAGATCTCGCGCACCTTGCGCAGTGCACCATCGATGCCGCTGGCACTGTTGTCATCGGTCAGGTTCTTGATGAGCTGCTGCTCCAGCGTGGATGCGCCCTGCTTGGAGCTGTAAATGGGCAGCAGATACTCATTGATCATTGCGCCGATGGTACGCTTGAAGTTAACACCGGGCTCTGAGTAGAAGTCCTTATCCTCGGTGCAGATGAAGGCATACTGCAAGTTGGAAGGGATCTGCTCAAGGTCTGCCCACACGCGGTGACTGTTGGAGGAGCGCAGGGTGGCATACTCCACCTGTGCGCCGGTATCCGGGTCGGTAGCCACCACCATACTGGACTGGCTCAGCTGGATGTTGTCCAAGTCCAGCAGGTCACCGTCGTTGGCAGTAGCCTGCACCACATAGAACACCATGCCCACGGCCACCACGCTGCCCAGCATGATGCCAAGGCAGAGCACCGTAGCAAGGGTGCGGCCGATGAACCGCAGGATTGGGTGTTTGCTCTTTTCCTTCGGCGGCTTGGGGCTTTTGGGTGCGCGGGTACGGTTTTCCGCTGCGGGGCGTGCCTCGCGGCGGCTCTGGGAAACATTGACCTTACGTCCCACCGGGTGGGCGGGCTGCTCCTCGCCGCCCCGATGGATCTTTCTCATCTCATTGTTGGAGATAGGGATCGCCTCCTGACATTTCAAGACTGTTGCCGGGCATAGCTGCACCGGGCTTTATCCACAACGTTTGTGACACGAAACTTCAAACTGCAATACCATATTATAGCACGCACGCCCCAGCCGGGCAAGAACCAATCTTTGCGCGCTGAGCAGATATAAATAGTATAACACACTCTCTTGTGGAAAGTACAGTATCTGCGTGTGAAAATTGTCTGCTATCCGCAAAAATGGGGCATACTTACGGGGGAAGGGAGTGTTTTTTATGCGCAAGCTGTCTGTCTGCCTGTTCTACGGGCTTTGCGTATTCACCATTGTATTCAGTCTGTTCTGGATGGCGCTGCCAAAGCTGCCGCTGTCTCAAAGCCCCGCCGGGTCCGAGACCGACCCCGCCTCTCCCCTGAGCCTTGCCGCGCAGGCTGTGCCGCAGCCGGACGCCGCCCGCTACTGCCTGCGGGACAGCGGCGGGCGGGTGGCGGTGTACACCTGCCGCGCCGACGGCACCCCGGGCACTTTGATCCGCGTGACCGGCATCTACACCAATCTTCTGCCGGAAAACGATGCCCTGCGCATCAAGCGCGGGCTTGTGGTCAACAGCCCCCGGGAGCTGGACTTGCTGCTGGAGGATCTGGGGGAGTAAATGCAGACACAAAACCCTCTCAGTCAAAGCCTTGCGGCTTTGCCAGCTCCCCCGAGGGGGGAGCTTGATTTGCCTTTACCGAAAGCTGCAAAAAGCTCCCCCTTCGGGGGAGCTGGCACGTCAGCGCCTGAGAGGGTTCAGGGCACTAAAAAACGTCTACAACAAAACTTCACTGAACTTCCAGAATCCAGACGAAATTGTTATAGACGCTTTTACTTTTGTGTGATATAACGTCATGTCAAAACGTCAATGCACCGTCAAAACGCATTTTACGCTTCCATTTCTTCCAGCGGCACAAGGTACTCCTTGCGGCACTGCTCGTACTCCAGCATATAGTCCTTGCTGGGGTTGTGGTGCATAATGCTTTTCAGGGTGTGGGAGTCGTAGTCCTCGCCGGCTTCCATGCCCACCATGCGCACTGCAATGTTGGAGCAGTGGTCGGAGATACGCTCAGCGTTGTTCAGCACATCAAGGAACACCACGCCGGTGTCGATGGAGCAAATGCCGTCCTTCAGGCGGCGGATGTGCTGGTCGCGCAGGCGCTCCACCATCACATCAATGATCTCTTCCAGCGGCTCCACCTGTGCTGCCTTCTGAACATCATCGTTTTCAAAGGCCTCGTCCGTCAGAACCAGAATGCGTTCCAATGCGGCATCCAGCAATTGCAGTTCCTTTTGGGCGCTCTCGCTGAAGCTGGCTTCCTTGTCGTACAGTTCCTCGGCCTTTTCCATGATGTTCACGGCATAGTCGCCAATGCGCTCGAACTCGGTGACAAAATTCAGCAGCTCGGTCACCGCGTGGCTCTCGTCATCGCCCAGCTCCTGGTCGGTCAGCTTGATCAGGTAGTTGGTGATCTCCACCTCCATGCGGTCGATCAGGTTCTCGCGCACCTTGATGGCACTCACAGTCTCCTCGTCCATCTTCAAAAGCAGCGGCGCAGCCAGACCCACGTTGCGGGCGGCACGGCGGGACATCTTGATCACCGCGTTCTTAGCCTGCTGCAAAGCCACAGCCGGGCTCTTGTACAGACGCTCGTCCAGCACCGGCATGCTCAGCTCCTGTGCTTCCTCCACGCTGCTGGGCACCGTGAGCATCGCCAAGCGGCTCAGCACCCCGCTGCAAGGCAGGAACAGCAGCATGGCGCACACGCTGGACAAGGTATGGATGTTTGCAATGGAGCTCTTGTTCATCACATCGCCCCACATGGGGATGCCGATGGTGAACTGCACCGCATAGATCAGCGCCAGCAGGATCACGCTGCCGATGACGTTAAAATACAGGTGGATGAGTGCTGCCCGCTTACCATCCTTGGAAGAGCCGCCGATGGTGAGCAGCGGGGTGAACGCCGTACCGATATGCGCACCCAGAATGATGGGAATGGCAGAGCTGAAGGTGACAAGCCCTGTGCTGGACAGTGCCTGCAGAATACCCACCGAAGCGGAGGAGGACTGGATGATCACGGTGACCACCACGCCCACCAGAACACCCAGAATGGGGTTGGTCATGGTGACGAACAGATTCTGAAAGACGGCACTCTCCCGCAGGGGTGCCACGCCGGTATCCATCAGGCTCATGCCGGTAAACAGGATACCGAAGCCAAGCATGATCTGGCCGATATTCTTCTTTTTGGCATTGCGCAGGAACACATAAAAAATGCAGCCAATAAACGCCACCACGGGGGCAAAGGTCTTGGGCTGGATCAAGGTCAGCCACAGGCTGTCGCCTGAGATATCCGCCATGCGGATCAACTGACCTGTTACCGTAGTACCAATATTTGCACCCATGATCACGCCTACCGACTGCGTCAGTGTCATGATACCAGAGTTGACGAGGCCGACACAAATAACCACCGTACCAGCCGACGACTGAATGACGCCGGTGATCAGTGTGCCGAAGATCACGCCTTTGATGGTAGAGGAGGTAAGCTTTTGCAATACGCCCTGCATCTTGCCGCCTGCCAGCTTTTCCAGTCCGGCGCCCATGATGGACATACCGTACAAGAACAGCGCAACGCCGCCCAGCAGAGAGGTAATGTGTGTGATATCCATAACGATACTCCTAATATGAAACTTCCCTTTTTATCCTTTACAGCACACAGCCATCGGAACCTTACGTACGCACAGCGCCGCACTGTTCCGGAAGCCGCTTATTTTTATTATACCATCAAAGGGGGCGTCTCAACAAGGTTTATTTTACATGAAAGTTACTTTTTCCACACATTTCGCAACATATTTTCGGGTGTAAAACCAAAAGCTTTCTTTTATTTTACATACATTTTACATTGTGCCTTCTCGGGGCGCAGGATATCCCCGCTTACTCTGCCAGCTCCTCCATAGCCTCGCGCACTGTATCGGCCGAAAACAGGAATACACCACTGCCGGTGTATACCTCCACATGACTGCCCACATAACGCAACTCAAAATCCTTCATGGTGTTTCCCTCCTGTATGTCTGTTTTGTACCCGGGACTTCCCCGGCAAACACAGTATCGCATAATCAGAATACCATAAAAAGGACTTTCAAAGGTTTTTGCGGACTTTTTGCGTAAAACTCGGATGATGCTTTCGTGAAAAAGTGGCTCAGAAACGCCCGCAGGCATTTCTGAGCCACATATTATAATAATATTCTTTCTCATCTCGTCCCGCTGCGCAAAGCATTACTCTGCCGCGTCCGTCACCCGGACGGGGTAGCCCGTCCGCACACAGCGCACGGCATACCGGGCGTTGCCGCCGGAGGTGCAGGTGAACAGGGTCAGATCCCAGTTGTCCGTCTCGGTGGCGGTGGTCATCTCCTCGATCTGGGTGGGATGCAAAGTCTCCACGCTCTCAACCTCGTAGCTCCAGCGCAGACCGTCCGCATCCGTAAAGTACACCGGGCTGCCGATAGCCAGCCACTTGATGGGGCTGAAATGCTTTGCGTAGTTGTGGCCGCAGAGTACAAGATCATCGGCATAGGTGGTGCCGCTATACCGCCCGGGAGCGACCTTCAGCCCGGCGTAGCTCCACTGTGCCATCACCGGCAGTTCCAGCCCCGCCGCCGGGATGGAAAGCACCCCGATGTAGTCCTGCCCTTCCACCTCCACGGTGGTCATCTCCTGCGCCGGGTCCAGCACAGGCTGCGGGGCTGCGGTCTCGTTTTCCTGCCGGTGCTCCGTAATGGTCTTTTGCATGGTCTGCTCCAACTCGCCCAATACTTCCTGCGAGGCCTTTTCTGCCCGGGCTGCATCCCACCGGTTGTAGCCCAGCAGCCCGGCGGCGCATAAGATCAGCACCGCGCCCAGCACCATGCACAGCCTGCCGATTTTCCGTTTCATTGCATTTCATCCTTTATATATAATAGTATCATCTGTTTCAGTATACCATTCCCCGCTCCGGTTTACAACCGTTCTTGCGGTCGTTTTTTATCGGGCAGCAGCGCGCAGACCAGCCGCACCATCTGCCCGGTCAGGGGCAGCCACACCAGCGCACACAGTACGTTGAATAAGGTGTGTGCGTTGGCGATTTGCCGGGCGATCACCGCGCACTCCGTCCCTGTGGGCGAGCACAGCCGCACCAGCGCCGTAAAGGGCTGCAAGAGTGCGCAGCACACCGCCGCGCCGCTCAGGTTGAAGATGGCGTGGGCTGCCGCCACCCGCTTGGCGTCTCTTCCCTGCCCGATGGCGGCAAGCACCGCCGTGATGGTGGTGCCGATGTTATCCCCCAGCAGAATGGGAATGGCCGCAGTCAGCCTCAGCAGGCTGTGCACGCCGTCTGCCCCGGGCTGCGCCGCCATGCTTTGCAGCAGCGCCACTGTGGCAGAGCTGCTTTGCACCGTCAGAGTCATGCAGACGCCCGCCAGCAGTCCGTGCAGGGGGCTTTGCTGCACCCGGGCAAGCTCCAGCCGGAGCAGCGGACTTTGCAGCAGCGGTTCCATGGCGCTGCGCATTACCGTAACGCCCTCAAACAGCAGTCCGAAGCCGAACACTGCCTCGCCCACGCAGCGGCCCCGCCAGCCCTTGCAGGCCAGACAAAGCAGCACCCCGCCAAACAGCAGCAGATATCGCCAGCTTTCCACCCGGAACGCCAGCAGCTGCGCCGTGACCGTAGTGCCGATGTTCGCCCCGAACACCACCGGAACCGCCTGCCGCAGCTGCAACAGCCCCGCCGCCAGAAAGGCGATCACCATGACCGTGACCGCTGAGCTGCTTTGCAGCACTGCCGTGACCGCCGCCCCGGTCAGCAGCCCTGCCACCGGGTTTGCGGTGCACCGCGCCAACAGGCTGCGCAGCCGCCTGCCCGCTCCCTGCTGCACCGCCCGACACAGGCTGTCCGTCCCGTATAAAAACAGCGCCAATCCGCCGAATACCTGTAACAGTACTTGGAATCCCTGCTCCATCCGCACCCTCCGTTTCTGCCTGTCCTTTATTTCTATGCAGCGAGAGCCGGTTTGCGCATTGACAAAGCCTACAAGTTTTTTGTGAATTTTTGTTTAATATTTCCCCATTCTCTTGCAATCCGGTCGCAAAAGGAATATGCTTATCAGGCGTTAATACTTAACAGCTGTTAAGTATTTGAAAAATGCAAACGAGGAGGGACTGTCGTGTCCGAGCCAAGTACCCCCAGCTTTCAGGGGATGTGCCACTTTATCGGGCAGCTGAGCAAGGCATCCAAGGCCGGGATGCGGGCGGCGCTGGCCGATTGCCCCAAATGCCACTTTCATATGTTGGAAGGCCTGCTGCACGCCATCAACTGTCACGGCAAGGACGGTGCCATTTATGTCTCCGACCTTGCCCGGGAGATCCGTCAGCCGCTGCCGGCGGTCTCGCGCGGACTGCGGCTGATGGAGCAGGACGGCACCGTGGTGCGGGAGCCGGACCCCGCCGACCGCCGCAAAACGCTGGTGCGCATCACCCCCAAGGGGTATGAACTGTGCCACCAGTGTGAGCAGGCTCTGCGCGACTACTTTGCCAGCGTGCTGGCACGGTTAGAGCCGGAGCAGGCAGCCCAGATGGACGCGCTGCGCGGCGCGCTGATGGATGCTATTCTTGCGGAAAATGCCGCGCGCAACATTGACCCGAAGGGAGAAACGAACCATGACAAAGATCTTTAAGCAGCTGGCCCGGCACTGGGCGGTCTGCCTTGTGGTGTTCGCACTGCTGTTCGTTCAGGCGTACTGTGACCTCGCATTGCCGGACTACACCAGCAAGATCGTGGACACCGGCATCCAGCAGGGCGGCATTGAAAGCCCCCTGCCCCAGACGGTGCGCCAGAGCACGCTGGACGCGCTGAGCCTGCTGATGAGCGAGGAGGATGCGCAGAAGCTGCAAAACGCCTACCAGTACTATCTGCAGGACGATGGCGTGTTGCAGCTGCGCTCCGACCTGACCGAGGACGAGCGCACCGCACTGGAAGATGCCGTGACCACCCCGGACATCGTGCTGTATATGGCCGCCGCACAGGCCGCCAACACCCCTGCCGGGCAGAACAGCATGGGCATGACCGGCCTTGCCGAGGCACCCTCTGCCGCTGCGGACGCGGACACTGAGACCGTCACCCCCACGGCAGCAGATCTGGACACCGTTTGCAGCCAGTTTGCCGCCATGAGCCAGATGCCCGGTTTTGACCGCAGTATGCTGCAAAAGCAGCTGGACGGTGCCATGAGCCAGCTGGACAGCACCCTGCTGGAAAACCTGAAAAGCCAGTCCCTGCTGCTGGTGCAGCTGGAATACGAGGCGCAGGGCGTTGCGCAGGATGTGCAGATGGGTTACCTCTTCCGGGTGGGCGGCCAGATGCTGGCGCTTACCCTGCTGATGGTGGCCGTGGCTGTGGCCGTGGGCTTTCTTGCCTCCCGGGTATCCGCCGCCATTGGCCGCGACCTGCGCCGGGAAACCTTCTCCAGTGTCATCGGCTTCTCCAATGCAGAGATCGAGAATTTCTCCACCGCCTCCCTCATTACTCGTACCACCAACGATATCCAGCAGGTGCAGTTCGTCTGCGTCATCCTGCTGCGCATGGTGGCCTATGCGCCCATTCTGGGCATTGGCGGCGTACTGCACGTTGTAGGCAGCAGCAGCGGCCTTTCGTGGATCGTGGTGCTGGACGTGGCACTGCTTTTGTTGCTGCTGCTCTTCCTGATGAGCGTTGCCATGCCCAAATTCAAGGTGATGCAGCAGCTGGTGGACCGGCTGAATCTGGTCAGCCGCGAGATCTTGACCGGCATCATGCCGGTGCGCGCCTTCAGCCGCGAAAAGTTTGAGGAGCAGCGTTTTGATAAGGCCAACCGGGAGCTGATGGGCACCCAGCTGTTCACCAACCGCGCCATGGTGGCCATGATGCCCTTTATGACCCTGATCATGAACGGCACCAGTCTGCTCATCGTCTGGTTCGGCGGCAAGGCCATGGACGCCGGCACCATGCAGGTAGGCGAGATGATCGCCTTTATCACCTACACCATGCAGATCGTCATGTCCTTCCTGATGCTGGCCATGGTGGCTGTCATGCTGCCCCGCGCCGGTGTGGCCGCGGATCGTATCGATGAGGTCATCCGCACCAAAGCCACCATCCACGACCCGGACAAAGCCACCGCAAAAGCTGCACAGGCGCACACCGACTGGCAGGGCGTTGTGCAGTTCGAGGACGTGAGCTTCCGTTACCCCGGTGCAGACAGCGATGCGCTGGAACACATCAGCTTTACCGCAAAACCCGGCGAGACTACCGCCATCATCGGCTCCACCGGCTGCGGCAAGTCCACCCTGCTCAACCTGATCCCCCGCTTTTACGATGTGACTGGCGGCAAGGTGACCGTGGACGGCATTGATGTGCGTGAGATGCCGCAGGCACAGCTGCACGACCTGCTGGGCTATGTGCCCCAGAAGGGTGTGCTGTTCAGCGGCACCATTGACAGCAATCTGAAATTCGGCGGCGAGGATATCACCGACGCACAGGTGCACAAAGCCGCCGCCATTGCACAGGCCACTGATTTTATCGAGGCAAAGCCCGAGGGCTACCAAAGCCCCATTGCACAGGGCGGCTCCAACGTATCGGGCGGCCAGAAGCAGCGGCTTTCCATTGCCCGGGCAATTGCCAAAAATCCCAAGGTCTATCTGTTTGACGACAGCTTCTCGGCGCTGGACTACAAGACCGATGTAACGCTGCGCCGCGCTTTAAAAGCACAGACCGACAACGCCACCGTGATCATTGTGGCACAGCGCATCTCCACCGTACTGCACGCAAACCAGATCCTTGTGCTAGACGAGGGCAGACTGGTGGGCAAGGGTACCCACGCCCAGCTGATGGTCAGCTGCCCGGAATATCAGGAGATCGCCCGCAGCCAGCTGAGCCAGAAGGAGCTTGCGCTGGATACCCTGAATACAGAAAAGGAGGGTGAGTGATATGCCCAGACCCGGACGTCCCACCACCGAGCGCGCCAAGGACTTTAAAGGCACGCTGCGGCAGCTCATCCGCACTATGAGCCACTACAAGCTGCCCCTTGCGGCAGCCATGTTGTTTGCAATTCTTTCTACCATCTTCAACATTGCAGGCCCCAAGGTGCTGGCAAAAGCCACCACCGCCCTTGCCACCGGCTGGATCGCCCGGCTGCGCGGCACCGGCAGCATCGATTTTGTGTATATCGGCCGCATTCTGCTGTTTTTGCTGGGGATGTACCTGCTGAGCAGCGCCTTCAGCTTTATTCAGGGCTGGCTGATGACCGGCCTTTCTCAAAAGGTCTGCTACGACTTCCGCCGCCAGATCAGTGAAAAGATCAACCGCCTGCCGCTGGCGTACTTTGAAAAGCGCACCGTGGGCGAGGTGCTCTCCCGCATCACCAACGATGTGGACACACTGGGTCAAAGCCTGAACCAGAGCATCACCCAGCTGATCACCAGCGTGACCACCATGATCGGTGTGCTGGTGATGATGCTTTCCATCAGTCCCCGCATGACCCTGATTGCTCTGCTGATCTTACCGGTATCGCTGGCGCTGGTGCTGGTGGTAGTCAAGTTCAGCCAGAAGTACTTCAAGGCACAGCAGGCCACGCTGGGCGTGGTCAACGGTCAAGTCGAGGAAGTCTACGCCGGTCACAACGTGGTCAAGGCGTTTAACCGCGAGGCTGTGGTGCTGGCAGACTTCAACGCCGCCAACGATAAGCTGTACGAATCCGCATGGAAGAGCCAGTTCCTCTCCGGCCTGATGATGCCCATCATGAACTTTGTGGGCAACTTGGGCTATGTGGCGGTGGCCATCGTGGGCAGCATTTTTGCTGCAAATGGTGTTATCACCATTGGTGATATTCAGGCCTTTATCCAGTATGTCAAAAACTTTACCCAGCCCATCCAGCAGCTTTCGCAGGTATCCAATATGCTGCAGAGCATGGCCGCTGCCGCCGAGCGGGTGTTCGAATTTTTGAACGAGCCGGAGGAGGCGCAGCTGGCCGACCCCGCCCGCCGTGCCGACCCCGCCGACATTGACGGACAGGTCACCTTTGACCATGTGCGCTTCGGCTACACCCCGGACAAGACTGTTATCCATGACTTCAGCTGCACGGTGCAGCCCGGCCAGAAGGTGGCCATCGTAGGCCCCACCGGTGCGGGCAAGACCACCATGGTCAAGCTGCTGATGCGCTTTTACGATGTGGACGCCGGTTCCATCACCCTGAACGGCCACGATGTGCGGGACTTTGACCGCAGTGCCCTGCGCGAAGGCTTTGGCATGGTGCTGCAGGACACATGGCTGTTCAAGGGCACCATCATGGAGAACATCCGCTATGGCCGTCTGGATGCTACCGACGAAGAAGTGGTCGCCGCCGCCAAGGCTGCCAACGCTGACCACTTTATCCGCACCCTGCCCGGCGGCTACCAGATGGAGCTGAACGAGGACGCCTCCAACGTGAGCCAGGGCCAGAAGCAGCTGCTGACCATCGCCCGCACCATTCTGGCCGACAACCGCATCCTCATTCTGGATGAGGCCACCAGCAGTGTGGACACCCGCACCGAGCAGCGCATCCAGACCGCCATGGACCGCCTGATGGAGGGCCGCACCAGCTTTGTCATCGCCCACCGCCTTTCCACCATCCGGGACGCCGACCTCATCCTTGTCATGCGAGACGGCGACATTGTGGAGCAGGGCACCCACGACCAGCTGATCGAGGCAGGCGGCTTCTACGCTGACCTGTACAACAGCCAGTTCGAGGATGTTGTAGATTAAAGCACTTGTTATCGCAATATAACTACAAAAAGAGCACCTGTTGCCTTTTTAGGGCAATAGGTGCTCTTTGTTTTACCCTCTCAGTCATCGCTGCGCGATGCCAGTTCCCCCGAGAAGGGGAGCTTTTCTACATCTGTCGGTCAAGCTCTCCCTTCGGGAAAGCTGGCACGAAAGTGCCTGAGAGGGTTTTCGTCTTTTCTTTATGATTCCTCCACCGGTTCCAGCTTCAAGCCGAACAGCTTTTCCGAGAGGGACGGCAGCTGTTGCTGCAAGGCGTGGACATAGGCCATTACTACCGGATCCTCGCGCTTTTGCCCCAGCACAACGCCGAAGCGGTGTCCCCTGCCCCAATCCAGTACCCGCACAAAACTGAGGTCGGGTCTGCGGTAATAGACCGCCGGGACCATCTTGAGTGCCGGGTCGCCGTAGGCTGCACTGCGGATCCCGCCCACCGGCGTAAACTCCACCCCTCGGTCCATTCCCTCCTGCAGCAGGCTTGTTTCGTAGACAGTCTGGTACATCTCCTTGATGGGCAGCCAGCGGTATTGCAATGCCTGTTCTAGGGTCAATCTGCCCACCGGCATATCAGTGGGCGGGTGGATGGGGATGCAAAGTTCTGGCATATAGAACAACGGCACAAAGGTAAGCCCCTGCGCGTAGAACTCTGCACTTTCCAGCTGGAAGGAAAGATCCATCTCCCCTTTTTTCAGGCTGCGCCAGACCTCGCTGCGGTTGGCGCACTGTCCCAGAATAGGCGTGTATTGCAGACACAGCTCGCTTGTCAGTGAAAATACATCATATACGAACATCCGCATTGCCTCATGACACCCTGCGATGATCAGATGTCTTTCCGGCGGTTTTTCCTGCTGCTGCACCGCGCGGGCGTGGCGCACCGCCTGCTGATACAAGGCCACCAGCTGCTTTGCCTTGGGGTAAAAATCCTGCCCCGACGGGGTCAGCACCACCCGGCGCGGTACATGTTGGAACAGCTCGAACTGCAATTGCCCTTCCAGCGTGCGGATCTGCTGCGAAAGTGCCGACTGGGAAAGATACAGCGCCTCTGCCGCCGCAGAAAAGCTGTTCAGTTCCACAATCTTTACAAAGCCTTCCAGTGCGCTCTCGTTCATGCTTTCCTTCCTCCTGCAATACATTAGGTTTTCCTTAATTATAATATGCCAAACTTGAATTGTAAATAGCGCCCTTCTACGCTACAATTGTTAAGGATTCAGCAAAGTGTCTTTTACTTTGCTGCACGATAAGAAGGAATACAAAGAAGAACAAAAAGAAAGAGAGCGTACCTATGAACAAGATCTCCCGTAAGGGTTTTATCAAGATCGCCGCTGCCGCCGCTATGAGCGGTGTGACTGCCGGTGCACTGGCTGCCTGCAATGCCGCTTCCAGTTCTGCCTCCACTTCCGGTGCTGCCGGTCAGTACATCCCCGGCACCTACGAGGGCACTGCCGAGGGTATTTCCTCCACCGTCAAGGTCACTATGACCTTCTCCGACAGTGCTGTCACCGATGTGGTGGTGGATACCTCCGGCGAGACCGCTTCCTTCGGCGCTGCCGCTGCCGATGAGCTGCGCGAGCAGCTGCTGGCTGCTGGTTCTGCCGAGATCGACGGTGTTTCCGGTTCTACCATCACCTCCGACGCTGTGATGAAGGCTGCCAAGAGCTGCTACGCACAGGCTAAGGGCGAGACCGTGGTCTCCAGCGTGCAGCTGCCCACCGGCGATGAGAACGACTGGCTGGGCAAAGAGCCTGACATCGACGAGGCCGCCATCACCGAGACCGTGGACACCGACATCCTGATCGTAGGTGCAGGTAACGGCGGTATGTTTGCCGCCGCCTATGCTGCTGCCAACGGTCTGAACTTCCGTGTTATCGAGCAGAACGCCAACGTGCAGGACACCCGTCACTGGTACGGGGCAATCGACTCCGCTGCCGCCAAGGCTGCCGGTGAGAAGCCCGCCGACCGCGCCAAGCTGCTGAGCGAGATCTCCCGCTATGCCTCCGGCAA
>CAJMQZ010000025.1 GCA_905215595.1 uncultured bacterium
AGAAAAAGTATAAAGTGCATCGGACAGCCTGTGTGCAGAAAAAGAGAGTTTTCCTGCCCGGTTACAGGCGTTCGGTTACAAGGAATTGGAGGTCTGCCTATGAAGGAAGTTCGCGTTTGCGAAGCAATGAAGTCCCCAGTGGGGACTTTAAGCGACGGAACGGTCTTGCATCAGCAAGATGGAGGGACCAAGTCCCGACAAGTTCCGATTTGGGAAAAGAGCAATCTGACGCTGGAAGAAGCTGCGGCTTATTCCGGCATTGGCATCAACAAGCTGCGTGAAATCACGAATGAAGATAAATGCAAATTCGTCCTCTGGGTGGGAAACAAGCGTCTGATCAAACGACGCCTGTTCGATTGCTTTGTCGAGCAAGCATATTCTATTTGAGAGGCTGCCAAAGGCTGCAAATGTGAAACCGTCCTTTTCTCATTCGCTGCGGGTGGAAATCGCATGGTTGATGTGTTATACTGACACTGACCTTATAGATGCGCTTTTCACAGAAAGGAGTTTCTAAATGTCTGAAAAGCGCAAAGATAGCAAGGGTCGTGTTTTGAAGGATGGCGAAAGCCAAAGAGCAAACGGCACCTACGACTATCGTTATACCGATATCCACAAGAAACGGCGTTGTATTTACGCTAAATCCCTGACAGAGCTGCGGAAAAAAGAGGAAGAACTGTGGCGCGATCTGGCAGACGGCATCGACTACGCCGCCGGAGAGATGACGGTGGCTGATCTGGTTGACCGCTATATGAACCTGAAACGTGGGTTGAAGCCCAATTCACTTCGGTCGTACAACACAGCGGTCAAGCGGATTCATGCTGACCCTTTCGGGCAAAAAGCCATCAAAACGGTAAAATTGTCCGATGCGAAAGGCTGGTTCGTGTTTCTGCATGACAGCGGTTTCAAGCAAAACACCATAGGAATCCTGCAAAGCGTTGTCAGACCGGCGTTTGAGATGGCGGTGGAGGATGACATCATCCGCAAGAATCCATTCAAGTTCAAGCTGTCGGATGTTGTGCCGAAGGACGCTTATGTGCGCAATGCCCTGACCAGAGAACAGCAGGAGAAATATCTGCAATTCGTTCAAGACTATGGCGGCAACTATTATGATGATATCGTCATTCTTTTGGGGACCGGCTTGCGTGTGAGCGAGTTGTACGGCCTGACAAGAGCGGATATCGACTTTGAACGACACTGCATCCATGTGCGGCGGCAGCTTTGCCGGACGGCTGAGAAGCCCTACTTTGTCACACCGCCGAAAACCAAAAGCGGCATCCGCAATGTTCCCATGACGGATACCGTTTGTGCAGCGCTGTTGCGTGTAGTAAGAACCAGAGCGTCCACAAAGGTAGAAGCGCTGGTGGATGGCTGCAGCGGATTTCTCTTTCTGGACAAGTCCGGAATGCCGAAGGTGGCAATGCACTTGGAAAACTATATGCGTGGCGTGCAGGGAAAGTTTGAGAAGGCGTACGGCAAACCTGTTCCGCGCATTACACCTCATGTGCTGCGACACACCTTCTGCACCAATGTTCAGCAGGCCGGGCTGGATGTAAAAAGCCTGCAATACCTGATGGGACACTCCAATGCCAGTGTGACGTTGGATGTCTACACGCACAGCAGCTTTGAATCGGTTGAAAGAGCCTTTGAACAGATCGCCGGCAACCTGTGATTTTTCAATGTGTGAAGCGGAATAGCTTACGCCAAAACTTACGCCAATCACCCGGTAAGTGGCGTAGATTTGCGTAGAAATGCGTGAATCATGCAAAAACTGAGAATCTGGAAAAATCGGCTTGTAGCCTTGATAATTCTACAAAAGTCTACGTTTCCGGATATGCGTGACCCGGCTCCAAAAACGTGGTTTGGAAGGGCGGCATGTACTAAGCCATACCAAGCTTAATAAGATACGCTAGAGAGGCGGAATTTCTCTTCGGAGAGGTTCTGCCTCTTTTTATGTATACCACACGCCCTTACTGCCCACCCTAACCACAGGGGAAAGGGGGCACGGGGATGTCCGGCAAACGGGTATTGGCGGTGTATGCCGCCTTGCTGCTGGGGTTTGCGGTGGTGCTGTGCCGGTTGTATCTGCTGGCGCTGCACCCCGCCTATGCTGCGCGGGCGGCGGCGCAGAGCACGGTCACTCTGCAGCTGCCCGCCCGGCGGGGCAACTTTTACGATGCACAGGGGCGGCTGCTCACTGGTCTCGAGGAGCGCTGGCAGGTGGTGTGCTTTCCCGGGCAGGGAAACTACGACCGCCTGTATGCCTGCACGGATGCCGCCGGGCAGGCGCTTTTGTACCGCAGCCGCAGTCGTGCTGCGCCGTTTTTGCTGGAGATGAACTGCGACCCCGCCCGTCTTGGCCTGACCGGTTACCCCGCCGCCCGGCGATATGCGGCGGCGCCGCTGTGTCAGCATCTGTTGGGCTATCTGGATAGCACAGGTCACGGCGCTGCCGGGCTGGAAAAGGCGCTGGACGCTGTACTTTCCGGCACAGGGGAGCACAGCAGCCTTGTCTGCGCCGTGACGGCGCAGGGTACGCTGCGCACCGGAGAAGCACCTAGGCTTTTGCAAACCGACAGCGGGGCGCTTGGCGTGCAGCTGGCCATCTCCCGCCCGGTGCAGCGGGCAGTGGAAGCAGTGGCGGCAAGCACCATGACAAGCGGCTGCATTCTGGTGCTGGATACCGCCACAGCGGCGGTGCGGGCAAGCGTCAGCGTGCCGTGCTACGACCCGGAGCGCCTTGCTGACAGTCTGCAGGCAGAGAACAGTCCCTTTCTGAACCGGGCACTGCAAAGCTACGCGGTGGGCTCGGTGTTCAAACCGGTGCTGGCGGCGGCTGCACTGGAAGCGGGCTTGCAGCCAGTTTTCGAGTGCACTGGCGCGGTGGTAGTGGATGGGCAGATTTTCCGCTGCGCGGGCGGGGTGCCGCATGGACAGGTAGACCTTGCCGCTGCGCTGGAAAAAAGCTGTAACGGCTATTTTATCCGTCTGGGACAGCAGCTGGGCGCGGAAAGCCTGCTGGACGCCGCTAAAGCCTTTGGCTTTGGGCAGAGTCTGCCGCTGGCAGAGGGGCTTGCCGCCGAGGCCGGGCAGCTGCCCGCCCCGCAGGAGTTAGCGCAAAGCGGGCAGCTGGCTAATTTCAGCTTTGGGCAGGGCAGTCTGCTGGCAACACCTATGCAGGTGGCGGCACTGTTCAACACCCTTGCGGCGGACGGCGTATACCACGCTCCCTATGTGCTGCAAGCCACGCTGGACGAGACCACCGGACAGCCGGTGGAGCCCCTCAGCCACCCCCGGGGACGGCGGGTGATTCCGGCGCAGAGCGCAGCACTTTTGCGCGCTATGCTGGTACAGGTGGTGCAGCAGGGCACCGCGCAGGATGCCGCCGGGCTTTCCGGTGGGGCGGGCGGCAAGACCGGTACCGCCCAGACTGGGCAGTTCACTCCGGAGGGCACCGAGCGCTGCAACCTGTGGTTTGCGGGGTTCTGGCCGGCAGAAAAGCCCCGCTATACCATTGTGGTATTGCAGGACGGTGCGATCCACACCGCGTACTCCGGTGCAGCCATCTTTGCGCAGGTCTGCGCCGCGCTGGAAGCAACGGGATAAATGCGCGGATTCTACTTGCAATTTTGGCTTTGTTATGCTACTATATAGTTGTATTTTTGCGTAGTTTTCCGTATTTACAAATAAAAGGAGCGTTACGATTCATGTCTGTTATCGAAATTGTTGGCGGTGCCATTCTGCTGGTGGCTTCGCTGGTCATCGTTTTCCTCACCCTCATGCAGCACACCCACGGTCAGGGTCTGTCCGGTGCCATCAACGGCAGCGTGGGCGGTGCCAACAATGCGCGACTGACCCCGGCAGACCAGATGCTGGCTAAGGTCACCCGCATTGCAGGCGTGGTGTTCTTTGTGGTCGCTATTCTGGCCTGCCTGTTTGCAGGCCGTCTGGCAGGCTGAGAAGGCGTTGCAGCCCCGTGAACGGACGGGGCTGTTTTTCTGTGCAGAAAAAAGTGCGGGCAGCCGGTTCTGCGGGCTGCCACAAAGAGGGGACAGGGAAAGGTGCCCGTCCCAAGGCAGGGCTGTGCTCCGCAGGAGATGCACGGCCACGGAAGTGAAGGAGAAAATATTTTATGGCAATGCGCGATAAAATTGAGCACGCGATCCAGAATCAGCCGTGCACCGTAAAGGACCTCAAGTCAAAGTTCGGCGGGGACCGTGGCTCGGACCGCAAGGTGATGGAGGCCGTGGACCAGCTGGTGCACGAGGCTGTGATCTGCCAGCGGCAGGGCGTTTTCTTTACGGTGCGTTCCGGCCGCGCCGACAAGGCCCTGCTGTGCAAGGTGGTCAAGCTGGGCAAGAACTTTGCTTTTGTCATGCTGGAGGACGGCACCAGCGATATCTTCATCCCGGGCCGCTTCACCCGCGGCGCCATGCCCGGTGACAAGGTGCTGGTGGAAAAGTTTGAGCATCCCCGTGTGGAGGGCAGCGACGAGGGCGAGATCCTGGCCGTGCTGGAAGAAAAGAACGATCTGGTGGGCACCGTCCGCCGTGTGGAGGGCATGCTGAAGTTCGTGCCCGATGACTGCCCCGCCATCTCCATGCGGATGATGCGCGACTGCGAGGGCGGTGCCAAGGACGGCGACAAAGTGGCTGTGGAGATCCTGCAGCGCGGCAACCGGCAGGAAGATCACCGCGTGGGCGTGGCCATGCGCTTTGGCAGCTCCGACGAGGCCAAGCGCTGCGCCAAGGCTCTGCTCTATGCGCAGGACATCCGCAGCCGTTTCCCGGATAAGGTCCGCGAAGAGGCCAAGAAGCTGGAGAACGCCGAGGTGACCGAGGCCGACTGTGAGGGCCGCATGGATCTGCGCGCTCTGCCCATCTTCACCATCGACAGCGCTGAGACCAAGGACATCGACGACGCCATCAGCCTGACCAAGACGCCGGAGGGCGGCTTTGAGCTGGGCGTGCACATCGCGGATGTGTCCAACTATGTCAAGCCCGGCAGCGAGCTGGACAACGAGGCGTTCAGCCGTGCCACCAGCGTGTACTATGCCGACCAGGTGGTGCCCATGCTGCCCAAGCAGCTGTCCAATGGCATCTGCAGCCTGAACGAGGGCGTGCTGCGCCTGGCGTTCTCCTGCCTGATGCGTCTGGACAAGGACGGCAACCTGACCGACTACCGCTTTGTCAAGTCGGTCATCCGCAGCCGCGTCAAGGGCGTGTACTCCGAGATCAACGCCCTGCTGGCCGGCAGTGCCGACGACGAGCTCAAGGGCAAGTACCACGAGGTTCTGGCTCAGCTGCCCGCCATGAAGGAGCTGTACGGCCACCGTGCCCGCCTGCGCAAGGAGCGCGGCTGCATGGATATCGAGAGCGGCGAGGTGAAGCTGATCCTCGACGAGGACGGCCACTGCATCGACGTGAAAAAGCGCACCTCCGGCGAGAGCGAAGCTATGATCGAAGAGTTCATGCTGCTGGCAAACCAGTGCGCTGCCCACTTTGCCCGCGTAAAGCAGATTCCCTTTGTGTACCGTGTGCACGAGGAGCCCAACGCCGAAAAGCTGGAGCGCTTGCACGGGTTGCTGCAGGCCTGCGGCGTCAACGACCACTTTGCCAAGGATGTGCCCACCCCCAAGGAGCTGAGCGCCATTCTGGAGGGTGTGCGCGGCACTGCCTACGAGCAGATCATCAATGTTGGTATGCTGCGCTGCATGTCTAAGGCTGTGTACGAGGAAAAACCCAAGGGACACTACGGTCTGGTGCTGCAGGACTATGCCCACTTCACCAGCCCCATCCGCCGCTACCCGGACTTGGCTATCCACCGTATCATGACCGCCCAGCTCAAGGGTATCGATAAGGACACCATGATTCTGCGTTACAGCGAGTTTGCCGAGGACGTCAGCAAGCAGGCCAGCGAGCGCGAAGTCATCGCCATGCAGATCGAGCGCAAGGCCGAGGACTGCTACAAGGCCGAGTATGCCCGCCGCCATCTGGGCGAGTGCTACGAGGGCCGCATTTCCGGCGTGACCCAGCGCGGCCTGTTCATCGAGTTGGAGAACGGCGTGGAGGGCTTTGTGCCCGCTTCCAGCCTGACCGCTACCGGCACCATGCTTACCGAGGGCGTGCGCCTTTCTGACCCCGTTTCCGGCAAGAACTGGAATTTGGGCGATACCATGGTGATCACCATCGTGCGCGCAGACGTCAATCTGGGCAAGATCGACTTTGAGGTCGCCCCGGAAAGCGCAAAGCAGTAACCTTATCATAAAACAAAAACAGACTGCCCCCAAAGCAGACCGCGCAGGAACGCGCTGCTTCGGGGGCAGTTTTATGTTTTCGCCGCTATAATAAAGGTTGCGGCTGAGAAAATCTGATTATTTCTTGCGAAATTCTCCGTACAGCCACTCTGCCAATGCCGACATGATAGCCTTGTACTTGCTGGTATCTTCAAACAGGGAAGAGAAGGTGTCCTGCGCTTCAAGATAGCTGTCCTGTGCGGCAGTGTCAAAGGCCTTGGGAAAGATGCTCTCGGTAAAGATCTGCGGGTCGGAACTGCGCGCCAGCTTTGCCAGCTTCGGGTCAGCCAGCAGACGGTCATGCAGGGCAGTAAGCAGCACCCGGTCGGCATTGGTGAACTCGCCCTTGAACTTCTCGTTGATCTTCAAAATGATCTCGTCCAGCGGCTCCTTAGGGTCGTGGCCGAGAGCGCCCTTCTGGGTGGCAGGCTCGTAGACGCCCTTGGCGTGTTCCAGCTCGATGGCACCGGCAAAGGTCTTTTGCAGCTTGTAATACTCCAACTGTAATTTGCCCTCCAAGTCCAGCGGAGAGACCTCGTCCGGCGGCAGCAGCTTGAGCAGGTAAGCGCAGAATACGTTCTCCTTGTGCAGCTCTTCATCGAACATCCGTGCCACCTGTGAAACGTAGCCGTACCACTTGACAAGGCTGCGCAGCAGGCGGCGGAACTGGTACCGCTCGGCCTGCGTTTTCTGGTTGTAGCGGTCTGCCACCGGCTTCAAGACGCTGCTCATGCGGCCCACGGCGTTTTTATCCTGCTTGGTGCTGCGGAAATATTCCTTGGCAAAGGCTTCCACATCTGCATCGGAATAGACGGCAAAGTTCCGCAGCTCCTTCTGGGTCTTGTAAATGAGGTCGGTGTTGACCTCCTGCTCCAGAAAAGTCTCCTGATAAAACGGCTGGAAGGCCTCCCGGATGTCCTTTGCCTTGTTCACAAAATCCAGCACAAAGGTGTCGATTTTACCGGGATGGGTACGGTTCAGGCGGGAGAGGGTCTGCACCGCCTTGACGCCCTTCAGCTTTTTGTCCACGATCATGGTGTGAAGCAGCGGTTCGTCAAAACCGGTCTGGTATTTTTCTGCCACGATGAGCACATTGAAGTTGTTATGGAACTCCTTTTTGGTCTGGCTCTCTGCAATGTGGCTGCCGTCGGCGCGGACGTTCAGAGACGGCTCCGTGTACTCCACACCGCCGTCCGGTACGGCACCGGAAAATGCCGCTAAGATCTGCACATCGTCATAGCCCTGCTCCGCAATGTAGCGTTTGACCTCGTGGAAGTACCGCACCGCCGCCAATCGGGAGGAGGTGACTACCATCATCTTGCCCCGTCCGCCGATCTTGTGGCTGGTGGTCTCCCGGAAGGTTTCTACAATGATCTTTGCCTTCTGGCTGATGTTGTAGGGGCGCAGCTCTTCATACTTGCGGATGAGCTTTGCCGCCCGGCTGGCGGGCAGGTCGGGGTTGTCCGGGATGGTCTTGGCAATCTTGAAGCAGGTGGAATAGGTCATGTAGTTTTGCAGCACATCCAGAATGAACCCTTCCTCAATGGCCTGCCGCATACTGTAAATGTGGAAGGGATGGTGGCTGCCGTCCGGGTACTCGGTGCCGAACAGCTCCAGCGTGGCGGCTTTTGGGGTGGCGGTAAAGGCGAAGAAGGACAGGTTCTTGTGCCGTCCGTGGGAGGTCAACTCCTTCACCAGTGCATCCTCTGGGTCGATTTCGTCCTCCGCTTTGCCTTCCAGCTCGGCATATTCCCGCAGCGCATCCTCGGTGTCGGCAAGGGCGGCTTTCAGCTTCAAAGCAGAGGTGCCGGTCTGGGAGGAGTGCGCTTCATCGATGATAACGGCATAGTTCTTCCCGGCGATCTTGTTCACCTCAGTGTAGATGACCGGGAACTTTTGCAGTGTGGTGATGATGATGCGTGCGCCATTGTTGATGGCATCCCGCAGGTTGCCGGAGTTTTTGTCTTCGCCGATGGCCTCCACCGCACCCAGCGTATGGTCGAAGCCGGAGATGGTCTCCTGCAGCTGTGCGTCCAGCACGGTGCGGTCAGTCACCACGATGACACTGGAAAACACCGGCTTGTTCTCGGTGTTGAACAGGGAAGCCAGCCGGTACGCCGTCCATGCAATGGAGTTGGACTTGCCTGAACCGGCGCTGTGCTGGATGAGATAGTGCTGCCCGGCACCCTTCTGCCGCACGTCTGCCACCAGCTTGCGCACCACGTCCAGTTGGTGATACCGGGGAAAAATGAGGGTCTTACCGTCCTGCAGGCTCATGAACTTTTGCAGGATGTCCATCATGCTGTCTTTCTGGAACACTTCTTCCCAGAGGTAGGCGGTAAGGTAGCCGTTGGGGTTGGGCGGATTGCCTGCACCGCCGTCCCGCCCGGCACCGTTGGAGCCCTGATTGAAGGGCAGAAAGCGGGTGTCCTTGCCCGCCAGCCGGGTGGCCATCCACACCTCGGTCAGGTCTACGCAAAAGTAGCCCAGAATGCGCTTGTTGAACTGGAAACACACCTCCCGGGGGTCCCGGTCGTGCATCCACTGCTGCTTGGCGTTCTCCACGGTCTGCCCGGTGAACTGGTTCTTCAGCTCAAAGGCGAACACCGGGATGCCGTTTACCGCCAGCACCATGTCCACCGAGTTGTGGGTGGTGTCGGAGTAGAACCACTGCCGGTTGCAGGTGATCTCGTTTTGGGCGTAGCGCTGAGCGTCCTTCTGGTTCAGCGCGGACTCCGGCTGAAAATAGCACACCCGGAACCGTCGTCCCCGGTGCTTGAACCCATACCGCAGCACCGAAAGCAGTCCGTCCGCATCGCAGGCATTGTTAAAGGCCGTGCAGAACTTCCGCACTGGGTTTACCGTGTTCTGCTTTTCAAAAAACGCCCACTCGTTGGGCTGGGTCTTTTGCACAAAGCGGATAAGGGTATCCACAAACAGCCCCAGCTTGGGGTCGTAGCAATCCCCGTTGCGGGTGTAGCCCCCGGCAGGGGAGAGCAGCGCCGCCGCAATATCCGATTCAAACTGCTTTTCGGTGGTGTTGAGGGGCATGGTTAGACCTCCTTTTGAATTATGAAAACATATCAGAAATTCTTTTGACGTCAGCTATGGCGGTGTTTTGTATCTGTTTGGATAAGTCAGAATCTAGGATGGAATTGGAGTAATCTTGATATATGAAATCAAGACACGGGGAAGAATGAATCTTTTGATAATATGTTTTAAAATCCACTTTATTGGCGATGGTTTCGCTGTCGTATAAATGATAAAAAAGCGATGCATATAGAGATTTTACAAATAAATTTTTGAAAAAAGGTGACTGTTCAAAATAAGGAGAGAAAAATGTTACATAATTTCGCACAACACGACTACGAATATAAGGAACAAGGTTATATGTGACTGCAATCAGAGAGATATGTAGGGCCTGTAAAGTGTCTTGAAGAAGAGCGAAAACAGCTTTTTGGGCTAAGGGCGTATCGCTTCCGTCTAACGGACTGCCGTAATGATTGAAGTAATTAGTGACTTTTGTTTCGAATGAGTCAGATGGATTGTCGTTGTCAGAAAACACGATAAAACGTTTCGTTTCATCGAGTATCATGGCATCAAGCTCAGAAAAATTTTTGACAGAAAAAAGTTGGTCAGCTGTAATACTGTCTTTGAAAAAGGATAAGAGGGCTTTTTCACCTGATTCTTTTGGAATAGGCTGTTCTAGACCAAAACATGTAATGGGAAGTAAAATGAACTCCGAGGAAAAATTCTCTAGAATGTTTAAATCATCATAGTAAGAAGAAAGAATTTCTTTTTTCAATAGATTGTAGACTGAATCTGAAATAGAATTCTTTATTGTTTCAGAGAATTTGGCTAGAGGATCATCAACAATATGAATACTTCCTAAAGTTGAAAAGGGATAGTGCTCGTTATGATCTATATCTAAATATGTGCCTCCGGCTAAGAAGTAAGCATTAGAGCCGGTAGGAATATATTGAAGAAATAATTTTACATAGTTTCGTTTTCTGTACCAGAAAAGACCTATTTCATCCATTACATACTGAAAATCATTGGAATGAACAATATCTTTTAATCCTTGCAAAAGTTCTTTATATTCTAATTGAACTTCATGCATTTTGTCAGATAGATATTTGTTACTCAAACTTTTTCACCTCACTTAGTAACTGAGTGGGAATAGAAAGCTCATTATTAAGTAACATCAGTATTTTATTCATGGTACGAACGCAGTCCTTCCAAACAGAGGGAAGTTTTTGCTCATTATCGCTATCTAGAACGAGATGAAACTGATGTGCAGGATTGTCGCACTTTAACAATGAACTTTCACGAATAGCACCCCATAAGCCATGCTCAAAAGAAGAATCATAGTCATAGAATAAGCCATATAATTCTTCTTCTCCAACATCTTTGGCCTTTAAACGAATATTTTGTTTATCGAAATAGGACGTGTCAATATCTATAAATTCCTCGTCACGATATTCGTTGACGAGACATTGTAATAATACATAATTAACGTGACCATCTTTAAAGGAGCAAGGATTAGAGCGTTCACGCTCCATGACAAGTTTATACAGCCCAATGCCGTAATATTGGTATTCGTCCCAAATAGTTGGCTTTTCTTTTTCATGCTTTAGAAGATACTTCATTATAATGTAATCTTCGATGATGTTTCTAATAATACTCCGGCCAGAGATTTCGTTATATAATTGATGCTCAATGAGTTCAGAGATGCGTTTATATGCATAAGTGGCAATTCCACACAAGACTATATTTCGAGTGTTTAAAGGCTCTAAGGTGGATGTGATTTGGTCTAGGTATTCAAAAATTTCATGAAGATAATTTAAATATACTTCTGGGTTTTTTGCTAAGGCCTCATAGTTTATAGTATACAGCTCACAATCGCTCATTTCACTCACCATCTTCCAAAAAAGAGTTAAATTACTTTTGTCGGTTTCACTATCTGATATATTCCCTCTAGCAATTTCCATGCTACGAATTAAAGGGCGAATAGAACGCATTTGTTCATCACTATGTTCAAGAGAGGGATATTTGCAGATTTCGTCAAGAATGTCTTTAGGAGCGTGAGTTCTTCCCTGCATTAACTCAAAGTAAAGAACAACAAAACGGATATCTGTTGCGAACTCTGTTTGGTGATAATATGCATCTTTTAATACGGATTCGATTGAAGCAATCTGCTCCTTATAACCTAAGCTGGTTTGAAAGATCTTGTTAAAGATAGGATAATTTCGATATGTGTAAATAAGGGTAAGTGGTGACAATGATTCTTGTCCTGAAACATGCTCAACAAATTCCCAAAAGAGTTGCTGGTTAACATCTTCTAATGTGAAAATATTCGAAATCGTGGGGAAATTGATATTTGGAAGTGCGTCGTGAAGTTTTTTTAAAATCCAATAGCATTTTTGGGGTCCCTTTGAGCGACCATGTTTCTTTAGAATTAAGCCGATCCAAAGGTACTCTGGAAGTCTTTCGCTGCCCCACGAACTAAGCTGGAGTTTGTCACCGAAAGCATCGTTAAACGGTGTTGTGAATTTTCCTCTTTTGAATTTGTGCTGCTCAAGCGTACTATGTGCGAACATCATGTTTTACACCTCCCTTTTCCCGGTTACAACCTCATAAATCAAACTTTTCTTATAGCTTTCCAACTCTTGCACTAACAGTTCTTTTTTCATGATTAACTTGTTCAATTCTAAAGAGCGTTTCTTAATGTAACTAACGATTTCAATTTGTTCTTCAATAGGAGGAAGCGGAATTGTAAATGCAAGAACTTTGCTAGAACTTGTACAAGCCAGATTTGTGGTTTTGATTGCCGTTACATCAAAATAGGAACGACCAACATCAGAAGCGGTCAAATATTCCAAAAACTCTGGAAGTAAAACAGTTTCATTGGTTTGGACAGCAAATACATGATTCTGATGCAGACAAGGCTCAATTTCACCATGCCAGACACAACCTCTGCCAAGTTTGTCACGGTCGCCGCCTTCGGTCATAAGAACATCACCAGAATGAAGTCTGTATTTCAAATCTTCATCAGGTGTTACTTGGATAGTAGCCAAATCGTTTAAATCAACATAACCGCCCTGCACATTTGCAACTCTTAAATAAGGACGCTCTATTAAGACTGTATCTTTGCTATAACTTTTTCCGAGTGTAATGCCAGATTTGATTGTAGCACAGTGACGTAGTTGAGTTTTTCGCCACTCTTTGGGAATCTCCCCAATCCACTCAATCCCGCTATCCTTCATCTCCCGCTTACCACGCACGCCTTTGGTAACAGCCTGCGTAATAACTGCCTGCTTGAGTTTTTTATATTCTTCAATGCTGAATAAAGATTGTTCAAGGATGGATTGAGTTTGAGAACACTTAAAATCCAAATAATTGGCGATATTTTGCTGTTCGAATAATGGTGGCAAGAGTAATTCAATTTCAGCCATTTCATTGTTCATTATTTTGAAACCGTTTATATCTGCTCGTTTATGATAGAAAGCAATATATTCGAGTGCATATTTCAAATAGCGTAAATCATTCGTATCGTTCTTTGGAGCAAGAGTTCCACAAACATTAGTACAGTTGTGCTTTCCCTCGCGCAAAAAAACTGTTCCAGCATTGACTCCATCCGTCGTCCAAGTGAGTTGACTTTTGTCGAAGTCATAAGTTGAGATATATCCTAGACAGCCATTGTTTTTAGTTTGAGAGGAATAAACAGGATAACCGACCGACGTTAGTTCCTGCTGGGAGATAACTCTGCCACGACCAATATCAAAAATACGTTTTACTTTTGTGAGTTCCCACCCCTCCGGGATCTCCCCGATCCATTCAATGCCGCTGTCTTTCATTTTCCGTGCCATGGTCAGCCCTCCTTATGAAACAGCTCTGCCAGCCCGGCGGAGATATCCTGTTCCAGTGCGGTAATGCGTGCCACGATATCCTCCACGGCTTCCGGTGCCTGATACTCATAAAAATAGCGGGTCATGGGGATCTCGTAGCCCACCTTGGTCTTGCTGTGGTCGATCCATGCGTCGGGGGCGTAGGGCAGGACTTCGCGGGCAAAGTAGGCGTCAATATCCTGCACCAGCGGTACGTTTTCAGTGTCCCGCAGGCTGGTGTCCGGCACGGGCTTGCCGCGCTTCAGGAGGATGTTGCCTGCCTCGTCCCGCTGGGGGCGCTCCACCACGATCTTGTTGTAGCCGAACTCCACGCTCTCGAACACCTTGCTCTCGCAATAGATGCCGTTTTTGTCGCCGTACACCTTGCCGTTAGCAAACTCGCCGTAGGCGGTGACGATCAGCTCCCGGCAGGTGTCGGTGATGTCGTTGCGCTTGGTGCCGATGCTCTTGCGGCGGGGTTCAAAGCAGTGGCTGGCGTCAATAAGCTGCACCTTGCCCGCACGGTGGGCGGGCTTATCCTTGCTGAGCACCCAGATGTAGGTGGAGATGCCGGTGTTCATGAACATATCGGTGGAAAGCTGGATGATGCAGTCCAGCCAGTCGTTTTCCAGAATATACTGCCGGATGTTGCTGGGCCCGCTGCCGGCGTCGCCGCTGAACAGGGGAGAGCCGTTCTGGATAATGGCCATCTTGCCCTTGTTTGCCAGCTTGGCAAGGCCGTTCAGCACAAAAAGCTGCTGACCATCGCTGATCTTAGGCAGACCGGGCGCAAAACGTCCCATCTCGCCCCGGGCGGCTTCGGCTTCCACCGCTTTCTGCTCTCGCTTCCAGTCAATGCCGAAGGGCGGGTTGGAGATGATGTACTGGAAGGTGAACCCGGGGAACTGATCCTCCGACAGAGTATCACCGAACCGCATATTGTTGGGGTCACCGCCCTGGATCATCATGTCCGCCTTGGCGATGGCAAAGGTGGAGGGATTGAACTCCTGCCCGAAGCAGGTCACCTCAATATCGCTGTTCAGCTCGTGGATGCGTTCTTCCATGCAGCTCAGCATCTGGCTGGTGCCCATGGCCATATCGTAAACGGTCATGCTGCTGGTATCGAGGTCGGCTTCGGACAGCAGCAGGTCGGTCATCAGGTAGATGATATCCCGGCTGGTGAAGTGGGCTCCGGCTTCCTCGCCAAAGCTCTCAGAGAACCGCCGCACTAGGTCCTCGAAGATGTAGCCGCAGTCCACCGCGCTGATCTTGTCCGGGCCAAGATATCCCTTCTCAGAGCCGAACTCCTTGATAACGAGGTAGAGGGTGTTGCTCTCTACCATCCGCTTGATGATGTTGTCAAAGTCGAACTTTGCCAGCACATCCTGTGCGTTGGCAGAAAAGCCGGACAGGTAATCCCGGAAGTTGGACTCAATGTTGTCCGGGTCTGCCAGCAGGGTCTCGAAGGTGAAGCGGCTGGTGTTATAGAACTGGTAACCGGAGGCTTTCTGCAAAAAAGCCATCGATGACCTGCAGCTTTTTCACCTTTTCGTAGGTGTCCAGCACTGCCTGATGGGTGGGCAGCAGGCAGTCGTGGAATCGCTTCACCACGGTCATGGGCAGAATGACCAGACCGTACTCGTGGGGCTTGAACGGCCCCCGCAGCATATCGGCCACGTTCCAGATCATGGTGGCTTTTTCGGCAATGTTGGCACCTACGGCGGTGATCTTATCGTTTGGCATACGTTGCTCCTTGCTTTTTGTGATAGGTGGACATCCTGATTTTACAACAATGGGTGTCCTATAAAGTGGACGGAAGATTGCTTTTCCTGAAAAATGATTCTTGCATCTATTGTACCACGGATTTTGCGGAATGACTATATTTTGCCAAAAAGAAATACCCGCCTGAAAACCAGACGGGCATACTGTAAATCAAATCATCTGAAAATACCGCCATAAGAATTGCCCGAGATTTTGTTAAAGCTGTCGAGCCGCCATGATATGCTCTGTGCAAAGGATTAGAACAAGGGGAGGGCATCAGGATGTACGAAAAAAATTCTTTGAGGATTTTTTATTGTCACTTTGCTGCAATTTTTCTCTGATTCTTCGTCAGAATGCAGAAAATGCGGAAACCGCTTGATTTAACTCGGTTTCCATACTAGAATGGAAACCGGAAAGAAAACTTCGGTTTCCAGAAGGAGGATGCTCATGCAGGAGGATCTCAGCGCCCTTGTGCGCACGCAGGCCATGCAGTTATTCCGTCAACAGGGGCTGCATTTCACCATGCAGCAGGTGGCAGAGCCGCTGCACATCAGCAAAAAAACCATCTACACTGTTTACCCCTCCAAGGAGGCCCTTCTGCTGGACATGGTAGACCACGCCTTTGCGGACATCCATCGCTGCAAGCAGGAAATTCTGGCAGGCAGCGGTACTTTGCAGGAAAAACTCCGGGCGGTCATCATTGCCATGCCGGCAGAATACGCTGCGCTGGACCTGCGGCAGATGAAGGAGCTGGACGAGAAGTATCCGGTGGTGGCGGCGCGGGTGCGCAGTCAGTTGGAAAACGGCTGGGAGCCCACCATGGCGCTGCTGGAGCAGGCTGTGGCTGAAGGGGTCATGCGTCCGGTATCCCTGCCGGTGCTGCGGCAGATGATCACCGCATCCATTGAGAGCTTTCTGGCCGACCGCAGTCTGGCAGAAAGCGGAGTGCAGTATGTGGCTGTACTGGAGGAAATGATCTCGATCTTACTGGAAGGAGTGCTGCCACGATGAAACACAGCTTTTGCGAGGACTGGGAGTTTACACGACACTGGACGGAAGCCTTTGGCAAGGGGCTGCCGGTGCCAAAACAACAAGCCGTCCGCTTGCCCCATACCTGCCGGGAGGTGCCGCTGCACTATGCCTCTCCGGCCGATTACGAGATGGTTTGCGGCTACCGCAAGCGGTTCCGGGTGCCGCCGGTACAGGCTGCGCCCCGGCTGTTCGTCCGCTTTGACGGAGCCGCCCATCAGGCGGTGGTGCGGGTCAACGGCAGGGTTGCCGGGCAGCACCGGGGCGGCTATACCGGCTTTGCGGTGGAAATCACCGACCTTGTGGACCGGGAGGCTGAAAATCTGCTGACCGTGCAGTTGGACACCCGGGAAGACCCGGCCATTCCGCCCTTTGGCTTTGTCATCGACTACCTGACCTACGGTGGGCTGTACCGGGAGGTCTGGCTGGAAGCCACGGCAGAAAGCCGCCTGACAGATTTATTCGTGTACACGCCCACCCTGCATGAGGCTGTGGTGCAGTGGACCGCAGAGCTTGCGCCCGCAGCCGCAGCGGTCCGCATCCGGCTGGAGACCGCAGACGGCACCCTGCTGGCAGAGCAGACTGCACAGGCAGCAGAAACCGGGAAGATGCAGCTTTCTGTGCCGGATGCACAGCCGTGGGATACAGAGCACCCGGTTTTGCATCATGCCATTGCAGAGCTTTTGAACGCAGCGGGGCAGCCCATCGACCGCAAACAGGTGGTCTTTGGTTTCCGCACGGCGGAGTTCCGGGCAGACGGCTTCTACCTTAACGGCAAAAAGACCTTTCTGCGGGGCTTGAACCGGCACCAGAGTTACCCTTACATCGGCTATGCCGCCCCGGAAAGCCTGCAGCGGGAGGATGCCCGCATTTTGCAGGAGGAGCTGCACTGCACCGCCGTGCGCACCAGCCACTACCCCCAAAGTCCGTATTTTCTGGACGAGTGCGACCGGCGGGGGCTGCTGGTGTTCACTGAATTGCCGGGCTGGCAGCACATCGGGGACGACAACTGGAAGGACGCCGCCTGCGAGATGCTGCAGGAGATGATCCTGCAGAACCGCAATCATCCCAGCATCATTCTGTGGGGCGTGCGCATCAACGAGAGCGTGGACGACGATGCCTTCTACACCCGCACAAATCAGATTGCCCATCAGCTGGACCCCAGCCGCGCCACCTCCGGTGTGCGGTATCTGGAAAAAAGTAACCTGCTGGAGGATGTCTACGCCTACAATGATTTTTCCCACAACGGCGTAACGCCCGGCGCAAAGCCCAAAAAGGACGTGACTCCGGATATGGGCAAGGCGCTGCTCATCTCGGAGTGCAACGGTCACATGTACCCCACCAAGGCCTTTGACGACGGCCCGCACCGGCAGGAGCATGCTTTGCGGCACGTCCGGGTACAGAACGCCGCCTATGCCAGCGGGGAACACGCCGGGTGCTTCGGCTGGTGTATGTTCGACTACCAGACCCACAAGGACTTCGGTTCCGGGGACCGCATCTGCTACCACGGCGTGCTGGACAGCTTCCGCAACCCCAAATTGGCGGCTGCGGTCTATGCCAGTCAGGGGGATGCTGACCCGGTGCTGGCGGTCAGCTCCTCCATGGACATCGGCGATAACCCCGCCGGGCAGCTGGGCACAGCCTACGTTTTCAGCAATGCCCAGCAGGTCAGGCTGTACAAAAACGATGTGTTTGTCACCGCCCTGCGCCGCAGCGAGTGGACGGCGCTGCCCCACCCGCCCTTTGTGATGGACGATCCCATTGGCGAGCTGCTGGAAACGCAGGAGCATTTTTCGCCGTCCAAAGCGGCCGCTGTGCGGGATTGCCTGCTGGCTGCCGGGAAATACGGGCTGCCGGGGCTGCCGCTGGCCTACAAGGTCAAATTCGGCTGGTGTATGCTGCGCTACAAAATGACCTTTGCAGACGGCGTGGCGCTTTACGGCAAATATGTGGGCAACTGGGGCGGCGAAGCCACCCGCTGGCGGTTCGATGCCGTGCAGGACGGCACCGTGGTGCGCAGCGTGACCCTTTGCCCCAGCGCAAAGCTGCACTTGGAAGTCAAGGTCAGCCGGACGGCTCTTCGGGAAAAAGATACTTACGATATGGCGGCTGTCCGGGTGCGCGTTCTGGACGAGAACGGCACCCCAGCCCCTTACGCGCAGTTCCCGGTGCAGTTTGCGGTGGATGGCAGCGCCGCCCTTGTGGGCCCGCAGACGGCGGTGGCCGAAGGCGGCATGACCGGAACCTATCTGCGCACTGTAGGCGCTGCCGGAGAAGCCGTGTTGACCGTTTCTGCACCGCAGACCCAGCCCGTTGTGCTGCGGTTCACCATTGAAAAGGAGGACGCTGTATGGAACTGACCCTGAAACAAAAAACCGCATTCGGCATTGGTGCCGTGGGCAAGGATATGGTATACGCCCTGTCGGCTTCTTACGTCATGTATTATTATCAGGATGTGCTGGGGCTTTCGGCAAGCTTTGTGGGCGTCGTGCTCATGGCTGCCCGGTTCTTTGATGCCTTCAACGACCCCTTTATGGGCGTTCTGGTGGCAAAGACCCGCACCCGCTGGGGACGTTTCCGTCCGTGGATCTTTTCCGGCACGCTGCTCAATGCGCTGGTGCTCTACGCCCTGTTTGCCGCCCCGGTGCTGGACGAAGCAGCGCTGATGGGCTATTTCAGCGTGGTGTACATCCTGTGGGGCGTCACCTATACCATGATGGATATTCCGTACTGGTCCATGATCCCCGCCGTGACCCGCACGCCCAAAGACCGGGAGAACCTCTCCATGGTGGGGCGTACCTGTGCAGGCGTTGGCTCTGCCCTCATCGCCATGTTCACCATGCTGCTGGTGGGAGCACTCGGCGGCGACAGCGAGCGCGCTGGCTTCCGCTGGGTGGCATTGATCGTAGCGGTAATTTTTGCAGTGACAGAGCTGGTGTGCTGCATTTCCATGAAAGAAACCACCCCCAGTGAGATGAAGACCGCCACCGTAAAGGAGATGTTCTCCGCCCTGTTCCGCAACGATCAGGCTATGGTAGTGGTGGGCAGCATTGTGCTGATCAACTCGGCGCTGTACCTTACCTCCAACTTCATCATCTATTTCTTCAAGTACGACCTTGGCGGTGCAGGCTGGAAAGCCACCTACACCCTGTTTTCCACCGTGGGCGGTGCGGCTCAAATTCTGGGCATGATGGTGCTTTACCCCTTGCTGCGCAAAAAATTCAGCAGCACGCAGGTATTTCACCTGAGCCTTGTACTGGCGCTGTGCGGCTACGGCACGCTGCTGGTGTTCTGCCTGACCGGGCTGTCCCACAGCCTTGCCCTGCTGTGCATCCCGGGCGTGGTGGTATTTGCCTGCAACGGGATGCTGAGCGTGCTGACCACCCTGTTCCTCTCCAACAGCGTGGATTACGGGCAGCTCAAGACCGGCCGCCGGGAGGAGAGCGTTATCTTTTCCATGCAGACCTTTGTGGTCAAGGCTGCCTCCGGCGTGGCGGTATTCCTGACCGGCATCGGGCTGGACCTCATTGGCCTTGTGGGCAACACGGAGGAGACCGGCCCCGTAGCGGTGCAGAGCGCCGGTACCCTGCTGGGTCTGCGCCTGATGATGACCGTGCTGCCCATGCTGGTGCTGGCAGGTGTGCTGGTGCTGTTCCGCCGCAAGTTCGTTCTGATCGATGCCCGCGCTGCCGAAATCAGCGCACAGCTCCACGGGGAGGAAACGCACCATGACTGAAATGCTGCACTGGTACGCAGAGACCACCGGCGGCGTACGGCAGGGCGATGCCCCGGTGCACCCGGGCTGCGGTGCGCTGCATCTTTCCGCCGACCTGCCCGCCGGGACACTGAAAACCGTGCGTGCCGCGCTGCCGTGGTCGATGGAAGCAGACGAGCGTCTGTTCATGAACGGCTACCAGACATGGACCTACAGCCCGGAGCTAAACCGGAACGGCAAGCTGCGCGGCACCGATCACATCCACGGCTTTCTGCGCAAGAAATACGCCTCTGACCGCTACGGCGATTATCACTTTGTACCTTACGGGCATCAAAAAGGGCAGAGCCACGGCTTTTCCTACTGCTATTTCCGCAAGGGCAAGCAGTTTCGGCTGGTGGCATCGTTGGACGAGAAGCCGGGCTACACCATCCTCCGCTACGACAGCGGCAAAGCCCTGCTGACGCTGGAACGGGACTGCGCCGGGGTGGAGCATCCCGGCGGCAACGTTGCCCTGTTCGACCTGTTTTTTGCCGAGGGCAGCGAGGCCGAGGTGTTCGACGGCTGGTTTCAGGCTATGGGCATCAAGCCCCGGACCGAAAAGAAGCTGGCGGGCTATTCCAGCTGGTACAACCGCTATCAGGACATCACCGAGGACACCATCCGGGAGGACCTGACCGGATGCCGCAGCCTGCTTTGCCCGGGAGACCTATTTCAGATCGACGATGGCTGGGAGCCCAAGGTGGGCGACTGGCTGGAAACAGATGCACAGAAATTCCCCCACGGGCTGAAAGGCATGGTGGAGGAAATTCACGCCGCCGGATTTCAGGCTGGGCTATGGCTTGCGCCCTTTGTGTGCGAAAAGAACTCTGCCCTTTTCCGGCAGCACCCGGACTGGCTGCTGAAAGTGGACGGCAAACCGTGGTGCTGCGGCAGTAACTGGAGCAGTTTCTATGCGCTGGATATCGACAACCCAGCCGTGCTGGACTATCTGCGCAGGGTGTTCGACCGGGTGCTGAACGACTGGGGCTTCGACCTTGTCAAGCTGGATTTTCTGTACGGCGCTGCGCCCTTTGGCAACGCCCGCGAGAGCCGGGCAGGCCGGATGTACCGTGCTATGGAGCTGCTGCGCAGCTGGTGTGGACAAAAGACCATCCTCGGCTGCGGCGTACCTGTGATGCCCGCCTTCGGACTGGTGGATTACTGCCGTGTCAGCTGTGACGTAGGGCTGGACTGGGACGATGTGTGGTATATGCGCCTGTTCCATCGGGAGCGGGTGTCCACAAAGCAGGCCATCAACAACACGGTATTCCGGCGGCAGCTCAATGGCCGTGCCTATGGTAGCGACCCGGATGTGTTCTTTCTCCGGGAGGAAAACTGCAAGCTGACGGCAGAGCAAAAACGCACCCTTGCCACGGTCAATGCCCTGCTGGGCAATGTATTCCTTACCTCGGATATGCCGTCCCGCTACACGGATGCGCAGCGGGCAGAGTATCGCCGTCTGCGCAGGGTGTTTGAACATGCAAAACAGGTAGAAGTAGAGACAGAAAATGGTGTGATTACGATCCGGTATTCTCTGGATGAGAAACGTCAAGAGCTGCGGTGCAGTGCTATTTATAGAGAATAATGAGGGCGTAAAATCAGCTTCACTCTTTTTCGTTGGCCAGATGTTTCTTTATGTGAAACGCAACGAACGTCTTCATCAGAAAGTGGCTCACGCCGAAAGCTGTATAAGCAGATAAAATGAAAACGCCGCCAGCGTACCGTGTGATGATTTCACATGATACGCTGACGGCGTTTTTGCGCTATGAGGGGCGTAACATCCAAATTCTACACTGAACCCGCCCTCGACCTGTTTTCAAGGACGAAAACGGTTCAGACTGTAAAATGATGTCAAAACAATATTGGACGAATCACCGAACTATATTACTGGACTTTTGACATCAAGAGTACGCATTCGACAGTTGTTTCAGTTTCCAAGGGAAGTTCTTTCACTTCCTCACCATCAACA
>CAJMQZ010000026.1 GCA_905215595.1 uncultured bacterium
CCTTGCCCATCTTGACCAGCATGGTGCCGAAGTAGTTGGACTTCTTCAGCAGAGCGGTGCACTCCTCAGCGGTCTGCTTGCCCTTGCGCAGCTCCACCATGGTGTTGACCATCTCGTCAAAACCGGCGTAGTTCTCGGGGTCAATGATCTCAGCAGCGGAAATATCAAAGTTACCGGCGGCGGCAGCAGCCTTGCACTCTGCCTCGTTGCCCACCATGACGACCTTCAGCACGCCCTCGGCCAGCAGCTTGCTTGCTGCCTCCAAAATGCGGGGGTCATTGCCCTCGGTGAAAACGATCGTCTTGGGATTTGCCTTCAGCTGTGCTACCAGCGGTGCAAACATATCAGCCATTGTGATTACCTCCGAAAATGCTTTCCAAAATTTGCATCCCGTGTCTGTTGGACACAAGGATGCCTTTCTTCTTTATTCTAGCACAGACGGCAAAAAGTTCAAGACAAAATTGTGTTTTTGTGCTATATTTTAGGGGAGAAACCTTTGTTTTATTTGTGAATAAAATATCATACTGTTTTTGAAGGAGATGTTCTCCATGGATATGGATACTTTAAAGGCTGAATGCCTTGCCTGCACCCGGTGCGAGCTGTGCACCACCCGGACGAACGTGGTGTTCGGGCAGGGCGTGCCGGACGCCGAGGTGCTGTTTGTGGGCGAGGGCCCCGGCCAGAGCGAGGACGAGCAGGGTCTGCCTTTTGTGGGGCGCAGCGGCCAGCTGCTGGACAAATACCTGTTTGCCATCGACCTTGACCGCGCAAAGAACTGCTATATCGCCAACATCGTCAAGTGCCGCCCGCCCCAGAACCGTGACCCGCTGCCCGCCGAGAGTGAAGCCTGTATGCCGTGGCTGCGGGAGCAGTTCCGGCTGCTGCAGCCCAAGATCGTGGTCTGCCTTGGGCGCGTTGCCGCCCAGCGGATGATCCGGCAGGATTTTTCCGTCACCCGGGAGCACGGGCAGATCATTGAAAAAAGCGGCATCCTGTTTATGGGTACCTTCCACCCCGCCGCCCTGCTGCGCCAACCCCAGAACAAGCCCGAGGCCTTTGCGGACTTTACCGTGCTGCGGGACACCATTGCCGCTGTGTGCGAGCATACCTATAATAGGTAAGGACAGGAACCAACCGCACCGCTTTTGCATACTGTAAAGCAAAAGCGAGGTGTTTTTGTATGGAAAGTTCCGTGCATCCTTCTGTGGATTTCTTTCTGGGCGCTACAACGCCCGCCGGGTTCAAGGGTTACTTTGCGCCGCTGCGCCGGGAACCCGGGATGCAGCTGGTGCTGCTCAAAAGCGGGCCGGGCTGCGGCAAGTCTACCCTGATGAAGCGTCTGGCGCGCGCCGCACAGGATAAGGGCGAGCCCATCCAGCGCATCCACTGCGCCAGCGACCCCGACAGTCTGGACGGGGTGGTGTTCCTGCGGCAGAAACGCGCCATCATCGACGCCACCGCGCCCCATGTGGTGGAGCCGGAAGCCCCTGGCGCAGACGAGCGGGTGCTGAGTTTGTACCACACCATTGACGCCGATGCCCTGCACCCCCACAAGGACGAGGTGACTGCCCTGTTTGCCCGCAACCAGCTGCTGCGCAGCCGGGCGGCGCGGTATGTGGCCTCGGCGGGCAGCCTGCTGCTGGACAGCCGCCGCGCCGAAGCGTGCAGCGCCAACTTTGAAAAAGTGCGCCGCTACGTCAAGCGGCTGTGCACCCGCCTTTTGCCCCGCACTGAGGAGATGGGCTCTGAAGAGCTGCGGCTGCTCTCGGCCATCACGCCCAAGGGCGAGGTGTTCTATCAGGGCACGGTGCAGGCACTGGCAGACAAATGCATCCTCTTCCGGGACGACTACGGGGCAGTCTCCCGCCTGCTGCTGGAGCTCATCCGCGCCGAAGCGCTGGCGCGGGGCTACCACATCATCACTTGCCCCTGCGCCATGCACCCGGAGGATAAGATCGACCACATTATCATTCCCTCCCTGCGGCTGGCGTTCCTGACCGACAACCGCTGGCATCCGGTGCGGCTGTCTGCGGCGCAGACCGTGCGGTGCAGCCGCTTTGTGGACAGGGAAAATCTTTCTGCCTGCCGCGCACGACTGCGCTTCAACGAGCGCGCCGCCGCCGAGCTGCTGGAACAGGCCTGTGCCCTGATGGCGCAGGCAAAAAGCTGCCATGATGAACTGGAGACCTACTACCGCACCGCCGTGGATTTTGCACAGGTGGATGCCGCAGCCGCCCAGTGCATGGAGCTGTTCGGGATAGGATAAAGTAAACTGCAACGGAGGTGAAACGCTTTGGCAAGCATCCATCTGCCCATCCGGCAGCTGGTGGAGTTTTTGCTGCGCACCGGCAGCATCGACAGCCGCTTTTCCGGCTTTGACCGCGCCAACGAGGGTGCACGCATCCACCGCAAGCTGCAAAAGGCCGCCGGGGAGGGCTATCAGTCCGAGGTATTCCTCAGCGCAGAGCGGGAAGCCTGCGGCATCGCTTTTACGCTGGAAGGCCGGGCAGACGGCATTTTCACCGATGAAAACGGCACTGTGACCATTGACGAGATCAAGACCACTACTGTGCCTTATGAGGAGATCACCGAGGAGCTGAACCCCTGCCACTGGGCACAGGGCATGGTGTATGCCGCCATTTACAGCAGCCAGCAGGGGCTGGAAGCGCTTGCCGTGCGGCTGACCTATTATCAGGTCGATACCGACCAGATTCAGCGCTTTACCCGGCAGTTCACTCAGCAGCAGCTGGAGCAGTTTTTGCGGCAGCTTTTAATGCAGTATGCCCCGTGGGCGCAGCGGCAGCTGAACTGGGACACCCGGCGCAGCCAAAGCCTTGCGGCGCTGCAATTCCCCTTTGCGGAGTACCGCCCCGGGCAGCGGGCGCTGGCGGGCGAGGTGTACCGCGCCTGCCGCGCTGGAAAAAGCACCGACCGCAAGGGCGGCACCCGCGTTTTTTGTCAGGCACCTACCGGCATCGGCAAGACCATGAGCGCCCTCTTCCCTGCCCTGAAAGCCATGGGCGAGGGCTGTGGTGCAAAGCTGTTCTATCTGACCGCCCGCAACACCACCCAAGCCGCCGCCGAGGACGCGGTAGCGCGGCTGCGTACCGCCCAGCCCGGTCTCGCCCTGCGCAGCGTGACCCTGACCGCCAAGGAAAAGGCTTGTCTGCACCCGGACGCCGAAGGGCACCCCGCCTGTCTGCCGGAAGTATGCCCCTTTGCCAACGGCTACTACGACCGCCGCAAGGATGCGCTGGCAGCTCTGCTGGACGGCAGCGGCAGTTTCAGCCGTGCCGCACTGGCGGACACCGCCCGGCAGTTCTCAGTGTGTCCCTTTGAGCTGGGGCTGGATCTGAGCGAGTGGTGTGATGTGGTCATCGGGGACTACAACTATCTGTTTGACCCGGTGGTGCACCTCAAGCGCTTTTTCGATGCCGCCGGGGACTGGCTGTTCCTCATTGACGAAGCGCACAACCTGCCGGACAGAGCCCGTGCCATGTACTCGGCGCAGTTTGCCAAAAGCAGCCTGACCGAGGCAAAGCGGGCGCTGGGCAAGGGCAAAAGCAGCCTGAAAACCGCACTGACCAAAGCAGACAAAGTCTTTCTGGCGGCGCGCAAGGCCTGTGCACAGGCTGCGCCGCCCCGCACAGGCGCCGAACTTGCCAGGGAGACAGAGCCCGCACAGGTGAGTCTTTTACCTGCTGAAGCTGCCCCGGATTTTGCCCTGCCGGAGCCGCTGTACGCCCGGGACGGCACTGTGTTTTTGCAGCAGCTGCCCGCTGCTTTGCCCGCTGCCCTGCGGGCGGTGCACACCCCATTACAGGACTGGCTGGAACAAAACCCCGAGGACCCCGCCCACGTCCAGCTGCTGGAGCTTTACTTCACCTTGCAGGATATTGCCCGCGCGGCCGACCGGTACGACAGCCATTTTGTCACCCAGCTTACCGCCCAGGGCAGCGAGCTGGAGCTGCATCTGCTCTGCTTAGACCCCGCGCCTTTTGTGGACGCCAGTCTGGCGGCAGGGCGCAGTGCGGCGCTGTTCAGTGCCACATTGACCCCGCCTGCCTTTTACCGCAGCGTGCTGGGCTGCGCCGATGCCCGGGCGGTGGCGCTGCCCAGCCCCTTCCCGCCGGAAAATCTGGGGCTGTTCTGCCTGCCGGGCATCTCCACCCGCTACCGCCAGCGGGAAGCCAGTGTGCCCGCCGTAGCCGATGCACTGGCGGCGCTGGCAAAGGGCAAGACCGGCAACTATCTGGCGTTTTTTCCCAGCTACGCCTATTTGCAGCAGGTGTACGAAGCCTTTGCCGCCCGCTGGCCGGACATTCCCACCCTTGTGCAGCAGCGCAGTCTGGACGATGCCGGGCGCGCGGAGTTTCTGGCGCAGTTTGTGCCCCACCCAGCCAAAACGCTGCTGGGCTTTGCCGTGATGGGCGGCATCTTCGGTGAGGGGGTAGACCTTGTGGGCGACCGGCTCATCGGCTGCGCCATCGTGGGGGTAGGTCTGCCGCAGGTGAACCCCCGGCAGGAGATGCTGCGCCGGTATTACGAGGAGCCGTCCGGCTGCGGCTTCGACTACGCCTACCGCTACCCGGGCATGAACAAGGTACTGCAAGCCGCCGGGCGGGTGGTGCGCACCCCGCAGGACAAAGGCGTGGTGCTGCTTTTGGACGACCGCTTTGCGCAGCCCGATACCGCCCGCCTGTTCCCGCCGCACTGGCAGCACATCCGGTATCTGCCCGGCATCGCCGCGCTGGAAACGGCGCTGGCAGCGTTCTGGGATACCTGAAACCGCAAAAGGAGTTGTTGCATCATGCGCAACAACTCCTTTTTGCTATAACCTTAATACTCCACGCCTTTCCGTGCGGCGATGCCCTTCTGGTAGGGGTGGCGGCGGCAGCACATCTCGGTGAGGTAATCTGCGGCATCCAGCATCCACCCGGGGGCTGCGTGGGCGGTCAGAATGCACTCCTGCCCGGCGGGGCGGTGCAGCACCGCCTGCTGCAGCAGGGCTTTGTCCACCATGTCCAGCTCCCACGCGCTGCCGGCTTCGTCCAGCACCAGCATATCACAGGGCTGCGCCAGCGCCGCCGCAAGGTTTTTGTTCTGTAAAGCGCGGGTAGCGGCCTTTTCCGCTTCATTCATCTGAAAAACAAATTTCTGCCCGGCCTTGCCCCGGTAAACGACAGCGCCCAGCTGTTCCAGCAGCGGGATCTCGCCGCTCTGCCCGCCCTTTAAAAACTGCACGATGACCACACGTTTTCCGCTGCCCAGCGCCCGCAGGGCAAGCCCCATGGCGGCTGTGGTCTTGCCCTTGCCGTCGCCGTAATACAGATGCAAAAGGCCTAAACTTTCCATCGTTTTTCTCCTTTTCCGGCTCTTCCGGTTTTGTAACAAAAGGCACCCGCAGCCCTGTATGCTTAGCAGAACGGCTGCGGATGCCTTGTTATTTACACGTTGCTTTTACTGGTACAGCGGGAACTCCCGGGTCAGGCGCAGGACACGCTCGCTGATCTCGTCCTTCTTTTCCTCATAGTGCCAGATGCAGTCTGCAATGCAGTCCGCGATCACCTGCATCTCGGCTGCGCCCATGCCGCGGGTGGTGACAGCCGGGGTGCCCAGACGCACGCCGGAAGTCACAAAGGGGCTGCGGGTCTCGCCGGGGACGGTGTTCTTGTTGGCGGTGATGTGCACGCTGTCCAGACGCTGCTCCAGGTCCTTGCCGGTGCACTCCTCGTCCCGCAGGTCGATGAGCATCAGGTGGTTGTCGGTGCCGCCGGATACCAGCTTGACGCCGCGCTGCTGCAAGGCCGCAGCCAGTGCCTGTGCATTTTCCACGATCTTACGGGCGTATTCCTTGAACTCCGGCTTCAGTGCCTCGCCAAAGCAGACAGCCTTGGCTGCAATCACATGCTCCAGCGGACCGCCCTGCGTGCCGGGGAACACTGCCGAGTTGATGCGCTTGGCAATGATGGGGTTGTTGGTCAAAATCAGGCCGCCGCGGGGGCCACGCAGGGTCTTGTGGGTGGTGGTGGTCACCACATCGGCGTGGGGCACGGGGCTCTGGTGCTGACCGCCCGCCACCAGACCGGCAATGTGCGCCATATCCACCATCAGGTATGCGCCGTAGCCGTGGGCGATCTCGGCCAGTTTTTCAAAGTCGATGGCGCGGGGGTAGGCAGAAGCGCCTGCCACCAGCATCTTGGGGCGCACCTTGCGCACCTGCTTTTCCAGCTCGGCGTAGTCGATGACGCCGTCTGCGCCGACGCCGTAAGAGATGAAGTGGTAGTTTTTACCGGACATATTCACCGGAGAACCATGGGTCAGGTGACCGCCCTGCGAAAGGTCCATGCCCATAACAGTATCGCCCAACTCCAGCAGGGCAAAATACACGGCAAGGTTGGCCTGTGCGCCGGAATGGGGCTGGACGTTGGCGTACTTTGCTCCGAACAGCTGGCAGGCGCGCTGGATGGCAATATTCTCCACCTCGTCCACATAAACACAGCCGCCGTAGTAGCGCTTGCCGGGCAGACCCTCGGCGTACTTGTTGGTCAGCACGCTGCCCATGGCTGCCATCACGGCGGGCGAAACGATGTTCTCGCTGGCGATCAGCTCAATGTTCTCGCGCTGACGGGTCAGCTCCCGCTCCATGGCTGCGCCCAGTTCCGGGTCGGCTGCGTTGACCATGCCGATGGTGTCCATCATATCCTTGTACATTTTACTTGCCCCTCTCCACAAAATGTTGCAGGTTCTCTCAGCGCAGCGCCCGCACGGCGCTTGCTGCTGTAAGATAATCATAGCAGAAAGCGGCGGCGGCTTCAATCCTCTTTTCGCCAAAAGGCTTGCTTTTTTTGTCTGAAGTGTTTATTATGTTTGTATAAAAATGCGCTGTCGATTTTGTATATTTTTCAAGTATCCTCTTCCACAGGTGAAGCGAGGTGTTTTGTATGACCATTGCCGAGGAAAAACAGGCGCAGCGTACCGCCGGCCGTGCCGCCCGCAAAGCGCTGGATGCACCGCAGCGTGCTACCGCCAATGCAGCCCTTTGCCGCCGGGTGCTGGAACTGGATGCCTACCGCACTGCCCATACCCTTTTGCTCTACGCAGCCTTTGGGGGCGAAGCCGACCTTGCCGCCGTGGCTGCCGAAGCTGTCCGGCATGGCAAAACGGTGGCCTACCCGGTGTGCGGCGAGGGCTTTGCCCTTACCGCTGCCGTGCCGAGCGCGGACGGCTGGGCGGTGGGTCAGTACGGCATCCGCACGCCGGTGCCGGAGTGCTCCACCCTTTTGCAGCCGGAGCAGCTGGATCTGGTGCTGGTGCCCTGCACCGCCTTTGACGCAGACTGCTACCGGGTGGGCATGGGCAAGGGCTACTACGACCGCTACCTGCCCCGCTGCACCCGGGCGGTGAAGATCGGCATTGCATTGGAAGTTCAGCGCGTCCCCCGCGCCGCCGTGGACACCCACGACCAGCGGCTGGATGCCTTTGTAACAGAGAGGGGTATCTACACATGGAAATGAACGATTTAAGCTGTGCACAGTTTCTGGCACAGCTTGCCAGCAAAGCGCCCACGCCGGGCGGCGGCGGCACTGCCGCGCTGGTAGGCGCTGCCGGTGTGGCACTGGGCAACATGGTGGGCTGCCTGACCACCGGCAAAAAAAAGTATGCCGCCGTGGAAGCGGACATTCAGGCACTGAACGCCCGGGCTGAAGCCCTTCGGCTGGAGCTGGAAGCGCTGGTACAGGCCGATGCCGATGTTTTTGCGCCGCTGGCTGCGGCCTACGGCCTGCCCAAGGATACCCCGGAGCAGGCCGCTCACAAGGCTTCTGTGCTGGAAGCCGCACTGGACAGTGCAAGTGCCGTGCCGCTGCAAATTATGGAAAAGTGCGCCGAGGGTATCGCGCTGGCGGGGCAGTACGCCGCCAAAGGCAGCGTGCTGGCGGTATCGGATGCAGGCTGCGCCGCCGTGCTGTGCAAGGCGGCATTGCAGGCCGCAAGCCTGAATGTGTTTATTAACACCAAGCTGATGGCAGACCGCAGCCGCGCCGCCGTGCTGGACGCCCGGGCAGACGCATTGCTGGCAGAGTTTGTGCCCCGGGCAGACGAAACCTTCACCGCCGTCAGCGGGAAACTCCGCAATAAATAATATCACAAATGAGGGAAAGTATATGGCAACGATTTTAAAGGGCGCGCCGGTGGTGGCCGCCATGAACGAGCGCAATGCCGCACTCTGCGAGCAGCTGAAAGCCAAGGGCATTACCCCCACGCTGGCCGTGGTGCGGGTGGGCGAGCGGGAGGATGACCTCTCCTACGAGCGGGGCGTGACGACCCGCTGCGGCAAGGTGGGGGTTGCCGTCAAGCAGTTCGTGCTGCCCGCCGACGCCACACAGGAGCAGCTGCTTCAGGTATTGGACGAGGTGAACACCGATGACGGCATCCACGGCTGTTTGCTGTTCCGTCCCCTGCCCAAGCAGTTCGATGACCGCACCATCCGCGCCGCCCTGCGCCCGGAAAAGGACATCGACGGCATCACGGACGCTTCGCTGGCCGGGGTGTTCACGAATACCGAGCTGGGCTACGCGCCCTGCACCGCGCAGGCGTGCATGGAAATTCTGAAATATTATAATGTTCCCCTTTCCGGCAAGCGTGCCGTGGTGGTGGGCCGCAGCCTTGTGGTGGGCAAGCCAGCCGCCATGATGCTGGACCGGGAAAACGCCACCGTGACCCTGTGCAACTCCCGCACCCAGAACCTGCCGGAAGTGTGCAGGCAGGCCGACATCGTGGTGGTGGCCATGGGCAAGATGGCGGCTGTGGGCGCGGACTGCCTGCGGGCAGGCCAGACGGTCGTGGATGTGGGCATCCATGTAAACGAGGAGGGCAAGCTGTGCGGTGACGTGCAGTTTGCCGCCGCAGAGCCGGTGGTGGAGGCCATTACTCCCGTGCCCGGCGGCGTAGGCACCGTGACCACCTCGGTGCTGGTAGGTCATGTGGTGCAGGCGGCGTGCAAAGGAATTACCCCTTCCGTCACGGCTGCGCCGTGACACCTTCCCCAAGGGGACGGCTTTTCGCGCCAGCCGGAAACTTTGCCACACCTCCATAAGGCGTCCCCTTGGGGGAGCTGGCGCGTTAGCGCCTGAGGGGGTTTTAAGGAGCACCATCATGCCATTACCGTATCAAGAAAAACTGACTCCCCGTGCCAGAGAATTACGAAAAAAAGCAACAAAACAGGAAAACCATCTCTGGTATGACTATTTAAAGGATCATCCCATTCGTTTTAAAAGGCAAAAGCCCATCAGCAGTTTTATCGCCGACTTCTACTGCCATGCCGCCAGACTAGTGGTAGAGCTGGACGGCTCTCAGCACTACGATGAACAGGGGCTTATCTACGATAAAGAGCGTGCGGCTATTCTGGAGCAGTATGGTGTAAAGGTTCTGCGCTTTTCAAACTTGGAGGTCGAGCGCAATTTTCAGGGCGTTTGTACGGCAATTGATTTAGCCGTCAAAGAACGGATAGAACAGCTTTCCACAAGCAAATAACAAAACAACACCCTCAGGCGCAAAGGTCTGAGGGTGTTTCTCTTTCGTTTTATAGCGTGCCGCTCAGCCCCGCACAAGGAGCAGCAGCAAGGCCGAGGCCACACACTGCAGAATGAGCCAGCGGGCTACCACCTGCTCGTCGCTCCAGCCCTTGCGCTTGCGCACATGGTCGTGGAGAGGGGTCAGGGTGTTTTTCAGGATCCAGATGTGCAGAAAACGCTTCAGGCTGATCTTCAGAATGCCCAAGCTGCCGTCCGCGATGAACACGATAGCCGCCAGCAGGAAAGCAAAGGGGTGGCCGCACTTAAGCGACAGCATGGCGATGAAAAAGCCCATGGCGCGGCTGCCCGCATCGCCCATCAGCAGGCTGGAAGGCTTGGCATTCAACCACAGGTAAGCCAGCAGCGCACCGATGAACACCACGCCGGCAGTGGCGTAGGCGCCCAGCTCGGTCTTATAGGCCAGCAGGTAGGTGCCAATGGTCACCACTGCCAGACTGGCGGAAAGGCCGTCCACACCGTCGGTGCAGTTGACCACGTTGATGCTTGCCCAGATAAGGATAACGATGAGCAGCAGGTACACTGCATAGGGCAGGGTGAAGCTCCACTGCAAAAAGTGTACGCCGCAGCCATTGAAGTTCAGGTAGGTGACGCCCGCCAGCACTGCGATGACAAAATCGATGATGCCTTTTTTGTACTCGTTCCAGGCAGTTTCGGCGGCATCGTCCAGATAACCGGAGAGCATGGAAGCGATGAGCAGCACATTGTACACCACATACTCGGTGGTAAAGGGCAAAAACGCCAGCGACACCAGTGCGATGCACAGCACAAAGATCAGTCCGGAGCCTCGCGCCTTGCCTTTGGAAAGCTCGCCGTTCACCGCAAAGGCGCGGCCATGGTCGTGGGGCAGTTTATCGCGGAAAATGGAATCCGTCAGAGCGGTCAGAGCAAACGCCAGCAAAAAAGCCATGGCATCCACGCCCCGCTGCCCGATGACAGAGGTCAGCATTTGGATCATAAGATAACATTCCTCTTTCTTTCTGTATAGTACGTTGTGAGTGTATCACGCCCTAGACCAAAAATCAATCCCGGCAGCAAAATTCACTTTGGATTGACTTTTCTCCCGCGGCTCTCTATAATAATGTATTAGTCTGTAATTTTCACCCACAACGCAGGAGGTTCCATGTCCATTACACTTGAGCAGCTCTCTGCCCGGATGCGGCAAGGCGAGCAGGTGCCGCTGCGTCACACCGCACAGGTGGCGCTGACGCTGAGCATCCCTTCCATTTTGCAGCAGATCGTGGTCACCGCCATGGAGTACATCGATGCAGCCATGGTGGGGCATATCGGTGCCGCCGCAACAGCCTCCATTGGCATCGTCAGTTCCAGCACATGGCTGCTGCACGGGATGCTGGCCGGGCTGTGCATGGCGTTTTCCATTCAGGTGGCGCAGTATCTGGGCGCAGACCGCCAGCAGGACGCCCGTGGCGTTTTGCGGCAGTCCATGCTGTTCAATCTGGCGGTGGGGCTTGCCGCAGCGGCCTTTGGCGTGGGCATCAGCCGGTTTCTGCCCGGGTGGCTGGGCGCAGACACGGCACTGCAGGCAAACGCTTCAGCCTATTTTGCCATCTGGTCGGCTTCCCTGCCCTTCATCATGGCCATGGGCACCTACGCCGCCATGCTGCGCTCTACGGGTGATGCGCTTACCCCGGGTCTCATCAGCATCTTCACCTGCGTACTGGACATCATCTTCAACTTTTTTCTCATCAACCCCACCCGGGAGATGACGGTATTCGGCCAGAACCTCACGGTCTGGGGTCTGGGCTGGGGCGTACCGGGCGCAGCACTGGGCACAGCCCTTGCCAACGCTGTGGGCGGTACGCTGGCGTTGGGCGTTCTGCTGCTGAGGGATGGCCCGCTGTGCATCCGCAAGCCCGGCTCGTGGCACATTACCCGCGCCTGCCTGCATAACGTGTGGAAGGTGGGCGCACCGCTGGCGGCAGAGCGCGCCGCCCTGTCCTCGGCACAGGTGCTGCTGGTGCGCATCGTGTCCGGGCTGGGCACTACCGCCATTGCCGCCAACAGTCTGGGGGTCAGCGCCGAGAGCCTGTGCTACATGGCGGGCTACGGCATTCAGGACGCTGCCCTTGCGCTGGTGGGACAGGCCGTGGGCGCAAACCGCCGGGACATGGCCAAGCGCTTTGCGTGGCTGTGCACCGCCATGGGCATGGGCATCATGGCACTGACCGGCGTGGGGCTGTATGTGTTTGCCCCGCAGCTGATGGGCATTTTTACCGCCGATGCCGCCGTCATTGCGCTGGGTGCGCGGGTGCTGCGCATCGAAGCCTTTGCCGAACCGATGTTCGGGGCAAGCATCGTAGCCAGCGGCTCCATGCAGGGCGCAGGCGACAGCAGCGGCTGCTTTATCCTGAACCTTGTCAGTATGTGGGGCGTGCGGCTGACCTTGGCAGTTCTGCTGGCTCCCCACTTTGGGCTGGTGGGCGTATGGGTGGCCATGTGCGCCGAGCTTTGCACCCGCGGCGCACTGTTTTTGCTGCGCATGGCGCGTGGCAAATGGCTGGATAAGGGCGCACTGGCGTAAAGACGGCGTGCGCCCTCTCAGGCGCTCCCGCGCCAGCTCCCCCAAAGGGGGAGCCAAGGTTTAAAGCCCATTGCTAAAGCATTAGGTATAATGAGAAAGTTTCCGGCAGTGCTCTTGGCTCTCCCTTTGGGAGAGCTGGCAAGCCCGACAGGGCTTGACTGAGAGGGCGAAACTGACGCGTCCGCAAACTTTACACTTTAGCTGGAAACATCATTGCTATGCCAAGGGCCCATCTCAGAGGGGGCTGGCGAGCGCAGCGAGACTGGGGGTGCAGCCGTGACGGAAGGGGTAAGCCCTCTAAAGAGAAAGAGCCGGAAAGTCCGCGGACTTTCCGGCTCTCTGTTATTTCAGCAGCTTACTTGCGGCCGTGCAGGATGGGAGACAGGGGCTTATAAATCAGCAGACACAGCACGGCGTCCAGCAGACCCTTGACCAGCGTGAAGGGCATGTTGAAGATCACAAGGCACTTGATCAGGCTGTCAGCAGAGGGCAGGATGGCCTGATACATGCCCAAAATAGCTTCCAGCGGCATGTGGTAGAACTGTACATAGGCCGGGTAGGTGATGAAGTAGTTGGAGGGCACGCTGAACACAGCCATAGCGGCCGCACCGGCAATGGCGCCCAGAATGGCGGTCTTGCGGCTCTTGTGGCGCTTGTAGACAAAGCCCGCCACAGCAGAGAACACCGCGCCCAGCATAAAGTTGCACAGCTCGCCCACGCAGGCGGTGGAGGTGCCCTTGATGATGATGTGCAGCAGGTTCTTCATAAAGCTGATGACCACGCCGTACACCGGGCCCAGTGCAAAGGCACCCAGCAGGGCGGGCAGGTCGGAGAAGTCCATCTTGACAAAGGACGGGATGAGCATCGGCAGCGGGAACTCGATGAACATCAGGATAAAGGCGACCGCGCTGAGCATGGCGGCAACGGTCAGGTTGTGGGTGGTATTCTTTTTCATGGTAGTTGTCCTCCCCGGGGTGTACTCCCCGTTCAAATTTGTTCGGAAAGCCCTTTTCGCGCTGGATTGAACCGGAAAGACAAACCAAAAAGCGCCCTGCTGCAACCAAAAAACTGCAACAGGGCGCACAGACGCAATTTGCCTGCCGTTTCTTGCATCCGGACTATACCGTTGGTCCCGGAGTTGCACCGGGTCAGCACCCTTGCGGGTGGTCGCGGACTTTACCGCCAGTGGGGAATTGCACCCCGCCCTGAAACGAACTTTCTGTCCAAGAGTATAGCGCGGCAGAGCGGTGCTGTCAACCCCTTTTTGAAAGTTTGCGCAATTTTTATCAAAGTGTGTTTTCACCTTTCTTTCCTTGCCCCGGGCGGCAGAGTATGCTATCATAATATGCGTTGTGAAAAAACACAGGAGGTTTTCCATGATTTTCTCGATCCGTGGCCTTGGTTTTGAACTGGGCTCTCTTCTGCTGGAAGGCTGGGCAGCCTTTGCCGCCCGCGTGGTATGCGCGGCGCTGCTGCTGGTGCTTGGCTGGCTGGTACGGCAGCTTTTGTCCCGTAAGGTGTGCCCTGCCCTGCTGCGCCGCAGCTGGCGGCTGGCCGGTACGCCCATTCTGCTGCGCAGCTTTGCCGTGCCGGTGCAGCGGCTCACCCTTGCAGCATTCATCTATGCCGCAGCGGCCAGCCTGCCGTGGGCAATTGCCGGCGTGAGCAAATTTCTGCTCATAGCCTTTGAGCTTGCCGCCACCTATTTTGTGTGTCAGGGGCTGTACGCCGCCGCCGATCTCACCGACCTTTTGCTGGCGAGCTGCGGCGAGGAGGTGCGCACTAACCGCACCCTGACCACCCTGCTGAACAAGGTGTACAAAGTTCTCATCGTGGTGCTGGGCGTTATGACCATGGCACAGGAGAGCGGCCTGCCGGTGGGCAGCATCGTAGCCAGTGCGGGTCTTGTCGGTCTGACCATCTCTCTGGCCGCACAGGACAGCGCCAAAAACCTGTTCAGCGGGCTGGTCATCCTGCTGGATCGCCCGTTTTCCATCGGCGACTGGATCACCGTAGGCGACGTTTCCGGCGAAGTGGTGGACATCAACTTCCGCTCCACCAAGGTCCGCGCACTGGATAACTCGGTGTACATCCTGACCAACAGCACGGTCAGCTCTGCCACCATCAACAACGGTACTTTGCGCAACAAGCGGCTGTACCGCTTCACCCTCGGGGTCACCTACGACACCACCCGTCCCCAGCTTGAACAGCTGATGGCCGACCTGACCGCCATGCTCAAGGCCAGCCCCTACACCTACGAGGACTCGGTGCTGGTCAAACTGAGCGGCTTCGGGGCTTCCAGCATCGACCTGCTGGTGTCTGCCTACCTGCGCACCGCTGACATGACCCGCTTTTTGCAGATGCAGAACGATTTGAACCTTGACCTGATGGACGTGATGCAGAAAAACGGCGTGGACTTCGCCTTCCCCTCCACCACCGTGTATCTGGAAAAGAACAGCGAAAACTAAAAGACGGTCCAGAATGGCCGCCGCATACGCTTTGGCCATCTTCAGCAGAAGTCTATTTCTAATTTATGTTTGCCGCGGTCTGTGGGCCGCGGCAAACGCATTTTCACGGGCTAAAACAAAGAAACGCCGGTTTTATTGTAATAATCAGGTGCTTTTGCCCTATAATTTCCCGTCTTGTCATGTTATTCTTATAGCGTATCCGCATACACTGCGGGACACACCATTAAATCATCTGCGGAGGAATTTTTCCCATGACACAGCTTTTGCTGCCAATTATTTACCTGGCCTTTATCAGCCTTGGCCTGCCGGATTCTCTGCTGGGGTCTGCATGGCCCACCATGTACCCCCAGCTGGGCGTTCCCTTCTCCTACGCGGGTATCCTGTCCATGATCATCTCGCTGGGCACCATCGTTTCCAGCCTGAACAGCGACCGGCTCACCCGGGCGCTGGGCACGGGCAGGGTGACCGCCCTCAGCGTAGGCATGACCGCTGCGGCGCTGTTCGGCTTCTCGGTCTCCGGCCAGTTCTGGATGCTCTGCCTGTGGGCTGTGCCCTACGGTTTGGGCGCGGGCAGCGTGGATGCCGCCCTGAACAACTATGTTGCCCTGCATTACGAGAGCCGCCACATGAGCTGGCTGCACTGTATGTGGGGCGTGGGCACCACCATCGGCCCTGTGGTGATGGGCGCGGCGCTTTCCGGCGGGCTGAGTTGGAACAGCGGTTACCGGTACATCGCCCTGTTCCAGATCGCACTTTCTGCCGTGCTTTTTTGCAGCCTGCCCCTATGGCATAAACGCCCCGACTCCGCCCCGGACGGTACTGTGTCCAAGGCGCTGACCCTGCCGCAGGTATTCGCGCTGCCGGGCGCGAAGGAAGTGATGCTTTGCTTCTTCTGCTACTGCGCACTGGAGACCACCGCCGGGCTTTGGGCCAGCAGCTACCTGACCCTTGTGCGGCAGGTGCCCGCCCAGACGGCTGCCAGCTTTGCCAGCCTGTTCTATATCGGCATCACGGTGGGGCGGGGCGTCTGCGGCTTTCTGACCTTAAAGCTGAGCGACGACCAGATGATCCGTCTGGGGTTTGCGGTGCTGGGCGTGGGCATTGCCGCCCTGCTGCTGCCCGGGGCGCAGGTCTTTGCGCTGGCAGGGCTTGTGCTGGTAGGGCTGGGCTGTGCGCCCATCTACCCCAGCGTCATCCACGCCACCCCGGCGCATTTCGGCGCACAGAATTCTCAGGCCGTCATCGGCATCCAGATGAGCAGCGCCTATGTGGGCAATCTTGCCATGCCGCCGCTGTTCGGTCTGCTGGCCAACAACATCACCCCTGCGCTGTTCCCCTTCTATCTGCTGGTATTTCTGGTGCTGATGGCTCTGATGCACCGGCAGCTGGTGCGCAAAACGGCGCATACCTGAAAGGTTCCAGCCTGCTAAAGTTAAAGGGACTGCCGTACCTCATTTGGTGCGGCAGTCCCTTTGCTATTTATTCAGTTATTTGTAAAGAACTGCGTTCAGAACTTATTGAGCATCTTTTTCAGCTTTGCCAGTTCCTCTGCATCGCGGGTATCATCCAGCAGGGTGAGGGCATCGTTGAAATAGCTGCGGTCCATGTAGGAGTGGGTGGAGTTTGCATGGGCAGCCATAGCCTCCAGCACGGCATAACCGGCGCGCACCAGCGGGTGGGTGGCAGGCACGCTGCCGCCTTCGGCTACCAGTGCGAACTTGCTTTCCGCCATATCCTCCAGCAGGGCACTGTAAGCGTTGTTGGGGTCGGTGCCGTGGTTCTGCAGACCCTGATACAGCAGCTGTGCCACAAAACCCAGCGTAGAAGCCGTATACCAGTTACCATTGAACTTATTGGGGTTCGCGGCCTTATCGGTGACCGGGGAGTTGATCTTGTTGGTCAGGTACACCACCACCAGGTTCTCCACGGGGTCGATCATGGTCAACGTACCGGTCCAACCCTGATGGCCAATGGTATTGGAGGGTGCCTGCGTACCGAAATACCAGCAGCGCTGGTTGTCGCCCTCACGCCACCAGCCCAGACCCCAGTTGGCAGCGTTCTCCTTCTTGGGTGCGGTAAAGGCGTCCATCACGTTGCGGGAGAAGTAGCGGTTCTCGCCGTAGCCGCCGGTGAGCATGACAGAGGCCAGTTTTGCCAGCTCGGCAGCGTTGGAGAACAGGCCTGCATGGCCGGAAATACCGCCCATCGCGTAGTAGCACTTCTCGTCGTGCACCTGGCCCTGAATGGTGGCGGTGCGCACGCCGGTGAAAGAGATGGCACCATCACGGGTGTTGCCGTTCAGCTCGGTAGCGGCACAATCGTTGGCGGCAAAGCCGTTCAGCAGGGGGTTGTAGGTGGTATGGGTCAGACCCATAGGATCCCAGAAGGTCTCCTTCAGGAAGGCGTCCAAACCCTTGCCGGTGATGGCTTCAATGGCGAAGGCCAGCAGCATATAGTCCACGTCGGAGTAAACGGTCTTGGTGCCCGGCTTGTACATCAGTGGGGTCTTGAAGATGGACTTGAGGGTAGCGGCGCGGGTTGCAGCGCTGCCGTCCCAGCCGGAGAAGAGCACGTTGGTAGCACCGGGAACGGTCTTTTGAGAGCACTGGTCAAAGGAATCGTTGTGGTACTGGGGGTCTGCAGGGAAGCCTGCCTGATGGCGCAGGATATCGCGCAGGGTCAGTTCTGCTTTCCACTGCTTGTTGACCTTCAGGCCCGGGTTCTCGTAGCCGTTGTAGGTAATGTCGATGGTGTCCTCCACAAAGGCGCTGCCCAGCAGGTCTACCAGACGGCTGTCCAGATTGGCCTTGCCCTGCGTGACGAGGTACTGCAGCGCATAGTTTGCGGTGTACATCTTGGTATTGGAGGCAAGATCATACAGAGTATCGTTGGTTACGGCAGGGCTGTCGGTCTTGGGGGTGCCGTCCGGATTATAGGAGTTCACCTTGCCCCATGCGTTCTGATACACCAGCTTGCCGTTTTTCACAATGGCCATCTGTGCGCTGGGGAAGCCGTTGTTCACGTCTGCCTGAATGATCTGCTCCAACAGCTCCAGTGCATCGCGGTCGATGCCCACGTCCTGCAGGCTGCCCTCCTGCACGGTGGGGTAGCCCACCCGCACAGTCACCTGTTTGCCGCGGGGACGGATGCCGCCCACCTGAATGGTGTTGCGGCCGTTGATGGTCTGGCCGGAAATATCCACGTTCCACACGCCGCCTGCCGCCATGGCAGCGGTGTTGACCTGACGGTTGTTGACGAACAGGTTAAAGCCGGTCACCCCTGCCTCGGGCTCCACGCACAGCGTTCCCTGCCCTGCGTAGCCCACAAAGGTGTACATGTGGTTCATGGCCAGCGTATCGTCCAGACCCTTCCAGTTGGGGAACACCGGCTCGCCCTGCCAGCCGCCGCTCACGCTGCCGCGGCTGGTCACCTTGACCGAGGCCGCCTTTTTAGGGACAAGGTTCAGGGAGTTGGTATCCTCCGCTGCGGCGGCTGCGGGCTCGGCAGCAGAGGCTGCCCCGGCGGTGCACACGTTGAGCGCCATCATGCCCAGACCGGCAACGCTGCCCTTCAGGAACGTTTTACGGGAAAATTTGGTTGACATGGTAAGGTCCTCCCATTCTTTTTGCCGCAATGCGACAATATACCTGTATTCGTGCTTTTTGTCCCGCAGCAGCGGGACTGCCTTGTGCCCCGAATTGTACGCGAGATGAAACAAAATGTCAATCATGTTTTCATCTTGTGGCACAAAGTTTTGTGTTTCTCGGTTTTTCGCCTATTTTGGCACATTGTTTTACGTTTTGTTTCAAATTTTCATGCGTTTTGTATACATCTAGCTGCTAAAACAGCAAAAAAAGCCGCCGCACAAACCCTTGTGCAGCGGCTTCGGTTCATAATTTTTCTTACAAGATGCGGGCACTGATGGCGTTTGCCACCTGAAACAGGTCTTTCTGCCCGACAAAGCCAAACTTGGCCTCGTGGCCGTCCGCAAAACAGACCGTCAGCTGGGACGCCTGCAGCGGATCGCCAAAACCCGCTGTCTGGATGCCGTAGTGCAGCACCTTGCGGTAGGGCAGCACAAAAATCTGCTGCCGTGTGCCCGTGACCCCCTGCATATCCACCATGATGATGCGGTGGCTGGTGAACACCACCTGATCGCGCACCGTCTTATACGCGCCCACGATCTGCTCGCCCTCCAGCAGCAGGGCGTTGATATTTTTGCAGATATCCTTCTCCGGCAAGCGGATAAGATTCTCCATCGGTTTATCGCGGAATTCCATAGCAGCGTTCCCCTTTCAGCGTTTTGATGGCTCTATTGTAGCATTTCTGCCGCCGGTTGGCAAGATGGATACGCGGACACAAAAAAGACCCGAACCGTTCAAGGTTCAGGTCTTTTGGAGCGGGTAATGGGAATCGAACCCACCTCCTCAGCTTGGAAGGCTGATATACTAGCCGATGTACTATACCCGCAATTGCAGAAAGAATTATACCATAACTTTGTGCAAATGTCCAGTATGAATTTAGCGGCTGCACACCCCCTCAGCCTCGCTGCGCTCGGCAGCTCCCCCAAGGGGACGCCTTTTAGCTATATCGGAAACTCTACCACTGCCACGAAAGCCGTCCCCTTGGGGAAGGTGGCTTGACGCGAAGCGGCAAGACGGAAGGGGTTTTCCCTCACTCGGCTGGCCTTGACGAAAAAAGCACCACACATTTCTGTGTGGTGCTTTTCTTTCTGGTGGAGATTACCGGGATCGAACCGGTGACCTCTTGCATGCCATGCAAGCGCTCTCCCAGCTGAGCTAAACCCCCAGATGCTTGGCTTTTTGCCTGACGACATGGGTTATTATACCAGCCGGAGGGGCGCTTGTCAACGGTTTTTTACAAAAATCTCTTCTCTTTTTTCAGCGGTGCAGTGTGCCCGGAAGCTTTTGACGCTGCTGCGTTTTTCCCGGGCTGCTCTGCTGCAGAAGGCCGCAGCATCACCTATCCCATTTGTCGCACAGAGCGTTGATCTGATCAGCAAATTTGGCCAGATCCTTGTTGGCACCGCCCTCGTTGTGCTCAATGACCCGCAGCAGGCGCTTGCCGGCGCTGAGCAGCCGCTGGAACACGGTAGCGGCGCGGTTTGCACCCTCGCCTGTCCTCTGCTCCACACGGACCTTCGTGCCCTCCTGCAGGCAGACTGCACCCTCGGCACCGATGGCCCACTGCGCACCGTTGTAAGGCGCACAGGCAGTAAAGCCCTGCTCGGTCAGGGTGTCCACAAAGCGGTTCTCCACCTCGTCCTCGCCGTGGATCACGAACACCCGCCGGGGCTTTTCCGTAAAGGCATTCACCCAGCGCAGCAGACCGTCCTTGTCCGCGTGGCCGGACATACCGGTCAGCTGGCAGATCTCCGCCTTTACCTCGATGGGCTCACCGAACAGCTTGACCGAGTCCACCCCTTCGATGAGGGTGCGCCCCAAGGTGCCCACCGCCTGAAAGCCCACGAACAGAATGGTACATTCCGGCCGCCACAGGTTGTGTTTGAGGTGGTGGCGGATGCGCCCGGCTTCGCACATTCCGCTGGCGGACAGAATGACCTTGGGCGTGCGGTCGGTGTTGATCATGCGGGAGTCATCGCTGGTCACGCTGATGCGCAGCCCCGGCACGTTGATGGGATCGATGCCCTTTTCCAGCAAAGCGCGGGTCTGGGCGTCAAAGCAGTCGGGGTCTGTATCCCGGAAGATGCGGGTGGCTTCGGTGGCCAGCGGGCTGTCGATGTAGACCGGGAAGTTGCCGTGTCCTTTGACAAGGTCTTTTTCCTTGATTTCCCGCAAAAAATACAGCATCTCCTGCGTGCGGCCCACCGCAAAGCTGGGCACCACCACGTTGCCGCCCCGGTCAAAGGTGCGCTGCAAGATTTTTGCCAGCTCTGCCACATAGTCCGGCCGGGGGTCGTGGTTGCGGTCGCCGTAGGTGGACTCCATGAACACATAGTCCGCCTGCTGGATATAGGCGGGGTCCTTTATGATGGGCTGATTCAGATTGCCGATATCGCCGGAGAACACCAGCTTTGTGGTGGTGCTGCCCTCGGTGATCCACAACTCGATGCTGGCAGAGCCCAGCAGGTGCCCTACGTCCACAAACCGCGCTTCGATGCCCGGAGCAAGCTTGATGCGCTTGTCGTACTCCACGCCCAGAAACAAGCGGCAGGCGGCTTCGGCATCCTGTATGGTGTACATGGGCTCTACCGGCTCTGCGCCGGAGCGCTTGCCCTTGCGGTTTTTCCACTCGGCTTCAAACTCCTGAATATGCGCCGAGTCCCGCAGCATGATGCCGCACAGCTCCACGGTGGGGATGGTGGCGTAGATCCTGCCCCGGAAGCCGTTGTGCGCCAGCAGCGGCAAAAGACCGGTATGGTCGATATGGGCATGGGTGATGAGCACAAAGTCGATCTCGCCGGGGGCTACGGGCAAGGGCTGGTTTTCGTACACATTTTTGCCCTGCTCCATGCCGTAGTCGATGAGGAAACGCTGCCCTGCCGCTTCCAGCATGGTGCAGCTGCCGGTCACCTCGTGGTTCGCGCCTAAAAATGTCAGCTTCAATGCAAAACACCTCCGGTTCGTTTTATGGCTTTAGTATAGCATATTTTTAAGGTACACGCCGCACAAATCTGCGGAAAGTTTACGGGCATAATGCTGAATTGCAGAAAAAATTTTTATACAATCTTGACAAACCACCCTGTTCTGTTATAAACTTAGGATTGTATGACGTTCGTTCGTATTTTATGAGTCTTTTTAAATAGAGAGGTAGAAATTTATGGTTCGTAACGATTTGCGCAACGTTGCCATTATCGCTCACGTTGACCACG
>CAJMQZ010000027.1 GCA_905215595.1 uncultured bacterium
AGGTAATGGCGGCAGAAACAAACGTGATGGTCTGTGTGTCATCAAGGTCATCCAGTGTCCATGTCAGCAGATTGATCGGTTCCGTAACGCCTTCTTCTGCCACATGGGACGAGGCCGGCACTACACTGGATGCGGGGGTGCTGGCGGGGGTACCGGAGCCGCCGCAGGCCGTCAATGCGATGCCAGCAGCCAGAACAGCCAGAATCTTATATTTCAGGTTCATAAAAATACCTTCTTTCTTGACGCGGTAGATTTATTCCGCTACAATAAAAACGAATCAAGAACCCATTCTATTGCAACTGATTTTAAGATAGAGAGGAATTTCCCGTGAAAATTTTAAAAGTAAAGTGTCTTGCCCCCACCCGGCTGGACAATTATCTGACCCAGCAATACCCCGCCCTGACCCCCGGCCGTCTGAATAAGGCGCTGCGGGAAAACAAGATCAAGCTGAACGGCAAAAAGCAGCCGCTTTCCACCCGCGTGATGGCGGGCGACGAGATCAAGCTGTTCATTCTGGATGACGTTCTGGACGCCGACCGCCGGGTAGAAGGCCCCGCATGGAAGAACGCCCGCACTCCGGCGCAGGTGGTGTACGACTGCCCGCAGATCCTGATCGTGAACAAGCCCGCCGGTGTTGCGGTGGACGGCCCGGAGGACGATACTCTGCTGAACCGCGCGCTGCTGTACCTGAACAAGCAGGGCGAGTACAAGGAGAACGACCTGTACACCCCCGCCTTGTGCCACCGGCTGGACACCGGCACCAGCGGCCTTGTGATCATTGCCAAGACCCCGGAGGCCGAGGAGCTGTTCCTTTCTGCCATCAAGAACCGCGAGGTGCAAAAGACCTATCTCTGCGTCACCTTTGGCCGTCCTATGCCGCCGGACGCCACCTTGGGCGGCTACCTGCTGAAGGACGCTGACCGCGGCATCGTGAAGATCGTGGAGGACAAGCAGCCCGGTGCCAAGGAGGTGGAGACCCGGTACGAGACCATTGCAGTCTCCGGCCGTCTGGCACTGCTGAAGGTGCAGCTGATCACCGGCCGCACCCACCAGATCCGTGCCCACATGGCAAGCATCGGCTGCCCCATCCTTGGCGACAGCAAGTACGGCAACAACAGCGCCAACCGGGAGCTGAAGCTGAAGTATCAAGCGCTGTGCGCATGGGAGCTGACCATGCCCCGCTTCACCCAGCCCGATTTCGAGTTCCTCAGCGGAAAGACCTTCCACGCCCCGAAGCCGTGGTATTACCAGCAGGTGCTGGACGGCACTTTGAAGTAAGACGATTTTCAGCAGCTGCCGTTCTCCACTTCGACCCCTCTCGTGAAAATACAATGCCGGGCAGACCGCAGTCTGCCCGGCATTGTTCTATAAATAAGATCTTCAGACTCGCACCATATCCGGGGTGATCTCAGCCAGCGTATGGGCACCGCACATCTGCATGGTGTCGGCCAGTTCTCCGGCCAGCTTATCGGTGTAGCACTTCACGCCCTCTGCGCCGCCGCCGTAGACAGCGGTCACGAAGGGGCGGCAGATCAGCACACCGTCTGCGCCCAGCGCCAGCGCCTTGAACACATCCACACCGGTGCGGATGCCGCCGTCCACCAGCACCTTCACGCCGGTGCCCTTGAGGGCTGCGGCGATCTCCGGCAGCACCTCGGCGGTGGCGGGGCACTGGTCCAGCACACGGCCGCCGTGGTTGGACACCACAATAGCGGCGGCTCCGGCCTGCTTTGCCTTCAGTGCGCCCTTGACGGTCATCACGCCCTTGACGATAAAGGGGCGCTCGGCCAGCTGCACGATCTCGGCTAGCTCCTCCACGCTCTTGCTGCCGGCGGGCGGGGTCATGTTCTTCAGGAAGGGCAGACCCGCTGCGTCCACGTCCATGGCCACGGCAAAGCAGCCGCTGGCCTTGGCCTGTGCCATCTTCTCTTTAATAGTGTCGATGTTCCAGGGCTTGATGGTCGGCACGCCGCAGCCATCGGCATTGCCGATGGCCTTGGTGGCCATGGTCATGACGTCGGGGTTGGTGCCGTCGCCGGTAAAGGCGGCGATACCGCTCTCGGCGCAGGCGCGCACCAGCACGTCGTTGTAGGTCATGTCGGTGTAGGTATCGGAGTAGTGGAGGTTCACCGCGCCCACAGGGCCGGCAAAGAAGGGGTACTTGAAACTGCGGCCGAACAGCTCCACGTGGGTATCGGGGGTGCCGTTCTCGCAGAGGGTATCCATGTTCACACGGATGTCGGCCCACTTATTATAATTGCGGATGGCCGTGTCGCCCACGCCCTTTGCGCCGGGGCCGGGGATCTGATTCTTGCAGGCCACGCCGTTGCACACCGGGCAGGCCTTGCAGTATTTGCCGATGCACTCGCGGGCATTGGCCAAAACATCTGAATAATTCATCTGTTTTTCCTCCTGAATTCCTTTTGTTTTCCGCAGAGTTTCCCGCTCTGCATACTCTCTGCCCTCATCATAGCCCCGTTTTCCGCCTGCGTCAAGGGGGGCTTCGTCTCCTTTTCATTTTCAGTCATCGAAGCTGCGTCATTTTTGAAAAAATGCAAACTTTTTTGAAAAAATGCTTGACAAAAGACCTTCTTTCAGGTATTATAGTGGAGCGCTGAGGGCTGCGGCCCGAAGCACTGAGAACTGAAGATGTGGAAAGATGGCTGAGTTGGTCTAAGGCGCACGACTGGAAATCGTGTAACGTGTCAAAAGCGTTCTGGGGTTCGAATCCCCATCTTTCCGCCAGAAACCTGAAACAGAAATGTTTCAGGTTTTTTGTTTTGTCCGCAGTTTGCGGCGCTTGACATTTGCGTGCAGTTCCGTTATGCTGAAGCAAATACGTTTTACCGGAAGGAGAGGTTTCCCCATGGCATCTTCCCACAAAAAGCGCACCGGTCTGCGGGCGGCGCTGATCGTTCTGCTGTGTCTGGTTTTGGTGTGCGTGGTGGCTGCGGCAGTGCTGTACAGCTTCGTCAGCCGCAAGATCAAGGCATTCCAGAGCGGTGCCAGCTTTGCGCTGGACTACACCATCACCTCCACCGAGGCCGAGCCCCCTGCTCTTTACGCCCTGCTGGACAAGTTCGGCGGCACCACCGGCAGTCTGACCGGCCAGTACACCCCCCGGGCGGTGCAGCTGGCGCTGTACCCAACGGGCACCAGCACCGTCAACGATGCCCCTCTGACCCGGATGTACATCAGCGAGGAAGAGACCCTTTACGACGCCGGACAGCTGTACAACAAGCTGCGCAGCACGGTTGTAGCCGAGTATCCGCTGGCAAGCCTGCTGCTGCCGGGCTGGTCGCTGGGCAGCTATATCTCCCAAGACCAGCTGGCCACCCTGCTGGGGGTAGACCCCGCCGCCACCGGCTTACAGCAGGTGAACGACTTCCAGCTGGACTTAAAACAGATTCAGACCGTGCAGCCCGCCAACGCGAAAGAAGGCTACCTCTACCTTCAGCTGCCGAATCTCGCCGCCGGGGAGGATGCACCGCAGCTGATTCTGGGCATCGAAAAGCAGGGGCTGCTCAAGACCCTGTCCCCCAAGGTGCACATCCTGCTGGATGTGCCCGCCCACCACATCCATGCGGAGCTGACCGGCACGATAACTGCCGCCCAGACCGTTGTGACCGCTCCCACCTCCCGGATGCAGGACTCTGACGTGGAAAGCCTTGTGCAGCTGCGCAAGACCATCGAGAGCATCGTACAGTTCGTGCAGACCGCCGCCCAAAGCGACGCTGCCGCTCCTGCCGCATAAAAACGCACAAAAAAATCGGACAGACCGTAGTCTGTCCGATTTTTTTGCTATTTATCGTTTTTTATTTTTTCACGGCCTTTTTGCAGGGTGCACGCTTCGCCTTGGGCTTTGCTGCGGCAGGGGCAGTCTTGGCTTCCGCTGCGGGCACTGCCTTGGCAGCCGGTTCAGCCTTAGTAACAGGCTCGGCCTTGGTTGCCACGGCGGGAGCTGCCTTCACCTCTACTGCGGGAGCAGCAGGCTCAGCCTTTGCCTTAGCAGCCTTCTTTGCAGCGGGCTTTTCTGCCTTGACCGGCTCTGCGGCCTTTGCTGCGGACGCAGCGGGCTTCTCCTCCACCTTCTTGGCGGTGCGGGGCTTGCGGGCTGCGGGCTTCTTGGCGGGAGCGGCTTCCTTGGCGGGTGCGGCCTTCGTCTCAACAGCGGGTGCTGCTTCCTCAACCTTAGCGGCACGCTTTACGCGGTCCTTTACCTCAGAGATGACCCACAGCTGGTCGCCACCGCCGGGCACCTCCTGCCAGATCTGCAGCACAGCGCCCACCTCGGCACCGATGCCCACGGTGTCCACGCACTTGCCGCCTGCCCAGGAGGAGCGCAGACGCACCGTGCCCTCCGGCGTGTGCTCCACCTTCCACATCTGGGACGTGCCGCCCACGTCCTCCCACAGGTGCAGCCAGGTGCCGTTGGCAGTGCCGGTCATGGTCAGATCCAGCAGCTTGCCGGAGGCGCGGTTGCGGATGCGGTACACGCCATCGCCCTCGCGGACAAAGCTCCACTCCTGCTCGGGCTTGTGGTCATACTTGCCCAGACGGACAGTGCCGCCGTCCTTGCTGCCTTCCACTGCCTGAATGACGTTGCCGGTGTGAGCGGCAATGGTATAAAAGCGGTCGGCCTCGATCACAGTTTGTGCTACGGATTTCATGTATAAATCCCTCCCAATCATAAAATGCACAGATTTTTCCAATTCCTTCTTATAAAGAATACCACATATCGTGATTTTTCACAAGCAATTCGACAATTCTTTAGCACTTTATATAGAAACCACCCTGTTTTCACCTGCTTTTTCGCCCCTTCGCAGGGGAGAAAGGCCGTTTTTTCTCCCCTCGACATTTTGCCGCAACTGCGTTATACTGTTTTTATCAGGATGATCTGCCGCTCTGGAAGGGGCGGCTTTCTCGTTTTTGAAGGAGGATATTTGCCCATGACCCAGCAGGACCGCACTGCGGTGCAGTATCACAAAATGACCGAGACCCCTATCCCCCGGCTGATCCTCAGCCTTGCCGCGCCCACGATTTTAAGTATGCTGATCACCAGCATCTACAATCTGGCCGATACCTTTTTTGTGGGGCGCATCTCCACCAGTGCTTCCGGCGCTGTGGGTGTCGTTTCCAGCCTGATGGCTATCATACAGGCGCTGGGCTTTATGCTGGGGCACGGCTCCGGCACCATCATCAGCCGCCGATTGGGCAGTCAGGATACCCACGCCGCCACCCGCTTTGCTTCCACCAGCTTTTTTACGGCGCTGGCCTTTGGCGTAGTGCTGGCAGTGGTCGGTCTTGCCACCCTGCCGGACTTCATGATGCTGCTGGGCAGTACCAAAACCATTCTGCCCCATGCCTGTGCCTACGCCCGGCCCATCCTGCTTGCCGCACCGCTGATGATCTCCAGTCTGGTGATGAACAACATCCTGCGGTATGAGGGCAAAGCAAACCTTGCCATGATCGGGCTGGTCACCGGCGGACTGCTGAACATTGCACTGGACCCGCTGTTCATGTTCGTTTTAGGGCTGGGCACTGCCGGTGCCGGTATCGCCACTGCCCTCAGCCAGACCATCAGCTTTGGCATTCTGCTGTATATGTTCCTGCGGGGCAAAACGGTCAGCCAGTTCCGGCTTTCCGCCGTCACCCGGGAGCCGCGTGAGTTTTTGCAGATCCTTGCAGGCGGCGCGCCCAGCTTTGGCCGTCAGGGGCTGAACAGCATCGGCGGGATGCTGCTGAACATTGCCGCCCGCAGCTACGGCGACGCCGCCGTGGCGGGCATGAGCATCGTGTCCCGCATCTTTATGTTCATCCTCTCGGTGGCCATCGGCGTGGGACAGGGCTTGCAGCCGGTGGCGTCCTTCAACTACGGCGCGCGCAAGTACCACCGGGTGCGGCAGGCCGCCGTCTTTACCCTGAAAGCCGCCTTTGCGCTGCTGGTGGTGCTGATCGCGGTGTGCTGGTGGAACGATGAGGCTCTGATCCGCCTGTTCCGGGATGACCCGGCAGTCACCGCCGTGGCGCTGCCTGCCTTCCGCTACCAGTGCTTTGCCATCCTTTTACAGCCGATGATCGTGGTGACCAACATGACCTTCCAGAGCGTTGGCAAGGCCGGGCGCGCCACCTTTCTGGCCTGCTGCCGACAGGGCGTGTGCTTTATCCCGCTGATCCTTGTACTGCCCCGGGTGCTGGGTCTTGTGGGCGTGGAGCTCTGCCAGCCCATTGCGGATGCGCTCACCTGCTTCATTTCTCTGCCCTTTTTGCTGGCCTTTCTGCGGCAGCTGGAGCAGATGGACAAGGCAGAAGCGTCCCATGCCCCGGCACAGCTGTAATGCAATTGTAACCGTTTTTAGCCGCATTTTTCTGCAAGCTCTGCAATGAAAAATGCGGCTGTTTCGTATTCTGAGTGAACGGAAAAATTTTCCTCCCTGTTTTTGCAAAGGAGTGGTTTTTATGAAGCGTGTTGTCTTGCGTATCGGCTGCGGGGCGGTCTGCACAGCCCTTGTCCTTGCTTTAGGCTGTGGCTGCGCCCTGCAGCGCCCGCCACCGGCGTGCCGGGCGCTGCAAGCTCTGCCGTTTCCGTGCCCACGGACGACAGCGGCAAGCCCCTGTACGACCCCGCCGTGCTGAACGATGGCCGTCTGCGGGTGCTGTACTGCTATGGCCGTTCCGGAAGCAGCACCACCATCCTGTGCGGCAGCACCCCGCTGCACCAGTCTGCCCGCAGTGAGAACGTCTCGCTGGTGGAGGACAGTGCCACCGGCACCGCAGACTACTGGCTGCGCAGCTGGTCCGACCCTACCGGCCGGGGCGGACGCCGCACCGCCCTATACGATAAGACCGGCACCGAAGTGCTGTCCTTTGAGGGCGAGCAGAGCGCCACTCTGCAAAACGGCCTGCTGGTGCTGCAGGAGAGCCGCCTTGTTGATGGCGGATACGTCCCGGAGTCCGGCTACGGCACCTGTCAGGTCATCGACCTTGCCACCGGCGCAGCGCTGCCGGTGCCGGAGGGCGCATACAGCTGCACCGTATGCGGCGATAAGCTGGTGTTCAGCTGCTACGCCCGACCGGAAGGGCTGGACGATTACGACTGGGATACCGACTACCAGCAGAACCGCTGGGTGGTGGTGCAGGAGAAGGACGGCACCCCCGTCTACCGCGCCGATGCCGCCTCGGCCTACCGCCTTTTCTACGACAGCGACACCCTGAGCGACTGGGTGGAGCTGGACGTTGCCACCGGAGAGGAAACCACCGACCAGATTTTGTACAACGTCCTGACCGGCGAGCAGTGTACAGGCTTTTTACAGGTCTACCCGGGCAGTCTTGCCAGCTTTTCCACCGGTGACGGCCGGTACGAGCTGCGGGATATGACCACCGAGGACCGCGGACTGATTGCCACCTTTGACGAGCAGCCCAGCCAGTATTTCCCGGGCTATGTGGTAACATGGCACAGCGGCGAGGATCACGGCTACGACCTTTACGATTTGGAGACCGGCGCAAAGACCCCGCTGTACGATGTAGACGCCACCGACAGTACCATAGCCGTCTACGCACTGGACGGCAGCCTGCGGGTGTACAGCAAGGATAACGGCAAGCTGCTGACCGACACCACTGTAGAGCCGGTGGAGCACCAGCAGCGGGTACGGATGAGCAACTGCGGCAGCGGCTATGTCTGGCTGAAATTGCAGGATAATGACCGCTACGAGACCACCGCCACCCGGCTGTACGGCCCGCAGGGGCTTGTCAGCGACCTGACCGCCCTGCAAGGCAAATACAGTTACGTCAACTACCTGACCACCGACCCCGACGGCAGACCCATGTTCTACGGCAGCCGCGATGCTGCGGGCAGCGCCTACGGCAACGTATGCGATGTGCTGGATGCAGACGGCAAGGTAGTATTACAGGGGCTTGCAAGCTGCGCCGGGTACTATTCCAACAGTCTGAATGCCCTGCCCGACCATGTGTTTGCCGCACAGCGGGGCTTCTATGTGGGCTGGATGGACACAAGCGGCAACTGGCTGTACTGCCAGAGTATTTTCTCGTCTGCCACTGCGGACGATGAACCGAGTTACGGCTATTGAGTTAGGAGGGCCTTTTATGAAAAACGCTAAAATTTCCCGCCGCAGTTTTCTGCTGGGTCTTGCCGCCTGCTCCGCTGCCGGGGTGCTGACCGCCTGCAAGGGCACGGATGCGCCCTCCGGCAGCACCGCTTCCTCTGTGGTTGAGCAGCCCGCATCCTCTGCGTCATCTCCGGCTGCACAGCAGACAGAGCCGTTTCTGACCGAGGAGGAGTTTCCCCCGCTGGACGGCAGCACCGCCTGCATCCCCCTGATGGCGCAGATGCTGGCCGATACCACCGGCATGGACTTGGAGGAAGCCCGCAGCAGCATTACGGTAAGCACTACCGCCTACGCATGGGAGAACTTCGGCCTGTACGACACCACCACCCGGATGCTGGTGGTATACGAAGCACCGGACTATGTAAAGGAAGAGCTGCAGGAGGCCAATGTGCAGCTGGAGCAGAAACCCATCGGGGTGGACGCGCTGGTGTTCATCGTCAACGAGGACAACCCCGTACAGGCGCTTACCCAGCAGCAGCTGCGGGACATCTACGCCGGAAAGATCACCAACTGGAAGGATGTAGGCGGCAAGGATCAGGAAATCGTTGCCTTCCAGCGCGGCGAGGACTCCGGCAGTCAGACCCTGTTCAAAAAGCTGCTCATTCAGGGCGGCGAGTTGATGACCCCGCCCTCTGAGCTGGCTCCCGCCGCCATGGGCGAGCTGGTGGACAGCATTGCCGATTACAACAACAGCGCTAACGCCATCGGTTTTTCCGTGTATTACTACATCGACCAGATGTATTCCAAGCCCGGGCTGCGGCTGCTGGCGGTGGACGGTGTGACCCCCAGCAACGACACCCTTGCCGACGGCAGCTACCCCCTGTGCAACGATTTTTACGCCGTCATCCACCCGGATGCCGCCGCCGACAGCCCGGAGCGCCGCCTGTACGACTGGCTGGACACCGACGCCGGGCAGGACTGCATCAAAAAGTCCGGCTATGTGGCCGTCGGCCCGCAGACCACCGTCACCATCGTGGATTGAAATTGACAGACCTTCTCTCGTCTGCTACAATAAAGGCAGGATTTTGTCGATCTTTATGCAGCAGAATGCCGAAAGGAAGGTCTTACTATGGAACATCCCTCTCGCCCGGTAGAAAGCCACTGGCGCACCTCCCTGCGCAACCGTATTATTCAGGCTTCCAGTCTGCTGGAAGTGCTGTTGTCCGGGCTGGTGCTGATCGGCCTGCTGCTCAGCGTTGTGCCCCTGATCCGCTGGATGCCCGGCCTGCTGTTCGATGGCAACGAGGCAGAGATCCGCACCTTTCTGGAGCGCAGCTTGGACATTGTGATCGGCATCGAGTTCATCAAGATGCTGGCCAAGCACAGCCCCGGCAGCAGCCTTGAGGTGCTGCTGTACGCCATTGCGCGCCATCTGGTGGTGGGACACGATTCCGCCGTGGAGAACCTGCTCAGCGTGGGCGCGATCGCGCTGATCTTCATTGTGCGCAAGTTCTTCTTTGTCCCGGCCTTTGGCGCACACCTGCCGGACGGCCACCCCGCGCCGGATCTCACCCCCGCCCAGAGCGGCATCCCCGCCGACTGGTTCCGTCGGCGGCATTCCGAAGCAAAGCCTGAGGAAGAGACCGAGACAAAGGAATAAGCATATACAAAAACCACCCCGCAGCGGCCGGTGAACGGCTGCTGCGGGGTGGTTTGTTGTTTTGTGTTATTTGTCCTGTTTTTTGCCGTGACGACCGAAACGATACTCCTTGCCCTCGCGGATGCGCTGGATGTTGGAGCGGTGCATGTAAATGACCATCGCACCCATGATCACCGAGCCGATGGTGCACACGGTAAGGTCGGCGGCAGAATAGCCCCGGAACACCCCGTACAGGATGGTGAGCACCGGGTAAAGTGCCGCCATGGTCACGCTGCCCAGCGATACCATGCCGGTGGGCAGCAGGCAGGCCAGAAAGATGACCGCCAGAAAGGGGATCAGCACCGGCTGGATGGCCAGAATGGTGCCGCCCGCCACCAGCACGCCCTTGCCGCCCTTGAAGCCGAAATACAGGGGCTTCAAATGGCCGATAATGGCAAAGATCGCAGCCAGATACACCGCAAGATAGGGCGAGAGCGTGGTGTTTTCCGGCATCAGGGTGAACAGCCAGCGGCCGATGCACACGGCCAGCACGCCCTTGAGCACATCACCAAAAGCGGTAAGCGCCGCCGCCTTTTTGCCGAAGGTGCGCAGCATATTGGTCATACCCGCTGCACCGCTGCCGTACTTGCGCACGTCATCGTGGTACAAAAACTTGCTGACGAGGATACCGGTGTCGATGCTGCCCAGCAGATACGCCTGCACAGCGGACACCACAGCGATGAGAACAGATTTCATCATCTGAGCCTCCCTGACGTGTTATACGTCCTTGGCACCCACCTCGCCGGAGCCGCGCTCCCGCACGACCAAACGGATGGGCGTATGCTCCAGACCAAAGTTTTCGCGGATCTGGTTGATGAGATACCGCTGATAGCTGAAGTGGAACAGGTGCTTTGCGTTCACAAAGGCCACGAACGTGGGGGGACGGGTGGAGGCCTGCGTCAGGTAGTAGATCTTCAGGCGGCGGCCCTTGTCGCTGGGGGGCTGCATCCGGGCGGTCGCGCGGGCAAGCATCTCGTTCAGCACGCCGGTGGGCACGCGGGCACCGTTCTCGGCATCCACATCCCGGATCAGCTGCATCAGCTTGTTCACGTTGTAGCCGGTCTGGGCAGAGATGAAGATAATGGGCGCATAGCCCATAAAGCTGAAACACTCGGCATAGCCCCGGCGCTGCAGCTCCATGGTGTTGGTCTCCTTGCCTTCCACAGCATCCCACTTGTTTACCACGATGATGCAGGCCTTGCCCTGCTCATGGGCGTAGCCAGCCACCTTGCTGTCCTGCTCGGTAAATCCAACAGTGGCATCCACAAGGATCAGCGCCACGCGGCTGCGCTCCACAGCAGCCAGAGCACGCACCACCATGTAGCGCTCCAGACCATCGCTGATGTTGCTGCGCTTGCGCAGACCGGCGGTATCGGTAAAGATGAACTTGCCGTAGGCATTGTCCACCGGGGTGTCGATGGCATCGCGGGTGGTACCGGCCTCATTGGCCACGATCATGCGGTTCTCGCCCAGAATGCGGTTGGTCAGGCTGGACTTGCCCACGTTGGGGCGGCCGATGATGGCAACGGGGATGCGGTCCTCCTCCACCACGGTCTCACTGAAGTCCAGATGGGCGCACACGGCATCCAGCAGGTCGCCTGTGCCGTGACCGTGCACGGAAGAAATGGGCATCACCTCGTCAAAGCCGAGGTTGTAGAACTCGTACAGCTCCATGGGAGCCTCGCCCACCTTGTCGCACTTGTTCACGGCAAGAATGATGGGCTTATGGCTGCGGCGCAACACGTGCGCCACATCTTCGTCGGCTGCGGTCAGGCCGTTGCGCACGTCCGTGACCATGATGATGCAGTCGGCGGTGTCAATGGCGATCTGTGCCTGCTCGCGCATATGCGCCAGAATGCCCTCGGTGGCCTTGGGCTCGATGCCGCCGGTATCCACCAGCAAAAACTCGTGGCCGTTCCACTCGCAGTTGGCAAAAATGCGGTCGCGGGTAATGCCCGGGGTGTCCTCCACAATGGCAAGACGCTGGCCGCACAGTTTATTGAACAGGGTAGATTTGCCCACATTGGGGCGGCCCACCACTGCTACGATCGGTTTGCTCATGGGGTCTCCTCCTTTCTTAAAAGGGGTAAAATACAATAAAAATGGCGTTATCAGCTGCCGTTTTTTCTTCTTCGGGCAATGTGCAGGCCGCTGCGCAGCAAGGCGCGGGCTTCGTCCCCGCCTGCCGTAGGCAGCACCTCCACCTTTACGCCCAGCCGCTGCCCCAGCTGCTCCACCGTGATATCATCCAGGAAGGTGTCCTTTTCCTCCCGCAGCATCACAGCCGGGATGCCCAGCGTTTTTGTGGCAAGGTTGCCGGCGCACTGGGCAATGATATCGGTGGCGGTGATGAGGCCGGTCACACCAACATTGCCGCCGAAAAAGCGGTTCTGGATGGTGTGGACGTGCACAGTGATCATGGGGTACTGGCGGTGCAGCTCCTCCATCATGCGGGTGATGAGGGGCGCTGCCATGGTGCCGGTGACCACGTCCAGCTCCTTGGTGCCATAAACCCGGTGGGGCTTGTCCAGCTCCGCCAGAAATTCTTCCTCGAACAGACGCAGCATGCCCACGCCGTTTTCCAGCTGGTCGTAGTCCTCGTAGAACGCCGCCGCAGGGATGGGGCGGCCTGCCTTAAGGTACCATTCATCGCTGGGGTAGATGATGCGCTTGCCGTGGCGGCGCTTGCATTCATCGCCAAATTCTTCCATAATGTCGATGACCTCAGCGCTGGTCTTTGCATCGTAGGGCACCTGCGGGTACAGATTTTTGCGGTAATCCGTAATGCCGCAGGGCACGGCTGCAATGCTTTGCACCATGGGGGTCAGCTCCAGCAGGTCGGCAAGGGTGCGGCGCAGCTCATCGCCGTCGTTCACGCCGCGGCAGAGCACCAGCTGACAGTTGACGGCAATGCCGCCCTCCACCAGCCGGGGCAGGTACTTGAGCACCTCGCCGCCGCGCTTATTGGCCAGCATCCGCACCCGCAGCTGGGGGTTGGTGGTGTGCACCGAGATATTGATGGGCGAGATGTGCATCTTGATGATGCGGTCGATCTCGTGATCCTGCATATTGGTCATGGTGATGTAGTTGCCGAACAGAAAGCTCAGCCGCTCGTCATCATCCTTGAAATACAGGCTCTCGCGCATACCGGGGGGCAGCTGGTCGATGAAGCAGAACATGCAGTGGTTGGAGCAGGAGTGCTTCTGATCGCCCAGATAGGTCTGGAAATCGCAGCCAAAGGGGCCGCGCTCCGTGCGCTGCACATCCCACTCGCGGATGCCGTCTGCCACCCTTGCTTTCAGGTGGAAGCTTTTGCTGTCGGTGTAGAAATCGTAGTCCAGACTGTCGTTCAGCTCGTTTTCGTCCACGCTCAGAAGCTCGTCACCCGGGCCAAGGCCCAGCACTTCCGCTTCGCTGCCGGGTTCCACCCGTGCGATCTTCATTGCCACCGCATCCACCTCCTTTCAGACAGAACAAGAAGGGGAAGGCATGCGCCCTCCCCTTCTGTACATAACACCATTATGCCACCAATTACGCGCAAATTAGGCCTTCTTGATGACTTCCTCGCCCTTGTAGTAACCGCAGTTGCCACATGCCTGGTGGGGGAGCTTCAGAGAGCCGCAGTTGCTGCACTTGACCAGTGCGGGGGCCTCCAGCTTCCAAACATTGCTGCGACGCTTGTCGCGGCGGGCCTTGGAAAGATGTCTCTTAGGTACTGCCATATTTTTGCACCTCCTTGATGGGTTTATCAGTTCAGCAGTGATTTAAGGATTGCGAGCCTTGTGTCTACGGGAGCTTCGGTCGGTTCTGCCGGTTGGCAGGTGCACTCCGCTTTCTTTTTGCCGCACTGCGGACAAAGTCCGGCGCAGTCGGGGCTGCAAAGCAGCACCGTGGGGATCTGGAACATGAATTCCTGGCTGAGCCACTCATCCACATCCAAATGCCCTTTTTCATCCAGCGGAAGCTCGAAATCCGGGTCATCCAGATCCCGTTCCTTGACGGTCCACTCCGTATCGACTGTCTCTTCCCGGGTGACCGGGTCCAGGCAGCGGGCGCACTCTCCGTGCACCAATGCGTTTGCCCGCAGTGTCATCCGGATCTCGTCGCCGTCCGTCTCCGCGTCAAACACCGCAGTGACCGGCTGAGGGATCCTTGCACCGGCATAATCATGAGCAGATAAATCACACTGAAACTCTGCATGATAGGGTTGCCTGCCGGCTGTGATAAACTTTCTCAGGTCAAATTGCATAGTACACCTCTAAAAGGCTGCTTTGTTAGTATAGCGCCAACAAAGGCCTTTGTCAACACCAAAACAGGCAGAAAACCGAAAAAATTTCAAATTTTCCGGTCTCCTGCCTGTTGTAAGCCTACCGTTCGGAACTTACAGGTACTTCTTCACGTTGTGGGGCAGGGCAGCCTCGTCAGCACTGACGGTGACGGTGACCTTGACGGAGTCGCCCGCAATGGCAGCCATCTCATCCAGCACAACGCCCAGACGGTTGATGTCGTGGTCCAGCACCTTCAGGATGCCGTCGATGTACAGGTCGGTGATATCGTAGTTGCTTGCCATCAGGCCGGCAACAAAGCCGTACAGCATCTCGCCGCCGGCGATCTTGTACTCGTCCAGGTCGATCAGACGTGCAGCAGGAGCGATGTCGTAGGTGAGCTTCATGCCCTTTTCCACGACGACCACGTTGCCCTTGGAGGTCTTGACCGCGTCATTGATCTGGTCGATCATCGCCTTGGTCTTGCCGGAGCCCTTGGTACCAACAATCAGTTTAATCATAGTTCAGTCCTCCTGTATTTTCCACGCCTTGCGGCGGGAGATCATTTTTATTTACTTCAGCTTTGCTTCCAGCTCGGCGGTCAGGCCTTCGTAGCCCGGCTTGCCCAGCAGTGCAAACATGTTCTTCTTGTAGCTTTCCACGCCCGGCTGGTTGAAGGGGTTCACACCCAGCAGATAGCCGCTGCAGGCACAGGCACGCCAGAAGAAGTAGATCAGGTAGCCCACGTTGTAAGCGGACAGGTCGTCCACTTCCACCAGCACTTCCGGCACGCCGCCGTCGGTGTGAGCCAGGATGGTGCCTTCCATGGCCTTGCGGTTGACCACGCTCATGTTCTGGTCGGCCAGGAAGTTCAGACCGTCAAAGTTGCCCTCCAGCGGGTCGATGAACAGGTCCTTTGCGGGCTTCTTGACGTCCACGATGGTCTCGAACATGGTGCGGGAGCCTTCCTGGATGAACTGACCCATGGAGTGCAGGTCGGTGGAGAAGATGCAGCTTGCGGGGAACAGGCCCTTGTTGTCCTTGCCCTCGCTCTCGCCGAACAGCTGCTTGTACCACTCGTTCATCAGGGTGAAGTCCGGCTCGTAGCACTCCAGGATCTCGATGCTCTTGCCCTTGCGGTACAGGATGTTGCGGATGGCAGCATACTTGTAGGCGTCGTTGTCGGGGCTGAGCACGGAGAAGCGCTCCATCGCGTCGGCTGCGCCCTTCATGACGTCGTCGATGCTGATGCCGGCAGCAGCGATGGGCAGCAGGCCCACAGCGGAAAGGACGGAGTAGCGGCCGCCGACATCGTCGGGGACGACGAAGGTAGGCCAGCCCTGGGCGTCAGCCAGCTGCTTGAGGGTGCCCTTGGCGCGGTCGGTGGTGGCGTAGATGCGCTTGTTGGCCTCTTCCACGCCCATCTCGTCTTCCAGCAGCCTGCGCAGCACACGGAAAGCCAGAGAGGTCTCGGTGGTGGTGCCGGACTTGGAGATGACGTTGATGGAGAAGCGCTTGCCCTTGCACAGCGCGATGATGTCATTCAGATAGGTGGGGCTGATGCTGTTGCCACAGAAGTAGATCTTCAGGCCGTTGTCCAGCTCGTTGTGGTACATCCCCTTGACGGCCTCGATGACGGCACGTGCGCCCAGATAGCTGCCGCCGATGCCGGCGACCACCAGAACGTCGGAATCCTCACGGATCTTGGCAGCAGCTGCCTTGATGCGCTCGAACTCTTCCTTATCATAATCACGGGGCAGATACATCCAGCCCAGGAAGTCGCTGCCGGGGCCGTTCTTGGCCTCCAGCTGCTTGTGAGCTGCTTCCACCTGGGGATAGATAGCTGCATATTCCTCTTCGCTGATAAAGCCGGAGAGGTGTTTCGTGTTCAGTGCAACACTCATTGTATTCGAACCTCCAAACGATTTGCCGGGCACTTTGCCCTGCGAGGAACTAGTCTTGGTATAAGTGTACCGTTCCCTCCGGGCAAAGTCAAGGTCAAAATCCTTGGATTTCATACAATTTTAATAGTGTTTTTTTGTTTCTTCATCCAGATTTGTTCAGGTATCCAACAGCCCCGCCGGGCGTCCGGCGCACTTTTGTGCGCTGAAGCGCCTTTTTCGGCACAGGGTCAGGCTGCTGTTCCCCGCAGGCTGTCCCACAGCAGCTGCAACGCGGTGCCAAAATCCATGCGGGGCGCATCGGCAGCGGCGCACACCGGGTACTCCCCCTGTACTGCTTCGCCGCACAGCAGCTGCGCCTTGCCCACCGTCTGCCCCCGGGTCACCGGGGCTTCCAGCGTGTCGGGCAATTCCAGCTGCACGGTCAGCTGTCCGGCGCTTTCGGCGGGCAGTAACGCGGTCAGCGGCAGGGCAGCATAATCCAGCGGCACGGTCTCTTCGGTGCTGCCCTTTACCTTTAATTGCAGCGGACGTTCCTGTGGCAGGGGCACCGGTGCGGCACGGTAGGCCGCAAAGCCGTAGTCCAGCAGGGTGGTGGCGGCTTCGAACCGTTCCTTGCTGGAGGATGCACCCAGCACCACCGCGATGAGGTTCAGCCCGTCCCGGGTAGCGCTGGCGGTAATGCACACGCCCGCCCCGCCGGTGGTGCCGGTCTTGAGCCCGGTAATGCCGTTGTACCGCCGCAAAAGTTTATTGGTGTTCACCAGCTGGGTCTGTCCGCCCCGCAAAGTGTCCGTCCAGATGCCGGTATAGTGCAGCACCTCCGGGCAGGTGGTCAGAATGGTGCGGCTCATGATGGCTACATCCCGTGCGGTGGAAAGATGCCCTTCTGTGTCCAGCCCGCAGGCGTTGCGGAAGGTGGTGTGCTCCATGCCCAGCTCTGCGGCGCGGGCGTTCATCTGCTGCACAAAGGCAGGCTCGCTGCCGCCCACAAGTTCCGCCACCGCCACTGCTGCATCGTTGGCAGAGGACACACAGATGGCCTTGAGCATCTCGTCCAGCGTGAACTGCTCCCCGGGCTCCAGCCAGATCTGACTGCCGCCCATGTGGTAGGCGTGCTCACTGACCGGCACAGCGGTATCCATGGTCAGCCGCCCGGCGTGCACTGCCTCAAATGTGAGCAGCAGGGTCATCACCTTGGTAATGGAGGCGATGGGCATGGCCTGGTCGGCATTCATCTCGTAAAGCACCGTGCCGCTGGTCTGGTCGATGAGGATCGCCGCGCGGCAGGGCAGGGTAAGCTGCGGCGGGGTGACCGTCAGGGTCTGCACTGCCGGTTCCGCCTGCGTTTGCACCGCCGGTTGGATGCGCAGCCCCTTGCCCTGCGCCGTGCCGAAGGCCAGCGCAAACAGCCAGAAGCAGACCACCCCCGCGCACAGCAGCGCCAGATTTCTCCGTTCCATTTCCGTCCCTCCCCGTGCGAAGTCTCTTGCTGCTACTGTATGCAGTGGTCTTTTCAGGCATGCCGCTCGTCAATTTTGCCGTACTATTTTTCATATTGTGTTCGTTTTCTGTTAACTTTGGTACCTGTCCCTTGACTTTTCACGGTAAAACTTGTAAAATTGAACTGTTCCCAGAAGGGAGCAAGCCCAGTTTCATACAATCATGCAATCACAAGGAGGGTCTCATTATGAATCTTTCTCGCCGTAACTTTATAAAGATCGCCGGTCTGTCCGCTGCTGCTGTTGCAGGTGCCGCCCTGTTCACCGGCTGCTCCGGTCAGCTCATGCTGCCCGTCCGGTTCTCTGCTACCGTGATCGGTAAAGATATCCAGAAGGCTCTGGACACCAAGCAGTTTTCTGTCGTGGCCAGCCTGAAGCCGGACGCCCAGGAGAACGCCATCAACGCTTTTGTGAGACGTCAGCTTCCCCTGTCTATGTACGAGGTCGATTTCATTGAGCGCAAGACCGATACACTGGACGGCAAGGAGACCGATTATCTGTTCGTTACCCTGAAAAACAGCTAACGGCTCGTCATTCCTTCCTGCAGCTTTGGGACGCGAGATTTTTCGCGTCCCTTTTTGTTTTGACGCACTGCAAAAGACCGGTGTCTCCGTGCAAAAACAGTCTTGCACCCCGGTGGGCTTCTGTTATATAATGAGAAGAAATGCAAAACACCCCCGTTTTTATCGAAAGGATCGTTCCCCATGCGAGTTTGTTTTTATACCCTCGGCTGCAAGGTCAACCTGAACGAGACCGGTGCGCTGGAGCAGCTGTTCCGTGCCAACGGCTTTACCATTGCGCAGGAAGGTGAGGCAGCGGACGTGTTCATCGTGAACAGCTGCACCGTGACCAACTTCGGCGACCAGAAAAGCCGCAAGTGGCTGCGCCGCAAAAAGCGCGAGAACCCGGGTGCGGTAACGGTGCTGACCGGCTGCTACCCGCAGGCCTTCCCGGAGGAGGCCACACAGTTCATGGAGGCCGACCTTGTGTGCGGCAACGGCGACCGCAAGGCCATTCTGGAGAACGTACAAAAGCTGCTGGATGGCCACGAGCGCATCGTAGCCATTGCCCCGCACCAGCGCGGCGAGCAGTTCGAGGAGCTGCCGGTGGAGCGGTTCGAGACCCACACCCGCGCCTTTATCAAGGTAGAGGACGGCTGCAACCGGCAGTGCGCCTACTGCGTCATCCCCCGCGCCCGCGGGCCGGTGCGCAGCCGTGCCGAGGAGAGCATTCTGGCCGAGCTGCACCAGCTGGCCGCTGCAGGCTACCGCGAGGTGGTGCTCAGCGCCATCTCCCTGCCCAGCTACGGGCTGGACACCGGCACGAACCTTGTGGAACTGGTGGAAAAATGCGCACAGGTGCCGGGCATCGAGCGCATCCGTCTGGGCAGCCTTGACCCCGATATGCTCACCCCGGAATTCATCTCCCGCTTGGCAGCGGTGGACAAGCTTTGTCCGCAGTTCCACCTGAGTTTGCAGAGCGGCTGCACCGCCACCCTGCGCCGGATGCGCCGGGTGTACACTGCACAGGAGTACGCAACGGTGGTAGAGCAGATCCGCGCCACCTACGGCAGCCGCCCGGTCAGCTTTACCACCGACTGCATCTGCGGCTTCCCCGGCGAGACGGCAGAGGACTTTGAGGAGAGCTGCGCATTTTTGAAGAAGATCGGCTTCCTTAAAGTGCATGTGTTCCCCTACTCCCGCCGCAGCGGCACCCCGGCCTATGATTTCCCGGATCAGATCCACGAGCGGGAAAAGCAGGAGCGCAGCCGCCGCATGAATGCCGCAGCCGAGCAGGTACGCTGCGAAACGCTGGCCGCCTTTGAGGGCACCGAGGACGAGGTGCTGCTGGAAACGCCCCTGTCCGGTACCCTGTTTACCGGTTACACCCGACTGTACATCCCGGTGGTGGTCTCTGCCCCCGGGTGCGAGAGCGGGCAGATCGTGCGGGTAAAGCTTGGCCGCTACGATGGCGAGCGGGTGCGTGCAGCACTTTGCTGAAATTTTTTCATTTTACTTGTACATTCTGTGCATCCGCATGAATACAATAAATTTTTAACAAATTTTGTGTTTTGCCCTTTTCATACGCACGTCTTTATGTTAAAATGAAGATGGATTTATCGGGTCCGGCGTGCTGTAAGCAACCAGCACGGTACCATCCGCGCCCGTATAGCGCCGTTTTTATGCTCTGCACACAGGGCAGGCGGCTCCGTTTTTTGGCTGTTTCTGAGCAAGGAGAGATTGGAATGAGTTTCAGAGGAATCAATACTACGGTCATCCAGATCCGCCGTCAGGTGTTTACCGAGGTCGCCCGCATGGCTTACGCCAACGTCAAGGGCGAGCAGGCCAACCACCTGATGCGCAAGATCCCCTACACCATCATCCCCGGTGAGGAGGGCAAGCTGCGCAAGGACATCTTCCTGGAGCGCGCCATCGTTGAGGAGCGCGTGCGTCTGGCCATGGGCCTGCCCACCCGCCGCATGGACGAGCACAACAGCGTCGTCTCCGGTCTGGAGGACGCTTCCATCGCCGATAAGTATTATGACCCCCCGCTGGTGAACGTCATCAAGTTCGCCTGCAACCGCTGCCCCGAGAAGCTGGTCAAGGTCTCCGACCTGTGCCAGGGCTGCCTCGCACACCCCTGTATGGAAGTCTGCCCCAAGAAGGCCATCACCTGGGAGAGCGGCCGTTCCACCATCGATCAGGAAAAGTGCATCAAGTGCGGCCGCTGCGTCACTGTCTGCCCCTACAATGCCATCGTCAAGACCGAGCGCCCCTGCGCCGCTGCCTGCGGTATGGGCGCTATCCACTCTGACGAGCTGGGCCGTGCCGAGATCGATTACAGCAAGTGCGTATCCTGCGGTCAGTGTCTGGTGAACTGCCCCTTCGGCGCCATTGCCGACAAGGGCCAGATCTATCAGCTCATTCAGGGCTTCAACCGCGGCGACCGCATCTATGCGCTGGTCGCTCCCGCCTTTATCAACCAGTTCCCCGCTCTGGCTTCCACCGGCAAGCTGAAGGCTGCCTTGAAGGCCATCGGCTTCTGCGATGTGGTGGAGGTTGCCATCGGTGCCGACCTGTGCACCGTGGACGAGGCACACGACTTCCTTGAGGAAGTGCCCGAGAAGCTGGACTTTATGGCTACCTCCTGCTGCCCGGCATGGAGCATGATGGCAAAGACCGCTTTCCCCGGCCTTGCCAAGAACATCTCCATGACCATGACCCCCATGGTGTTCACCGCCCGCATGATGAAGCAGGCCGACCCCGATGCCCGTATGTGCTTCATCGGACCCTGCGCCGCCAAAAAGCTGGAGGCCTCCCGCCGCACCGTCCGCTCCGACGTGGACTTCGTGCTGACCTTTGAGGAGCTGGCCGGTATCATCGAGGCAAAGGATCTGGATCTGGACAGCTTGGAAGTCGATCCCGCCGAGATGGATCTGTGCTATGCTTCTGCCGCAGGCCGTGGCTTTGCACAGTCCGGCGGCGTTGCCAAGGCTGTTGCCGACAAGATCAAGGAATGGCGTCCCGACATGGAGGTGAAGATCGCCTCTGCACAGGGTCTGGCCGACTGCAAGAAGCTGCTGATGCTGGCCAAGGCCGGTAAGTACAACGGCTATCTGCTGGAAGGCATGGGCTGCCCCGGCGGCTGCATCGGCG
>CAJMQZ010000028.1 GCA_905215595.1 uncultured bacterium
TTATGCCCTTCTAGGGCTTACTCAAGCCACCGGCTCAGCCGGTGGTTTTGACTTTTTGCCCTCCGGCAGCTTGAAATAGACGCGGTATTCGTCCGAGTAGATCTTACTGCCCATGCGGCTCACGCCGCCGTACAGGTGGGTGCGCATCAGCGGCTCGATGGCGTCCAGATCCTTCTCCCGCAGAATGCGCAGCATCTCGGCGTGTTCACTGACAACGCTGGACACGTTGCGCGCACCCACGATGTCCAGACGGATAAAGCGGGAATAGTCTGCCTGCGGGCGGGTCATCTGTTCCCAAAGGTACTCCTTGCTGGTTTTGCGGAACCAGTACTCGTGCATGGCGAGGTCGCAGCTGAGAAAGTGGTTGAAATCAAAGTTTTCCGGGGCGCTGCGCCCCGCGGCGGCTTCCAGCAGCATATTATAAAGGTGTTCTACCGCAAGGATCTCCATGGGCGAGCAGCTCTGCACAAAATCCCGGAATACCATGCCCTCCACCGCAACACGCTGGAAGATGAGCTGATCTACCACGCCAATATCAATGGCGGTAACGATGGTGCCCTTGCAGGGGATGATTTGCACAAAGCGGTTCTGTTCCAGCCGCTGCAAAACGCTGCGAATGGGGGTGCGGGAAACACCGAACCGCTTGCACAGCTGATTTTCGCTCAACGCTTCCCCGGGCAGGATCTTCAACGCGCAGATCTCGTCCTCGAGAATATGATAGAGCTCATCCGTGTGCTGTAATGTAGCCATAGTCGTTCTCCATTTATCCGGTAAATTAAGCTTATTATCATTGTACCGTTACAGCAACTGAATGTCAATGCTGGAATGGAACTTAATTTGAACACTTGTATACAAGTATGCGCGCTCGCGCACGGAACTGTTCCTGAAACTGGAAAACGGATATACCACTTTGCAATGCGGGAAAAGTGCTGATGAAATGCCGCAATCAAGTGACTGTTGTACCAAATGCACAAAGAAAACAGGAAATAACTATCAAATTGCTATAATTGCAAGGCGCTGTGCTTGTTTCGCGGTAACGCTGCGAGATGATATGCTGTATACAGGATTTTACTAAAAAAGCTGAAAGGGCACACACCCCGCAGATACCGGCTCGTCCCCGGCAAATACAATAGGGTGTTTGCCTTTTTGCGTGCGTGCTTGCTTTGCTGCACAAAAGGCGGTAAACTGGGTACAGACAAAATGCCCGAAAAGGAGAAACGACATGGCATATACAAAGGCTGACCTCAAGCACGACCTTGCCGCGATGGGGCTGACAGGCAACGAGACCATCCTGATCCATTCCTCCATGAAGTCCATCGGCGCGGTGGAGGGCGGCGCAGACACGGTTCTGGACGCATGGATGGAGTTTTTTACGGAGGGCTTGCTGCTGCTGCCCACCCACACATGGCGGTTCATCAACGAGGAAAACCGGGTGTTCGATGTGCGCCGCAGCCCGTGCTGCGTGGGCATTCTGCCGGAGCTGTTCCGGCAGCGCCCCGGCGTGGTGCGCTCGCTGCACCCCACCCACAGCATGGCGGCTTACGGCAAGGGCGCGGCTGCGTATCTGCAAGGAGAGCTGGACGCCAACACCCCCTGCACTCCCGGCGGCTGCTACGACCGGCTGCGGGCAGCCCACGGCAAAGTGCTGCTGCTGGGGGTCACCCACGCCCGCAACACCTTTATCCATAGCGTGGAGGAAGTACTGAACGTGCCGAACCGCCTGACCGACAAGCCCATGCAGATGACCGTGGTGGACGAAGCCGGGGCGCAGCACACCGTCTATATGCGCCGCCACTACAACGCGCAGCAGCCGCATATCTCGGAGGATTTCGTCAAGCTGGAACAGGCGTATCTGGACTGCGGCGCAGCCCGGAACACGAAATTTGGCGATGCAAGCTGCATTTTGTGCGACGCCGAGGGGCTTTTCCAGGTCACCCGCCATGTTCTTGCCCCGAACCCCGAAGCCTTTGTCACCGAGCCGGTCATCCCGCCGGAGCGCTGGCAGGAGATAATTTTATAATGCAATGCCGGGCAGCAAATAGAAAACCCTCTCAGTCATCGCTGTGCGATGCCAGCTCCCCCGAAGGGGGAGCTTTTTAGCATCTGAAAGTTTGTAGCAATGAAGCTCCCCCCTCGGGGGAGCTGGCGCGTTAGCGCCTGAGAGGGTTCTGCCCGGCATTTTTATCTTTTATTCAGCAGAAGCGGATACGGTACTCCCGGGGGGTGCAGTGCTTGATCTCCCGGAAGGTCTTGATAAAGTAGCTGGCGTCCGAAAAGCCGCATTCCAGCCCCACCTCGCCGGTCTTGAGCCGGGTGGAGCGCAGCAGCTCGGCGGCTTTTTCCACCCGGAACTGCTTGACGTACTGGATGGGTGTGATGCCCAGAAACTGCCGGAAGCTGCGCAGACAGGCGCTTTCGCTCAGGGCGACGCACCCGGCCAGTTTTTCCACGGTCAGCTCCTCGGCGTAGTGCTCCTCTACATAGCGGAGCATCTGCTTCATCCGCTCCGAGGCGATCTGCTCCTGCTCCGATACCTTTACTTTGCCGCTGACGCATTGGGTGATGAGCAGCCGCAGGGCGGCAGTAAGGTGGTAGCGCACCCGGTTCTCGTAGTCAAAGGGCTCGTCCGCCACGCCCTTCCACGCCTCCCGCAGGCAGAGCAGCACCTGCCGCTGCCATGGCACGGCCTCGTCCAGCAAAAAGAAGGGCGGTGTGCCGGGCTGCAAGAGCGGGCGGATGAGTTTTTGCCAGAATACGGTGTCCATGCCGCCGATAAGCCGGGGCTGGAACACGCCGGAGTGCAGCAGCGCCCTGCCCTCGGCAGGCTCTACCGCGTGCAGCGCCCCGGAGTTGATGAACACCCCCTGCCCGGTCTGCAAAGTCAGCCGGGTCTTGTTCACATCCACATGAATGGGCCCCAACGCCGCCAGAATGAACTCAAATTCCTCGTGCCAGTGCCACGCCACCGAGTAGCAGGAAAGATCCTCGGCATAGCAGGCGATAGGGAACAGCGGGCTGCCGTGCTGGGTCTGCTCCCGCCCGGCGGCATCGGCTACCACGGCAGTAGCGCTGGACAGCCCCACCCGGCCGTTGGTATAAGAGGCACAGCTTGTCTGATATGCCATATTCACCAATTCCTTTCCGCAATACTTTGAATGTTTTTTATCAATGCCGGTTTTGTTGCATATACTATGCGGTTCTGTTCTATAATTTGCGATTGTTTTGTGGTATTATCCTATCAGAGCTTCCAAGCTCAGTATAGCACCGGCACAGCGGGAACGCAAGCTGTGCAAGCGTTTCCACTGCCGGGCAAAACCGCTATTCTCCCGCCGCCTGTCCAAAGAGGACCGGACGGCAAGTGTAACATAAACCAGTTTATCAAGGAGGTATTCCTATGCTTCGGATCGAGTATTTTGATAAGGAACGTTTCATGCGCCAGCTTTCTGCCAGCCACGGCAGCGTGCTGCTGCATCTGGACAACGGCAAGACCTGCGACCTGAAAAAGGACGCTACCGCATGCTCCATGCTGCAGATGATGGACACTGCCCCCAAGAAGGGCTTTGACCTCACCGTGACCGACCCCGCCGACGTGACCGGCTTCCTGCGCTATATGCTGGAGGCAGGCCGCACCGAGCGCGTGGCCGGCTGACCATTGATATTCTCTTAATTCTATAAGTGTCACAGCAATGCAAAACGCCCGCTCCGGTCATGCCGGGGCGGGCGCTTTGCTCATTTTACCGGAAGGCTTGCGTGGGCGGGCAGTCTGTGGTAAGCTGAAAGCAGAAAAAACAAGATGGAGGGAACGACTATGAACCTGAAGGAAGCATTCCGCTACCAGAACAAGCTCCAGTCCCTGCTGGACGAGGCGCAGGGCATTCTGGATTGCGATGCCAACGTGACCAAGGTGGCCAACACCTATCTGCGCCATAAGGTGATGCCCGAGGCTGAGGACGAGACCGTTATGGACGTGGCACAGACCGAATATGCAGAGCAGATCACCGACGTTGCCCGGTTCATGCTCTATCTGCTGGAGGAGAAGAGCCGCCTGTTTGCCGCCATCCGCAAGGCAAAGGATGCGCTGGACATGGATATGGACAGCGAGGTCAGCCTGAATGCCGCGCGGCAGAGCATTGCCCGCACCTTCAAACGGATGAACGACCTGCGCAGTTCTGAGCAGCTGCTCTCCGGCGGGGGCACAGGCTACCGCTTCAACGCCGAGGGCAACCAGATCTCCTACTGCTGCGATGTGAAGCGGGTGACCACCATCAACTACGACCGCAAGGTCATCCATGCGGCGCTGAGCAAACTGAACCGGCAGGCAGACGAAACCTCCAACCGGCTGGACCTCTGCCTTGTGACCTCCAAGGTGGACTACACTGTCCCCTTTGATGTGAACGCCAGCTTTGCCGAGGCATTTGAGATCTATCTGGAAAACGCCAAAAACTAAATAAACGTTCCACCGGCTATTTTGGGTGCGGCAAGCGCCGGGCGCACGGCTGCCGGTTCAGGTGCAGATGAACTATAACGCTGCACATTTCCGCAAGGAAGTTTTGGTACGGCTCACCTTACGAGCCAGCTATTATGAAAAAATCTTGCGTTCGGCTTTTCCGCCACCGCCAGACGCTTTTTCGCCGAAACCGTCCCTTGCTCCTTCCCGCATTCCTGCTTTTGCGCTTACGTCTCCATGGGCAGGCAGGCAAGCCACCCTTCATGAATTTGCCCCGCAGACTGCTGCGGGCACACACTTTCTGCGTGCCGGGTGGGCGCTCTGCGCCCCTTTGCACGCGGAGTAAAATGGCAGCCGCCCCTGCGCTTGCCGTATCCAAAATAGCCGGTGAAAAAACCAAAACCGGAGGAATGCTCTATGAAAAAATGCAATCTGTTTTATCTCAGCGGACTGTTGTTTTTTCTTGCTGCGGCGCTGAATTTTGTTACCGGCGAGGATCACTCCACGGCGGTGGTATGGCTCTGCCTTGGCTCCAGCTTTTTGTGTCTGGGGTATTCGCAGCAGAAAAAATAAAGCATTCCTGCAGCCCCGGCGGTGGAAAAATCTGGCCGGGGCTGCAATTCTTTGCGGGACTCGTTCGTATTCCAGACAGAACGACCAAATTTCGACAAAGACGAGGTATGTGTATGTCAACCAAACCAATCCATTCCACTGCTGCGACCCGCTTTGACCTGAGCGCAGCGGCGCTTCATATCCTTGCTATGGCGCTGATGCTGATGGACCACCTGTGGGCGACGTTGCTGCCCGCGCAGGAATGGCTGACCTGTGCCGGGCGGGTGGCGTTTCCCATCTTTGCCTTTATGGCGGTAGAGGGCTATTTTCACACCCACGACCTGAAAAAATACACCCTGCGTCTGCTGCTGTTTGCCCTGCTTTCGGAAATCCCCTTCGATTTGATGTACGGCGGTACATGGTTCTATCCGGTGCACCAGAACGTCATCTGGACGCTGCTTTTGGGCATTCTGGGCATCCACTTGATGGAAACGGTGCGCAAAAAGCAAAAAACAGGACTGTACCTGCTGGTATCCGCCCTTGTGGTGGTGGCAGGCGCGGTGCTGGGCACGCTGGGCATGGTGGACTACTACGGCGCAGGGGTGCTGACTGTGTTCATCTTCTACTTCTTCCATGGACGCAAGTGGTGGTGTCTGTTGGGGCAGCTGGCTGCGCTGTACTGGGTCAACGTGGAGCTGCTGGGCGGGCTTATGTACCCCATTCAGCTCTTCGGCATGGACTTTGAGCTTTGCCAGCAGGGGCTGGCGCTGCTGGCACTGGTGCCCATCTGGCTGTACCGCGGTCGGCAGGGCTATCACAGCAAGCCTTTCCAGTATGCCTGCTACGCCTTTTACCCCGTGCACATGCTGCTGTTGTTTCTGATGCTGAATTTCGTGAATCGGTAAGGAAAAAGGAACGTTCCAAAGGCATTTTTATGCGTGGAGACGTAGAGGCAGATCACCGCTGAAATGGCCAAAGCGCATGCGGAAACTATTTCAATATCCCATCGGTACAAGGCCGCTGCACAAACTCTGTGCGGCGGCTTTTTTACGGCAAAAACCGACACTTGTTCACAAAAAGTTCAGCCTTTTGAGCAAAAAATACTATTTTTTTCGTGTAAAATAGACAACATGGATTGAATGCCGCCCGCGATTGGATTATAATAATGGTGTATGCAAAAACGCAGTTGCTGCATTTTTTGCTGTGCTTGCTGCTTAAAAAATGCGTAGCTGCGCAATGCGTGCTGCTGAAAAGAGAAAGCGGCCGTTGCACATCTTTGCTGCAAACGGCTGTTTGCCATGGCAGCCGGGACGTTATGTTCCGGTTATTTGTCCTTAGGAGGGAAAACAAGGTGAGAGTAGGTCTTGACATCGGCAGTACCACCATCAAGTGCGTGGTGCTGGGCGAGCATGATGAACTGCTGTATTCTACATACGAACGACATTATAGCCATATTCTGGAAAAGGCGCAGGAGCTGCTGCGGCGCATTGATGCCGAGCAGCTGCATGGCCGCAAGGCGCTGCTCAGCATCTCCGGCTCTGCCGGTATGGGCTTAGCGGACAGCTGCGGTGTGCCCTTTGTGCAGGAGGTGTTCTCCACCCGCGTGGCGGTCAAGCGCTTTATGCCCAAGACCGATTGCGTCATCGAGCTGGGCGGCGAGGATGCCAAGATCCTGTTTTTGACCAACGGCACCGAGGTGCGCATGAACGGCAGCTGTGCCGGCGGCACCGGTGCTTTCATCGACCAGATGGCCACCCTGCTGAAGATGAGCGCTGAGGAGATGAACAAGGCCGCCGAACAGGCGCAGCGCACCTATACCATCGCCAGCCGCTGCGGCGTGTTTGCAAAAAGTGACGTGCAGCCGCTGATCAATCAGGGTGCCCGCACCGAGGATATCGCCGCCAGCATCTATAAGGCCGTGGTCAACCAGACCATAGCCGGTCTGGCACAGGGCCGCCCCATCAAGGGCAATATCCTCTATCTGGGCGGCCCGCTCACTTTCAGCACCGTGCTGCGCAAAAGCTTTGATGAAGCGCTGAACGTGACCGGCACCTGCCCGGAAAACAGCCTGCTGTATGTGGCGCTGGGCGCTGCATTGTACGCCGACAAGGAATTTGTGCTCACTGAGGTAGCCGCTGCGCTGGACAAGTACGCCGCCACCGCTACCTACGCCAGCGAGCCGCCGCTGTTCGCCAGCAAGGAGGAGTACGAGGCTTTCCACGCACGGCACATGTCCCATAGTGTGCCCCGCGTGGCTTTTAGTGCTCACTGCGGGCCGGTGCATATCGGCATCGACTCCGGCTCTACCACCGTCAAGCTGGTGGTGGTGGACGAAAAGAGCCAGATCCTGTACACCAACTATCAGCCCAACCTTGGCAACCCGCTGCCCCTCATCCGGGAGCAGCTGCTCAAGATCTATAAGGAGCACCCGGGGCTGCAGGTGGCCAGCGTCACCACCACCGGCTACGGCGAGGAGCTGGTAAAGAACGCCTTCCGCTGTGATTACGGTCTGGTGGAAACGGTGGCGCATTTTACCGCTGCCAAGTACTTTATGCCGGACGTGGACTTCATCATTGATATCGGCGGGCAGGACATGAAGTGCTTCAAGATCGAAGATGGTGCCATCAGCAACATCTTCCTGAACGAGGCCTGCTCCTCCGGCTGCGGCAGCTTTTTGCAGACCTTTGCGCAGGCGCTGGGCTACGACGTCAAGGAGTTTGCCGCGCTGGGTCTGTTCGCAGACCGCCCGGTGGACTTGGGCAGCCGCTGCACTGTGTTCATGAACAGCTCGGTCAAGCAGGCGCAAAAGGACGGTGCCAGCATCGAGAATATCTCCGCAGGCCTGTCCATCAGCGTGGTCAAGAACGCGCTGTACAAGGTGATCCGCGCTTCCAGCCCGGAAGAGCTGGGCCGCAAGATCGTGGTACAGGGCGGTACCTTTTATAATGAAGCCGTGCTCCGTGCCTTTGAAAAAGAGATGGGCGTGGAGGTCATCCGGCCGGACATTGCCGGATTGATGGGCGCTTACGGCGCTGCCTTGTACGGCCTGCGCCAGAGCCATAAAAACAACCAGACCACCTCTGCCATGATGGACGAGCAGGAACTGGAAAAGTTTGCACAGCAGGTGGTCAGCGTCAAGTGCGGCGGCTGCGGCAACCATTGCCAGCTGACCGTCAACACCTTTGCCGATGGCCGCAAGTTCATCTCCGGCAACCGCTGCGATAAGCCCGTTACCGGCAAGAGCGAGGACAACAGCCTGAACCTGTACGCCTACAAGCAGCAGCTGCTGGCCAGCTACAAGCCTGTGCCCGGCAAGCGCGGCTCCATCGGCATCCCGCTGTGTCTGGGCTTCTATGAGCTGCTGCCCTTCTGGTACGCCTTCTGGACGAGCCTTGGCTTTGCGGTGCACACCAGCCCGGTGTCCACCCGCGGGCTGTATCTGGCCGGACAGGCTACCATCCCCAGCGATACCGCCTGTTTCCCGGCAAAGCTGAGCCACGGCCACATCAAGGCACTGAGCCAGATGCAGCTGGACGCCATCTTCTACCCCTGCCTGACCTACAATGTGGACGAGGGACTGGGCGACAACCACTATAACTGCCCGGTGGTGGCCTACTACCCGGAGGTTTTGGCAGGCAACTGCCCGGAGCTGGAAGGCAAAAAGTTCATCTATGATTATGTGGGCATCCACCGCCCCAAGGACTTTGTGCACAAGATGGCAAAGGATGTGCTGCCCAAGTACTTTGGCGGCATCTCCGAGCGGGAGGTGCAGGCCGCAGCCGATGCTGCCTACGCGGAGTACGAGGCACACATGGCAAAGATCCGGGTAAAGGGCAGCGAGATCATCGACGAGGCGCGCCGTCAGGGCAAGCGCATCATCGTGCTGGCAGGCCGCCCCTACCATGTGGACCCCGAGGTGAACCACGGCATCGACCGCCTCATCACCCGCCACGGTGCTGCCGTTGTTACCGAGGACAGCATCTCCAACCGAGTGCAGAAGTTCCCCACCAGTGTGCTGAACCAGTGGACCTACCACAGCCGCCTGTATGCCGCCGCCAAGTACTGCACCACCCAGAAGGATATGGACCTGGTGCAGCTGGTGTCCTTCGGCTGCGGCGTGGATGCCATCACCACCGACGAGACCCGCGAGATCCTGCAGGAGGGCGGCAAGCTCTACACCCAGCTGAAAATTGACGAGATCACAAACCTGGGCGCTGTCAATATCCGCCTGCGCAGCCTGTTCGCCGCACTGGATGAGCGAGACGAAGATAAGAAGTAACATAGGAGGAACCTATGGAATACAATTACCCCAAATTCACCCCGGAGATGAAGAAAACTCACACCATCCTCATCCCCAACATGGCCATCACCCAGTTCCGCCTGCTGGAATACGCCCTGCGCTACGACGGCTACAAGTGCGAGATCCTGGGCAACTGCGGCAGCGCTGTGGCGCAGCTGGGCCTGAAATATGTCCACAACGACACCTGCTATCCGGCACTGCTGGTCATTGGCCAGTTCCTCGATGCGCTGAACAGCGGCAAGTACGACCTCGAGCACACGGCCCTGCTCATCACCCAGACGGGCGGCGGCTGCCGTGCCTCCAACTACATCCACCTGCTCCGCAAGGCGCTGGTCAAGGCAGGCTATCCGAACATCCCGGTGGCCAGCCTGAACTTCTCGGGCCTCGAGAAGGACAGCGGCTTCCAGATGACTCTGCCTCTGGCCCGCCGGGCCATCGCCAGCGTGTTCTACGGCGATATGCTCTGCGCCCTGCGCAATCAGGTCGCTCCGTATGAGAACGAGAAGGGCGCTGCCGATAAGATGGTAGACCTCTGGGTCCAGCGTCTGGGCCGTGTACTGCTGGCGGGCAAGGGCTTCACCTCCCGCGAGATGAAGCACACCTTCCCCCTCATCGCAAAGGACTTTAAGTCCATTCCCGTCACCCGTGTGCCGAAGGTCAAAGTCGGCGTCGTGGGCGAAATTTACGTCAAGTACAGCCCGCTGGGCAACAACGACCTGCAGAAGTTCCTCGAAAGTCAGGACTGCGAGGTGAACTTCCCGGGCCTGATGGGCTTTGTGCAGTACTGCGCCTTCAACATGGGCGAGGATCATGTGCTGTACGGCGGCAAGCTGGCGGTGAAGATCGGCATTGACCAGTTCCTGAACTGGCTGGACAGCATCGAGCGCGCCATGCTCAAGGCTGAGGCCGACGCAGGCTTCTACGCCCCCGGCCCCTTCAAGGAGCTGGTGGAAAAGCCCAAGGGCATCATTTCGCTGGGTGCCAAGATGGGCGAGGGCTGGCTGCTGACCGCCGAGATGATCGAGCTGGTGCAGGGCGGCTACGGCAACATCGTGTGTGCACAGCCTTTTGGCTGCCTGCCCAACCATATCGTGGGAAAGGGCATGGTGAACAAGATCCGTGCGCTGTACCCCAGTGCCAACATCACCCCCATCGACTACGACCCCAGCGCCACCCGGGTCAATCAGGAAAACCGCATCAAGCTGATGCTGGCGGTGGCCAAGGAGCGGCTGAACGCCCCCGCAGAAGCCCAGCCGCTTACGGCAGAGCAGCTTGCCGGGGGTGCCCCTCAGGTCGGCGTCACCGTGTAACAAAAGCAAATACGATAAAAACAGGGGAGCCGCTGCACGGCATTTTTACGCAGCAGCTCCCTTTTTGCAGGAAAGGAACTGCTATGGAAAAGCCCGCAGCTGCCTGTTATCATCTGCCCGGCCTGTTCGAGTTTTACGAGCTGTACCGCCGCTTTTTGCCGCTGTACCGGGAGCACCGGGAATATTTTTACGACTGGTGCACCATTGGCTCCATCTACGGCGCTCCGGCGGGCTGTATCTGGGGCGGGGGACGCATCTCCTGCGGTGGGGCAGCTCCGCACGAGGTGCTGGCGCTGCTGCGGGAATACGGTATCTCCGGGCGGCTGACCTTCAGTAACTCCCTGCTGCGGGCTGAGCACCTTGCCGACCCGCAGTGCAACGCCCTGTGTGAACAGTTTGCAAAAAGCGGCAGTGTGCCAAACGGCGTGATCGTCCATTCTGATTTGCTGGCAGACTATCTGCGGCAGCGCTGGCCGGAGTTGTATCTGGTGTCCTCCACCACAAAAGTGCTCACCGAGTTTGCGCAGCTGCAGCAGGAGCTGGAAAAGCCGCAGTTCCGGTATGTGGTGCCGGATTTCCGGCTGAACCCGGCACTGGAGCAGCTGCGCACCCTGCCGCCGGAGCAAAAAGCCAAGGTGGAATTTTTGTGCAACGAGTGCTGCTGGTTCGGCTGTACCGAGCGCAAACACTGCTATGAGACAGTCAGCCGTCAGAATCTGGGCGAGGACTGCCCGGACCACCGCTGCGCCGCCCCGGATGCCGCCGGGGGCTACCGCTTTTCCAAGGCGATGCGCAGCCCCGGGTTTATCGGGACGGATGACATCCGGCAGCGGTACCTGCCCGCAGGCTTTTCCCAGTTTAAGATAGAGGGCAGGGGACTTGGCAGCGCATTGGTGCTGGAATTTCTGCTTTATTACATGACAAAGCCGGAATACCAGCTGCAGGTGCGGGAGGCAATTTATCTGGACAATATGCTGGATCTTTTTTAAGAAAAACGCACCGGGCAGACCATTTTCTGTCCGGTGCTGTTTTTTGCCTGCGGGATTTGCACATGAAAACTTTCTTTTCCCGGCAAAGCGTGCTACAATAAATGAGAAATATTTTTTGGAAGCTGCTTTCGCAAGCAGGGGGCGCCGAACGACGAGAATTTTTGCCCGCAGACAAGGCGATTTTCCGCAGCAATCCTTGCTGGATTGCAAGGGAAGGCAACGCGGTATGCGAGCAAAAAAGCCGTTCGAGCGGCGTGCAATGCTTATGAAAACGGCTTCCCGTAGGAGCAGTGCATGGAAACAACGCAAAAACAGATCGTACTGGGCATTCTGGCCCATGTGGACTCCGGCAAGACCACCCTCTCCGAGGCCATGCTCTACCGCGCTGGTGCTATCCGCAAGCTGGGGCGGGTGGACCACGGAGATGCCTTTCTGGATACCGACAGCTTGGAAAAAGCGCGCGGCATCACCATCTTTTCCAAGCAGGCGCTGCTTACAGCGGGCAATACCGACATCACCCTGCTGGATACCCCCGGCCATGTGGATTTTTCCACCGAGACCGAGCGCACCTTGCAGGTGCTGGATTACGCCGTGCTGGTGGTCAGCGGAACGGACGGCGTGCAAAGCCATACCGAAACGCTGTGGCGGCTGCTGCGGCGCTACCATGTGCCCACCTTTGTATTCGTGAACAAGATGGACCTGCCCGGCATGACCCGGGAACAGTTACTCAGCCAGCTGAATCACCGCCTTGGCGAGGGTTTTGTGGATTTTGGCGCAGAGCCTGCCGCCCGCAACGAAGCACTGGCGCTGTGCGATGAGCAGCTGATGGAAAAGATGCTGGACGCGGGAACCCTGACCGATGCAGACATTATCCCCGCAGTTGCCCGGCGGCACGTTTTTCCGTGCTGGTTCGGGGCGGCGCTGCGGCTGGACGGGGTGGATGCACTTCTGGAGGGGCTGGACCGCTACACCCGCCCCGCCCCGGCGCTGCACGCCTTTGGTGCAAGGGTGTTCAAGGTATCACAGGATGAGCAGGGGGCACGCCTGACATGGCTGCGGGTCACCGGCGGGGAACTGAAGGTAAAGGCTCTGCTCTCCGGCGAAGCAGACGGAGAGCCGTGGGCAGAAAAAGCGAACCAGCTGCGGCTGTACTCCGGCGCAAAATATACCCTGACCGAGGCCATCGGCCCGGGACAGGTATGCGCTGTGACCGGCCTGACCCATGCAAAGCCCGGCACCGGGCTTGGGGCAGAGCGGGACAGTGATGTGCCGGTGCTGGAACCGGTGCTCAGCTATCAGGTGCTGCTGCCGGAGGGCGCGGATGTGCACGCCGCACTGGGCAAGCTGCACCGGCTGGAGGAGGAAGAACCCCAGCTCCATGTGGTGTGGAACGAAACGCTGGGTGAGATCCATGTGCAGCTGATGGGCGAGGTACAGCTGGAGGTGCTGCGCAGCCTGCTGGCAGAGCGGTTCGGGCTGGAAGTATCCTTTGGCCCGGGCGGCATTTTGTATAAGGAGACCATCACCGAGCCCATGGAGGGCGTGGGGCATTACGAGCCGCTGCGCCACTATGCCGAGGTGCATCTGCTGCTGGAACCGCTGCCCCGGGGCAGCGGGATGCAGTTTGCCACCGACTGCCGGGAAGAGGTGCTGGACAAAAACTGGCAGCGGCTGGTTTTGACTCATCTGGAAGAAAAACAGCATCTTGGCGTTTTGACCGGCGCACCGCTGACCGATGTAAAGATCACCCTGCTCACCGGCAAAGCGCACCTCAAGCACACCGAGGGCGGCGATTTCCGGCAGGCTACCTACCGCGCCGTGCGGCAGGGGCTGATGCTGGCAAAAAGCCAGCTGTTAGAGCCGTGGTATGCCTTCCGGCTGGAAGTGCCGGTGGAGAACATTGGCCGCGCCATGAGCGATATCCAGCGCATGGAGGGCAGCTTTGACCCGCCGGAAAGCGGTGCGGAGACCGCCACCCTGACCGGCTTTGCGCCGGTATCCACCATGCGCAGCTACCCCATGGAGGTGGTCAGCTACACCCGGGGCAGGGGACGGCTGAGCCTGACGCTGGACGGTTACCGTCCCTGCCACAACGCGCAGCAGGTCATTGCAGAAATCGGCTACCAGCCGGAGCATGATCTGGAAAATCCAGCTGATTCCGTGTTCTGCGCCCACGGTGCAGGCTTTGTGGTGCCGTGGAGCGAGGTGCGCAGCCACATGCACGTTGAAAGCGGCTGGGGCAAGGCAAAGCCCGCCCGCCCGGAGGTGCAGGCTGCGCCCCAGCGTCGCGCCATGGCCTACCGCGCCACGCTGGAGGAGGACGCCGAACTGCTTAAAATTTTTGAGCGCACCTATGGCCCTATCAAGCGGGACCCGCTGGCGGCGTTCCGTCCGGTGCAAAAGACCGAACGCCCGGATTTTGCCGCAGAGCAGTGGGAAATTGCCCCGGAGTATCTGCTGGTGGACGGCTACAACATCATCTTTGCGTGGGACGAGCTGAACGCGCTGTCAAAGGAAAGCTTGGACGCCGCCCGCCATCGGCTGATGGACATTCTGTGCAACTATCAGGGCTACCAGAAATGCGTGCTCATTCTGGTATTCGATGCCTACCGCGTGCCCGGCAGCCCCGGCGCCATCGAGCAGTACCACAACATCCATGTGGTCTACACCAAAGAAGCCGAGACCGCCGATATGTTCATTGAGCGGGTCACTCATGAAATCGGCAAGAGCCGCCGTGTCCGCGTGGCGACCTCGGACGGCATGGAGCAGGTCATCATCCTTGGCCACGGCGCACTGCGCGTTTCTGCCCGGATGTTCCACGAGGAAGTGCAGAACGTGGAAAAACAGATCCGTGCCCTTGTGCAGGGGCAGGTGTAAATGCTATCCTTCCAAATTTCCTCTCTTGTGAAAAAGTCAGTTTGGAAAATCCGCAGATTTTCCAAACCGACAATCTTAAAATAATGATTCCGCTAAAAATGCCCAGAGCAATGCGGAGGGCATTCAAATCGTTCCACTGGAGGTGCACCCATGGCTGTGGAAATTACCGAAGAATTTGTCTGGCAAAGCATCCCGCCCCGCGCCCGGAATAGCCATAAGGGTACCTTTGGCAGTGTGCTGGCGGTGGCGGGCAGTGCCTTTTACCGGGGCGCTGCGCTGCTGGCAGCCGAGGGTGCACTGCGCACCGGGGCGGGCATCGTTACCCTTGCAAGCGTAGAGCCGGTGGTCAGCGCCGCCGTCACCCGCCTGCCGGAGTGCTGCCTGTGCCCCTGTAAGGAGGGCGCACAGGGCGGCATTGCGCCGGAAAATGTGCCGCTGCTCCGGCGGCAGAAGGCCACCGTGCTGCTGCTGGGCCCCGGCCTTGGCGGCACGGCGCAAAGTGCCGCCCGGGCCACCGAGACCCGCACGCTGGTGCAGCAGCTGCTGCCCGGCTTTGCGGGGGCTGCGGTGCTGGACGCAGACGGTCTGAACGCCGCCGCACAGCTGCTGGCCGAGGGCAAGCCCTTTCCGCACCCGGCGGGAGAACTGGTAGTTACCCCGCACCCCGGCGAGATGGCGCGGCTGACCAGCCTTTCGGCAGCAGCGCTTGCCGCCGACCGGGCGGGCATTGCCCTGCGGTATGCCAAGGCGTGGAATGCCGTGGTGGTGCTGAAGGGGGCACGCACTGTGGTGGCAAGCCCGGATGGGCGGGTGTGCGTGAACCCCACCGGCAACCCGGGGCTTGCCCGGGGCGGCAGCGGGGATGTACTGGCGGGGATGCTGGCGGCGCTGCTGGCCTGTGGTCTGCCCGCTTACGAAGCCGCCGCCTGCGCGGTATATCTGCACGGTGCCGCCGCCGACCGCGCCGCCGCAAAGCGCGGTGAGTACGGAATGCTGCCGCACGATATCCTGCCGGAGCTGGGCGCATTGTTTGCGGAAAACCAAAGATAAACGAGAAAAGCGGCAGCTGCACAAAACACCGTGCAGCTGCCGCTTTTTTGGGTGAAACGATTGAAATGCCCTCCGTGTCTTACGGGTTGCGGCACCCAGCATCCGCTTCGTGCCTTGGGCGGCACGAGCGTCTTGCTGGCCGCTGCCCCAACAACTCCTCCCTGTTTCCGCCGCTGGCGGCGGTCGTCGTCGTTGCTGGGCATAGTCAGAGGAATGATTATTACAACTTGTGGTTCAGAAACGTCTGCGGACGTTTCTGAACCACTTTTTCATGATAGGAATCGTGATGGGAAACGGCAGTTACAGCGCTCGTTTCCTGCGGAAACAGTTGCGCTGTAATAAAACTGCGCGGATTCAACCCGGTGAAAATGGGGTGCAGAATGCTCGCCGGATTTTAGCGGAACTGGTTCAGGTACTCCTCCACCGAGCGGGTCATCTCCTTGGAAAAATCGGAGTTATACTTGCGGTTGCAAAAGGCGGTGCACCACTGGTCAAAGGGGGCGTTGCCAGCCTTGTAGCCGAAGGTGTCCCGCAACTCTGCACCGTCCATGGTGCGGTAGCCGTTTTCGTGCACGATGTGCTCCATGGCGCAGCGCTGGGGCTTTGTCCGCTCCTTCTGCTGCTGGGTGGGCCAGCCGAACACCAGCATCACCGCCGGGAACACATAGTCCGGCAGGTGCAGCAGACTGCGCTGGGTGTCGCAGTTCTCCATGATGTCTCCGATGTAGCACGAGCCGATGCCAAAGCTTTCGGCGGCGACTACGGCGTTCTGGGCAGCAATGGCAGCATCGGTGACTGCCAGCATCAAATCGCCCACACCCGGGGTGCGGGGCGTGCAGCCGGCCTCTAAGTAGGCGTCGTACCACTTTTTGCAGTCGGCGCAGAACACCAGTACCAGCGGTGCTTTGGCAATAAAAGTCTGGTGGTCACAGCTTTCGGCCAGCGCTTCTTTCAGTGCCAGGTCGGTGATGTCTAAAATGGTATACAGCTGCTGACAGCCCGCAGAGGGCGCCTGTGCGGCAGCTTCCAAAATGGCCTGCTTCATCTCGGCAGGGATGGGCTTTTCTTCATACACCCGCACCGACTTGCGGTCGAACAGGCTTTGCAGGATAGGGTTGCATTCAGTCATGGGAACACCTCCGGTGTTGTGTTTATTCATAGTCGATGGGCAGGGTGGGCAGGCCGTTCAGTTCCAGCCCGGCGGTGTGCCCGGCAATGTACTGGTAGTAGCCCTGCGCGGCGATCATCGCGCCGTTGTCACCGCAGAACTTCAGTTCCGGCAGGTAGACCTTTGCACCCAGCTTCTGGGCACCGTCATTCACCAGCTGGCGCAGACGGCCGTTGGCGGCTACGCCACCGGCAAGGCACACCTGTTTTGCCCCGGTATCGGCAGCAGCCAGCAGCAGCTTTTCGGCCAGAATGCCCGCAATGCGCTCCTGAAAGCTGGCGGCAAGGTCGGGTACGTTCACTTCCTCGCCCTTCATCTGCGCCTTGTTTACCTCGTTGAGCACGGCGGTCTTTAAGCCGGAAAAGCTCACGTTGTACTTGCCCTCCACATGGGGCACCGGCAGGCGGTAGGCCTTGGGGTCGCCGGTCTTTGCGGCGGCGGCTACGCTGGGGCCGCCGGGGTAGGGCAGACCCAGTGTGCGGGCCACCTTGTCAAAGGCTTCGCCCGCAGCATCGTCCACGGTGTGACCCAGAATGTGATAGTGGGTGTAGTCCTGCACCTCCACGATGTGACTGTGCCCACCGGAGGCCACCAGACACAAAAAGGGCGGCTTGAGTTCCGGGTGGGTCAGGTAGAGCGCAGCGATGTGTCCCCGCAGATGGTGCACCGGCACCAGCGGCTTGCCCGCCGAGTAGGCCAGACCCTTGGCAAAGTTCACGCCCACCAGCACTGCACCGATGAGCCCCGGCGCAAAGGTGACGGCCACGGCGTCCACATCGTCTATGGTCTTGCCTGCGTCCAGCAGGGCCTTTTTGACCGTAGCACTGATAAACTCGCAGTGGCGGCGGCTGGCAATCTCCGGCACAACGCCGCCGTACAGCGCCTGCTCCTTGACGCTGGTGGAGATGACGTTGCTCAGCAGGTGCCGTCCGTCCTCCACCAGTGCAGCGGCAGTTTCATCACAGGTAGACTCGATTCCGAGAATGATCATTTTAGTGTGCCTCCAGCCAGTTTTTGCCTGCGTGCACATCGGTGCTCAGGGGCACCGCGTACTGCACGCAGCCTTCCATTTCCTCCCGCAGGATGCGGGCAGCCTGCTCGGCCTCCGCCTCCGGGGCCTCCACGATCAGTTCGTCGTGGACGGTCAGGATCAGGCGGCTGGCCATTTTTTCGTCCCGCAGGCGCTTCCACACCCGCACCATGGCCAGCTTGATCACGTCCGCAGCGGTGCCCTGAATGGGGGTGTTGCGGGCCATGCGCTCGCCGCTGGCGCGCACGTTGAAGTTGGTGCTGGCCAGCTCCGGCAGGGTGCGGCGGCGGCCGAACAGCGTGGATACATAGCCGTTTGCCTTGGCATCCGCAATGGTCTTGTCCATATAGCCGCTCACGCTGGGGAAGGCCGCCAGATAATTCTTGAGGAAGGCGTCGGCCTCCTTCACGGTCACGCCGATATCCTTGGAAAGGCTGTATGCGCCCTTGCCGTACATGATGCCGAAGTTGATGGCCTTGGCAGAGGAGCGCAGCCGGGGCGTCACCTCGCTCTGCGAGATGCCGTAGATCTTGGCGGCGGTGCTGCGGTGGATATCCTCGCCGTTCAAAAAGGCCTGCTGCATGTGCTCGTCCCCGGTGATGTGCGCCAAGATGCGCAGCTCGATCTGGCTGTAATCCGCGTCTACCAGCACACAGCCCGGCTTTGCAACAAAGTAGGCGCGCAGCTGACTGCCCAGCTCGGTGCGGATGGGGATATTCTGCAGGTTGGGATTATCGGAGGAGAGCCGTCCGGTGCGGGCTTCGGTCTGGTTGAAGGTGGAGTGGATGCGCCCGTCCTCGCCAATGACCTTGAGCAGACCCTCCACATAGGTGGAGTTCAGTTTCTGGTAGGCGCGGTACTGCAAAACATCCTCTACCAGCGGGTACTCGCGCAGACTTTCCAGCGTTTCGGCATCGGTAGACCAGCCGCGCTGGGTCTTTTTGCCGTGGGGCAGACCCATGGTGTCGAACAGCATCTCGCCCAGCTGCTTGGGGCTGTTGGGGTTGAAGGTGGCGCTGCCGGTCTCCATGTGGATGCGGGTCAGCACCTGCTCCAGTTCCTCCCGCAGCTTTACGCCGAACTGCTCGATGCCGTCCTTATCCACCAGCACGCCGGTGCGGGTCATATCAGCCAGCACCTGTGCCAGCGGGAACTCGATCTCGTTATACAGCGCATCCTCGCCGCAGGCGGTGATCTCGGCCTTCATCCGGGCAAACAGATCGGCCAGCCGCCCGGCGTCCGGGTAATCGGTGCAGGTAAAGGCGGCAGCGGCCTTGTAGGCGGGGATCAGTTCGCTGATCTGATACTTGGAGGCAGAAGCGTCCAGCAGATAGGCGGCCAGCTTGCCGTCCCAGACGATGCTGCTGCCCCAGCCGTTGGCGGCCATGGCCTTGGCGTACAGGGGCGCGGAATTGAACACATCCAGCGTCACGTCGGCGTTGTCCAGCAGCCGCAGCAGCTCAGCATCCTCCAGCGGGTAAACGGTGGTGTCCTGCACGGCGTACCAGCTTTCCGGCTGCAATACCACGTTGCGGGTGCCCTGCTTGCCGGTAACGGCGGGGCGGGCAGCCACCAGATAATGCCCGGCGGGGGTCAGGGGCAGGGGAGTGAGCTCTGCTTCCGGCAGCTCCACAGCCTCTTCCTCAGCAGCGGCTTCCGGCGCTACGCCGTCCAGCCCGAACCGGGGGATCAGGGAGTGGATCTCCAGCTCCTGCAAAAGCCGCACGGCGGCGGGTTTGTTGCCCTCACCCACGGTGTAGGAACCCTCGGCGGTGTCGATGGGGGCATCGGTGCGGATGGTGCCCAGCGTGTGGCTCAGCTCGGCCATGGGCTTATCTTCTAACAAGTGCTCCCGCTGCTTGGGTTTGATGCGCTTGTCGTCAATGTTCTGGTACACGCCCTCCAGCGAGCCGAAGGCCTGCACCAGCGAGAGGGCGGTCTTTTCGCCGATGCCCTTCACGCCGGGGATGTTATCCGAGGTATCGCCCATCAGGCTCTTCACCTCGATAAGCTGCTTAGGCGCAAGGCCATATTTTTCCTGAATGGCGTCCTCGTCCATCACCACGGTCTTGCTGCGCCCCATTACGGTGGCAGCCAGCAGTACGGTGGTGCTCTTGCTTACCAGCTGCAGGCTGTCCCGGTCTCCGGTGGCAAGGAAGCAGTCGTCCTTGCGGGCGGCGCAGGCAGCAGCCAGTGTACCCAGAATATCGTCCGCTTCCCAGCCCTCGGCGGTAACGGTGCGGTAGCCAAGGTCTGCCAGCAGCTGCTTGAGCACCGGCATCTGCTGTGCCAGCTCCTCGGGCATGGCGTGGCGGGTGGCCTTGTAGCCATCGTACATTTTATGCCGGAAGGTGGGGGCTTTCAGGTCAAAAGCCACGGCCACTTCGTCCGGCTGGCACTCCTTGAGCAGGGAGAGCAGAATGTTTAAAAAACCATAGATGGCGTTGGTATAACGTCCGTCCTTGGTGGTCAGCAGCTTGATGCCATAAAAAGCGCGGTTGGCAATACTGTTGCCGTCAATGACCAGTAAACGCATAATGCAGTTCCTCCATTGCGTAATCTCACATCTTATAGTATAGCACAAAACTGTACCGCGCGGGAACTTTTTGCGCAAAAAAGAGAAGTGGCTGATTTTCGTGATGCCATCTCTCGTAAAAATGCGATTGTTGCGGCTTGTAAGCCGC
>CAJMQZ010000029.1 GCA_905215595.1 uncultured bacterium
TTTGCTGCCGTGGCGCAGCAGCTCCACAGCGGTAAAGATGCCGGCAGGGCCTGCACCCACGATGATCAGATCATACTTTTCCATGATTTTGTTCCTTTTTCCTTTTCTTGATAATTAGTGTAGAACCCTCTCAGTCAACGCCTGACGGCGTTGCCAGCTCCCCCGAAGGGGGGAGCTTCCTCATTTCTCCTAACACTTTAGTAATGAACGTAGCGGCTTGGCTCTCCCTTCGGGAGAGCTGGCGCGGGAGCGCCTGAGAGGGTTTGCTTTGGTGCGCCCGGACACTTTGCAATTTACCCGGTAACTTTCCGAGGAGAAATGTCACCGCAGGTGACAAAAAGGGGAATCTGGCGCGGGAGCGCCTGAGAGGGCGGGATTGTTTTCCTTACTCCTGCTCCTCTTGCTCCACGGTGGCGCTCTCGTCCACATGGTCCAGTTCTACGGCAGTGGCTTCTGCATCGGTGCGGGTCACGTCCGGGGCGACAACGCCGTCGCCGTTCAGATCCTCGCCGGTAATGCTTTCCAGCACAGACTGGGTCTCCGGGTGCAGCTTTGCAAAGCGGCGCACGGCCAGCACGGTGTACAGAGCGCTGAGCAGGTTAATGGCGCCCTCCACGATCAGGATGACGCCGATGGCCATCACCAGTGTTTCCATGGCGCCGAAGGGGTTTGCGATCAGGATGACGCCCAGCACCACGCTGAGCACCGGCAGCAGCAGAAAGCCTTTCCAGCTGTCGTAGCCGCAGCGGCGCAGGTCCAAGGCGTTCTGCACCCGGCCAATGGCGTCAAAGATGACGAACAGGCCGAACACGATGGGCAAAATGCTCACCACGATATCGCTGCGCAGCAGCAGAAAAACACCCAGTGCAAGGCAGATAAGGCCGGAGATCAGGGTAAGCTGGCTTTGGAACACCCCGCGCTCCACCACAAAGTAGCGGATCAGCTGCACCGCTGCGCAGGCCAGCACCACGCCGCCCAGCGCGTAGCAGACGATGTTCAGCGCCGTGCCGGGCTTCATGACCAGAAAAATGCCCAGCCCGACGTACAGCAGGCTCATGAGGATCAGATTCCACTTCAGCTTTTTTACCATAGAGATCACGTTCCTTTCGTTTGCAGAGCCATTGCCCGCCCCCGGGTCAGTGGTACAGGGGTGCGATGGTGGTTTTGTTGATACGGGCATAGAAGGCCAGGCTCATCAGGATGCTGACGACTTCCGCAATGAGGAAGGCCCACCAGACATTGTTGACGCTGCCGGTCTGTGCCAGCAGCCACGCTGCCGGCAGCAGCACGAACAGCTGGCGGCAGACCGAAACGATGAGGCTGAAGACGCCGTTGCCCAGCGCCTGAAAGACCGAGCTGAGCACGATGCTGACGCCCGCCAGCAGGAAATGCAGGCAGATGATGCGCATGGCCGGGATGCCGATGGCAAGCATGGCGTCGCTGGCGGCAAAGATGCTCAGCACCTGCCGGGGTGCGAACTGGAAAATGCAGAAGCCCACCAGCATGATGCCTTCGGCGTAGCACACCGCCAGTTTGATGGTCTTTTTCACGCGGTCCGGTCTGCGGGCACCATAGTTGTAGCCGATGATGGGCACCATGCCGTTGTTCAGGCCGAAAATAGGCATGAACACGAAGCTTTGCAGCTTGAAGTAGACGCCGAACACCGCCACCGCCGTAGCGGAGAAGGCCATCAGGATCAGGTTCATGCCGAAGGTCATCAGGCTGCCCACGCACTGCATGGCGATGCTGGGCAGACCCACGGTGTAGATGCGGCCAATGGCCTTGGCGCTGGGCCGGAAGCCCTTGAAACTGATCTGGATATCCGGGTTTTTGCGGGTGTTGAAGTACAACGTCATGCCTGCGCCGCAGAACTGACCGATGACGGTCGCCACCGCCGCGCCGGTGGTGCCGGACAGCGCCTCGCCGCAGTAGCCGAAGATGAAGATGGGGTCCAGAATGATGTTCACCACGGCACCCACCAGCTGGCTGATCATGCTCAGATGGGTGCGCCCGGTGGCGGCCAGCAGCTTTTCGCCCATGGTCTGGGTGAAAATGCCCAGACTGAAGATGCAGCACACCGACAGATACCGGATGCCCTGCTGCGCGATGACGGGGTCACTGGTCTGGGCGTAGAAGTAGGGCTTCATACAGGTAAGGCCGATGACAAAAAACACCGCAAAGCTGCACAGGGAAAGGAAGATGCCGTTTTCTGCGGTGGTGTTGGCGCGGCTCTGGTTCTTCTCGCCAAGGCTCTTGCTCAGCAGGGCATTCACGCCCACGCCGGTGCCCACGCCCACGGCGATCATGACGTTCTGCAATGAAAAGGCCAGCGATACGGCGGTAAGAGCGCTCTCGCTGACATGGGACACGAACACCGAGTCCACCACGTTATACAGCGCCTGCACCAGCATGGAGATCATCATCGGGATGCTGAGCTTGAGCAAAAGGGGGTTGATCTCCATGGTGCCCATGATGTTTTCCCGCGCCTCGGCGGGTGCGGTCTGCGATTGATTTGTTTTCACGATTTCTCCTTGCCGGAAATGTGGGCAGGGCGCAGAAGCGCCCTGCCCACGTTCTGTCGTTGTTTATTGGGTCTGGCTGGGGGTCACAGCGTCTTTTCCTTTGCGGCGGCTGCGTCCAAGATCATCTTTACGCAGGTCTCGCGGCCAAGGGCGGCGTTGATGGCCAGATCGTAGTTATGGGCATCGCCCCAGCGGTTCTGGGTGTAGTAGTTGTAGTAGGCCGAGCGGTTGCGGTCGGTCTTTTCCACCTCTTCCTTGATGCCCTTTTCGTCCTTGGCCTTTACCAAGGGGTTCGTCTTGGCGTACTGCAGACGCCACTCCTTGGGTGCATACACGAACACCCGCAGCACGTCCTTGCGCTCCCGCAGAACGTAGTCACCGCAGCGGCCAAGGATCACGCAGGGGCCTTCCTCGGCCAGCTGCTTGATGATACGGCTCTGCAGAATGAACACCTGATCGCCCAGCGGCAGCTCATTGCCCATGGTGTACAGGCTGTACAGCAGGCTGTGGGTATGCCGTTTCTCGCTGGCGGCAACAGCCTCCTCCGACAAGCCGGAGTTCTTTGCTGCCATGGTGATCAGCTCCTTGTCGTAAAGCTTGATGCCCAGTGCATTTGCCACGTCCTCTGCGATGTAGCGTCCGCCGGTGCAGTACTCACGGCCCAAAGTGATGATCGTCTTTGCCATAATGTGTTCCTCCTGTTTCATATATCGCCCTGAAAAAGCTTACGGCTGTGCCGGGGCGTCCCCGGTCTGGCCATTGGCTTTGGGTTCTGTGCTGGCAGGCGCGGGTTTCGGCTTCGGCAGCCGTACCTCTGCTACCCGCATGGTGCCGGTCTGGTCCACTGCATACACGCTGCAGCGCCCGCCTGCGGCCAGCAGCTCCGGCGGAAACTGTACCCCGCCGTCCTCGGTGCGGGTACAGCGCAAAAAGGTGCGGTGGGCGGTAGTGGCGTGCGCCACGCCATCGTGGGGTGCGCAGGCGATCCAGCCGGAAAAATCCTCCGGCAGGTCTGCGGGCTCGCCCCGCCGCTCAAAATAGTAAGTGCCCGGCGCGCTGCCGGCGTGCAGCTCGCACCGCAGCCGCCGGGGACGGTCGGCCTCAGTCTCCCGCTGCTTTGGCCGCAGGGCAATGGCCTTGCCGGTAAAGTAACGCATAAAATCCACCAGCGCCATGGTGCAGTTCACCGCACCGTCGGTATCGGCGGTGGGGTCGTTCAGCAGCACAAAATCTGCCATTACGGCGTCATCGTGGCCAAAGCCGTGCAGCCCCATCCACAGCCGCACCGGGTCGCGCTGGCCGCGCACCCGCCGCTCCACCTGCACCGCCACCGAGCAGCCGTCGTGGATTTGCTCCCGCAGGTCAGCAAGGTCCATCCATGCCTGCCAGCAGGGGTAGCCGCAGCAGCCTGCGGCGGCCGCCGCAAAGGCGGTGTTGCCGGTGCTGCGGGTGCTGCCGTCCTCCATGGCGTAGGCCACTTCTTCCGGCAGGATATCTTCGCCCCAGCGGTTCATCAGCGCCGCCATGACCAGCGGCAGGTCCATCTCCCGCCCAAAGCTGGGGTCATGGGCAGAAAGGCAGTATTCCGGCAGATAGAGCCGCCGGTTCAGCGGGTGGCCGTTGTGCTTTTCCCACGCAAGGGGACGCACCGCCGCTGCCAGCAGACGCACTGCCGGGGTGACTTTATCGTTGTTGGTGGAAAGGTTCACCTGCAATTGCACGCCGGTGCCGCCGCCCGGGGCGGCTACCGTGACGGTATCGCCCATCAAAAAGATCATGCCGTCCTCGCTCTGGCTGGACACGCTGCACCGGGGGTAGTCCGGTGCCCACTTGCCAAAGCTCATCCAGGCTGTCCACGCCCCTGCTGCGTACACCCGGCAGCGCACCTCCACCATGGTGTCCCGGGGTGCATGGGCGTTCCAGCTGACATTCAGATTGCAGAACGCCGGCATGGCGAATTCCGGGGTGGTGTAGCTGCCGTACAAAAGGCTGCGTCCGGCCACGCTGTCCAGCACCAGTGCGCCGTTTTCCAGCGCAACGTTGTCCAGCTGCCCGCGGGAAAAGGTCTCTGTCCCCTGCAGCACAAGATTATTCCGTTGTTCCATGGGACATCGCTCCTTTCCGCAGCATTATCGCTTATTTTTCCGGGGTGTCGTCGTCGGCGTAGTCCTCCTTCAGGGCTGCTTCCAGCTCGGCGTCCTTCATCTTGCGGATGTTCTCCTCGATGTGGAACACCCGGTCAATATCACCATACACGATCTGGCAGGACACCTCGGTGACGAACCAGAAGCCGAAGATCAGCATCAGGAAAAGCCCCAGCGGCATGCACAGGATCACCACGCCCCAGAACAGCACCTGCACGATGGCGGCAGCCAGTGCGTGGGGCAGAAAGGCGATCATGCAGTTGATGCTGTTTTTCAAAGTCAGGCTCAAGGGCTGGTCCAGCAGCACCACCTGCGGCCACATATAGGCAAACAGCATCTGGAACAGCACCAGATTGAGCACCGTAGCCACCCACAGCGGGACGCCCACGTTGGTGCCGTGGTACAGCATATTGAAGCAGAAATAGACGAGGAAAATTTGCAGCGTGACCACCACGGTGTACAGCACACCGGGCACAAGGCTGGCCTTGAAATTGCGCTTGAAGGCCTTGCGGTAGGTCACCCACCAGTAGCCCGCCTCATCGCGCAGCGCGCGCAGGACGGTATCGTACATTCCGGCCAGCGCCGGGCCCGCCAGCAGGCCGCCCACGGCGGCGCTGCCCAGCATCACCGGCAGGCTGTTCTGCAAAAAGCCGATGTACACTAAGCAGATGACCGGTGCAAACCCGATGCAGGTCAGCAGGTTTGCAAGGAACATCCCGTTCATATCACGGCCTACAAGCTCAAAAAAGCGGCCGATGCCGGTCTTGCGGGGGGCGTCCTTTTCGACGCCCTTACCGGCTTTGAAATCATTGGCAGAAGGAAAAAGACCCATAGTAACTGCGGTACCTCTCTTACGTTTTTTACCGGCACCGCAGGCGTTTTGTCTGGAAAGTGCCATTGTGCTGGCTTTACAGATATAAATATACCCGTATTTTGTCAATTTTGCAAGACACAACTCGGTCGAATTGTAAAAAAACTTTTATCTCTCCCTTTTTTGCGCAAAATGTGCTACAATGACAATGGCATTTTTTGCAATAGGAGGAAACCATTATGAGCATTCTTCGCACCATTGCGATGTTTATTTATCTGTTCGGGTACATGATCCTGCATTACGGCATCCTGCGCCGCGCCGAGCGCGCCGCAGCCGCCGGAGATACCGCCACCGTGGAGCAGATCGTGAACCAGCATATCCCCCGCTGGAGCCGGGGCATCCTGAAGGTGACCGGTGTTTCCCTGTCCGTGGAGGGGCTGGAGAATATTCCCAAAGACCGTCCCTGCGTGTTTGTGGCGAACCACCGCAGCTACTACGACATCCCTTTGCTGCTGGCAGGGCTGGAAAAGCCCCACGGCATCCTTGCCAAGGAGGAGCTGGAAAAGATTCCCCTGCTCAACCGCTGGATGAAGCTGCTGGGCTGTGTGTTCGTGCAGCGTGACGATGTGCGCGCCTCGGTGCGGGCACTGAACGATGCCACCGCCATCGTGGAGGGCGGCCGCAGCTTCGTCATCTTCCCCGAGGGTACCCGCTACAAGGGCGAAGAGGGCGGCGCAGGCGAGTTCAAGGCCGGTGCTTTCCGCATTGCAGTCAAGACCGGTGCCCCGGTGGTGCCGGTGGCTGTGACCGGTGCCCGCGCCCTGTTTGAGGCAAACGGCAACCGCTGCCGCCCGGGCAGTGTGCGCATCAAGATCATGCCCCCCATCCAGACCGCCGGCATGAGCAAGGCCGAGCAGAAGCAGCTGCCCGACGCCGTGCGCCAAAGCATTCTGGCTGCCCTGAAGTAACAGCCTTTCCCGCCCGTTTCACCACACAGGAGAACTATTTTATGGCAAGCTACCGTTACGAACGCGACATTGACCCCAAGGACCTCAAGCCCCGCAAACAGCGGCAGTACAGCCGCAAAGAGCGCTGGGTAAACTGGTGGGACTACAACCTGAAATGGGTGCTCCTCTTCGGCATTGCGGGTGCGTTCGTGGCGTACTGCTTTATCGGGCAGTACTTCCTGACCACCCACCCGGATTACAACGTGGCGGTGGTAAGCCCCTACTACCTGCCCGAAGCCACCGTCACCGCCCTGCAACAGCAGCTTGCCGCCTACGGCGAGGACTGCAACGGGGACGGCAAGGTGGTGGTGAAGCTGAACCAGTACACCATGGCCTTCAACAGTGAGGACTCGGACGCCTATCTGGATATGGCAGGCACCACCAAGCTTTCCACCGATATCCAAAGTTCCCTCAGTTCCATCTTTATCCTCTACGACCCCGCAGGCTTCCAGCAGACCACCGGCACTTTGCGGTATCTGGACGGCCATCTGCCTAAGTCCGACGCCGACAGCGACTGGTGGAATATGGTCTACCGCTGGACGGACTGCCCGGTGCTGACCGGGATGGAGCTGGGCAGCTACACCTCGGACGCAGTGCAGAGCGCCAGCGGCGACAGCCAACAGCTGCTGGCAGATTACTATATCGGCATCCGGGGCGCATGGCTGAAGGAATCGGCTTCCCTGCTGGAAAACAGCGAGACCCTTTGGGCAAACCTGACCGCCGGGGCTGTCTCCACCGCCGGGGAGGGGCACTAAAGATGCGCTTCCGCATCAAAGCCGGCGGCCCCGCCGCACGATTCACCTTTGACCGCACCCCCAAACCCCAGCCGCCCGCGCCGCCTGTCCTCCGCGCCGCAGACCTTGATAACCCCTACGGGCGCTACTACGGCAAAGCCCGCAGCTGGGAGGATATCTTGAAGAATAAATAGTTACCCCCTCAGTCGCCTGCGGCGCCAGATTCCCCCTTTTGTCACCTACGGTGACATCTTCCCCCGGAGCGGAGGAAGTCGGCCCTCAAGGGGGCGCCTTCAGCAGTGGCGGCAAACTTTCCGGCAGCGCAAAAGCCGTCCCCTTGGGGAAGGTGTCATCGCGCAGCGATGACGGAAGGGGTAATCCCTTAACGCACCCACCGTTCGTTTTCCCTGCTTTTCAGGGCGCAAAAACGGACTGTGGGTGCGTTTCTGTTTTCTATTTTCGTCTTTTTACCCATGGCTGATTTGAAATTTTCTCCACCCTCAATAAAGAGCGGTTTGTTGTTTCTCTGTCCCGGTTATGGTATACTTACTAGGTATCCCCGCAAAAACCGACCAAAAAGGATGTGACCCCCATGGCCGCACTGGAACAAGCCCGTGCCGAGATCGACACGGTGGATGCGCAGCTGGCTGCGCTGTTCGAGCGCCGGATGGCTGCCGTATTGCAGGTAGCCGAATATAAGCGGGCGCACGGCCTGCCCATCTACGATGCCGCCCGGGAGGCCGCCGTGCTGGAAAAGGCCGCCGCCCGCATCCAGCAACCCGCGCTGCGCCCTTACTATAAAGACCATGTCCAGCACATGATGGATCTTGCCAAGCAGTACGAATCCGCTGTGCTGGGGCGTAACCGCGCCGCCTATCAGGGGGTGGAGGGGGCGTTCGCCCACATCGCCCTCAAGGCGCTGTTCCCCCACGCCGAGGCCGTGAGCTATTCCACATGGGACGAGGTATTCGAGGCCGTGGCCTCCGGCGAAGCTGCCCACGGCGTAGTGCCCTTTGAAAACAGCCACGCCGGGGATGTTTCTGCCGTGCTGGACCTGTGCTATAACCACCCGGAGCTGTGGGTGGTAGACGTATACGACCTGCCCATCTCCCAGAACCTTCTGGTGCTGCCGGGCACCCAGCTTTCCCAGCTGCGCACGGTGTACAGCCACCAGCAGGCCATTGCCCAGAGCGAGACCTTTTTAAAGCAGTTCCGTCTGCCTGCCACCGCCATGGCCAACACCGCCATGGCCGCAAAGTTCGTGGCAGAAAGCAAAGACGCGACAAAGGCCGCCATTGCCAGCGCCGAGACTGCCGCCCTGTACGGACTGGAGATTCTGGTGCCCAACATCAACACCGACGGCGACAACACCACCCGGTTCATCGTGCTCAGCCGCGAAAAGCCCACGGCGGGCAACCGGTTCTCGCTGCTGTTCACGGTGGATAACAAGCCCGGCAAGCTGGCCGAGGTGATTCAGGTCATCGGTGCAAGCGGCTTCAATATGGAGTCCATCAAGAGCCGCCCCATGCCGCACGTCCCCTTTGAATATTATTTTTATGTAGAGCTGGTGGGCGATGCCGCCGCCGGCGAGACCGCCGCGCTGCTGCGCGAGCTTGACCGCACCTGCCGGACGGTGCGGCTGTTAGGAGTGTATACAAAATGAGTGATTTTATCGGAACCAAGCTGACCATGAATCTGGGCGAGCGCAGCTACGACATCATCGTCAAGCGCGGCTCGCTGGAAAACCTGTACCAGTTTGCCCGGCTGGACCGCCGGGTGGCGGTGGTCACCGACAGCGGTGTGCCTGCACAGTACGCCCAGATGGTAGCCGACCAGTGCAAGGATGCCACCATCATCACCGTGCCGCAGGGCGAGGCCAGCAAGAGTTTTAAAATTCTGGAGACCGTGCTGCGGCAGATGCTGGACTTCGGCATGGGCCGGGGCGACCTTGTGGTAGCCGTGGGCGGCGGCGTGGTGGGCGACCTTGCCGGGTTTGCCGCTTCCATCTATATGCGCGGCATCGACTTTATCAACTGCCCCACCACCACCCTTTCCATGATCGATTCCTCCATCGGCGGCAAGACCGCCGTGGATCTGGGCGACACCAAGAACATCGTGGGTGCCTTCTGGCAGCCCAAGCTGGTCATTGTGGACCCGGACACCCTGTCCACCCTGCCCCGCCGCCACTTCATCAACGGTCTGGCCGAGGCGGTCAAGGCCGGGCTGCTGGCCGACCCGGAGCTGTTCTCCATCTTTGAAAAAGAGGACGTGGACGACCGCATCGGCGACATCATCTGCCGCAGCCTGCGCTTTAAAAAGAGCATCGTGGAGCAGGACGAGACCGAGCAGGGTATGCGCAAGGCGCTGAACTTCGGCCACACCATCGGCCACGGCATCGAGGCCGTGAAGGGCATCAAGGGACGCCGCACCACCGGCCTGTTCCACGGCGAGTGCGTGGCGCTGGGGATGCTGCCCATGATCGAATCCAAGGCATTGCAAAAGCGTGTGCGCGGCGTGTACCGCCGCTTAGGGTTGCCCACCCGCACCGCCTACGATAAGGAAAAGGTGCTGGCCGAGATGCTGCACGACAAAAAAGCGCAGGACGGGCAGATCACCATCATCAAGGTGCCCGGCCTTGGCTGCTGGCGCGCCGAGACCATCCCTGTGGAGGGGCTGCGCCCGCTGCTGGGCATGGAGGACTGACCCATGAAAAATACCTTTGGCAGCGACCTTTCGCTGACCATCTTCGGCGAGAGCCACGGCCGCGCCGTGGGCGCGGTGCTGGACGGCATGGCCGCCGGTGTGCCGGTGGATGAGAGCTTTCTCGCCGCCTGCATGGATAAGCGCCGCGCCCGGGGCGACGGCCTTTCCACCCCACGGGTGGAAGCGGATGCGGTGCAGCTGCTTTCCGGTGTGGTGAACGGCCACACCACCGGCACCGCCATTGCCCTGATGATCGAAAACCAGAACACCCGCAGCGGCGACTACGCCAAGACCGCCGACCTTCTGCGCCCCGGCCACGCGGACTTTACCGCCTACGCCAAGTACCACGGCTTTCAGGACGCCCGGGGCGGCGGGCACTTTTCCGGCCGGGTGACCGCCGCCCTCGTGGCAGGCGGCAGCATCGTGCTTGCCGCATTGCAGCGGGCGGGCATTGATATCACCACCCACATCGCCCGGTGCGCTGGTCTTGCAGATACGCCCTTTGCACTGGACGACCCCGCCGCCCTTGCGGCACAGGTGGAGACGCTTGCCAGTAAGACCGAGGGCTTTGCGGTGCTGGACACCGCCGTGGAAGAGCCCATGAAAGCCGCCATCCGCGCCGCCGGTGCCGAGGGCGACAGCGTGGGCGGCGTGCTGGAAACTGCCATCCTCGGCCTGCCCGCCGGCATCGGTGAGCCCTACTTTGACAGCGTGGAAAGCGAGATCGCCCATCTGGCCTTTTCCATCCCGGCGGTCAAGGGCATCGAGTTCGGCACCGGCTTCGGCTTTGCCGGGCTGCGCGGCTCCGAGGCGAACGACGCCTTCCGCATGACAGCGGAGGGTGCGGTGGTCACCGCCACCAACCACAACGCAGGCATCAACGGCGGCATCGCCAACGGTATGCCGGTGGTGTTCCGCACCGCCGTCAAGCCCACCCCCAGCATCTACAAGCAGCAGGATACGGTGGATTACATCGCAAAAAAGGACGCACAGCTGTCCATTCAGGGACGGCACGACCCCTGCATCGTGCCCCGGGCTGCCATTGTGCAGACCTGCGCCGCCGCCCTTGCGGTGGGCGATCTGCTCACCGCCCGGTACGGTGCCCGGTGGATGACAGACCCCACCGGCTACCGGAAGGAGGCCTGAGATGGAATACGGACTGATCGGCGGCAAGCTGGGACACTCCTACTCCAAGACCATCCATGAACTGCTCTGCGGGTACAGCTACGAGCTGTGCCCCCTGCCCACCGAGGCAGACGCCCGCGCCTTTTTGCAGCGGCGGCAGTTCAAGGCCATCAATGTGACCATCCCCTACAAAAAGCTGGTGATGGAGTACTGCTCCTTCATCGACCCCCGCGCCCGCGCCATCGGCGCGGTGAACACGGTGGTCAATAAAAACGGCCTGCTCTACGGCTACAACACCGATTATCTGGGCTTTGCCCACCTGTGCAAAGCCCACGGCGTGGAGCTTGCGGGCAAGACCGTGCTCATTTTAGGCACCGGGGGTACCCACAACACCACCCGCGCGGTGGCACTGGACAAGGGCGCAGCCAAGGTGCTGACGGTCAGCCGCACCCCCGACCCGGAAAAGGGCGAGCTGAGCTACACCGAAGCCGTGCGCAGCGGCGCACAGGTGGTGTTCAACACCACCCCCGCCGGGATGTACCCCAACGTGGGCGTGTGCAGTCTGGACGTCGCCGCCATGCCCGGGCTGGAAGCCGTGGTGGACGTGGTCTATAACCCCAACAAGACCGAACTCATTCTCCGCGCCGAGGACGCCGGGGTACCGGTGGCCGTAGGCGGGCTGGAGATGCTGGTGGCACAGGCGGTATACGCCGCCGAATACTTCCTTGGCCGCAAGTTCGAGGACGCCCCGGGCGAGGTGCGGCGCATTACCGCTGCGCTGCGCCGCGAGACGCTGAACATCGCCCTTGTGGGAATGCCCTCCTGCGGCAAATCCACCCTTGGCCGCCTGCTGGCAAAGCAGCTGGGCAGACCGCTTGTGGATCTGGACGAGGAGATCGTCAAGGCAGACGGGCGCAGCATCCCGGATATCTTTGCCGCCGAGGGCGAAGAGGGCTTCCGCGCAAAGGAAGCCGCGCAGATCGCCCGTTTCGGCAAGGAAAAGGGGCTTGTGCTCTCCTGCGGCGGCGGCGCGGTGAAGCGGGCAGAGAATGTCCGCGCCCTGCGCCAGAACGGCGTGGTGCTGTTCATCGACCGGCCGGTGGAAGCGCTGGCTGTGGGCGGCAACCGTCCGCTTTCTTCCAGCGCCGAGGCGCTGCGCACCATGGAAGCCCAGCGCCGCCCGCTGTACCTTGCCGCCGCAGATGCGGTGATTTCTAACACCGGCACGCTGGCCGAGACGCTGGCAGCTGCACAGGAGGCACTGGATGAAATTTTTGATTCTTAACGGGCCAAACATCAATCTGGCGCGCCGGTCTGAGCCAGGCGTGCCCGGCGAAGTGGACTACACCGGCCTGATGGACTATGTGCAGGCGGGCTGCGACCAGCTTGGCATCGAAACGGATATCTGCCAGTCCAACCACGAGGGCGACCTCATCGACGAGATCCAGTCCGCCCCCGGGCGGGTAGACGGCATCGTGCTGAACCCGGGCGGCTACGCCCATTACAGCGTGGCCATTCTGGACGCGCTGCGGCTGTGCAGCGTGCCCGCCGTAGAGGTGATGCTGGACGCCCCGGACGAGCGCGAGTCCTTCCGCAAAACGGACGTGGTGTCCTTTGGCTGTCAGGGGCATTTTATCGGGGAAGGCCCGCAGGGCTACCTGCACGCCTGCATCTGGCTGGCGCAGCTGCTGCGCACCGACGGCTCCACTAAGGCGCATATCGTGATGTAAAGTAAAGGACGAACCCTCTCAGTCACGGCTTACGCCGTGCCAGATTCCCCCTTTTGTCACCTGCGGTGACATCTTCCCCCGGAGCGGGGGAAGTCTTTCCTCTCAGGGGGAGCTTTTCCGCCCGGGCACGCCATAAAACCTCCCCCTTCGGGGGAGGTGGCATCGCGCAGCGATGACGGAGAGGGTTTTCTAAAACCAGAAAGGAACCATAAACCATGATCATCTCCACCAAGAAAGGCACCCCGAAGGAAGAACTGGAAAAGATCGTTGACAAGTTCGAGCATCAGGGTCTGGACGTGACCCTGATCACCGGCAAGGACTACAACGTGTTCGGTCTGGTGGGCGATACCACCAAGATCGACGAGCGGGACGTGCTGGCAAACCCGTGGATCGACAACGTCACCCGCGTGTCTGCGCCCTATAAGCGCGCAAACCGCCTGTTCCACCCCGCAGACTCGGTCATCGACTGCGGCGGCGTGAAGATCGGCAGCAAGGAAAAGATCGCCGTTATGGCGGGCCCCTGCAGCATCGAGAATGCCGAGCAGGCACTGCGCATCGCGCAGGGGGTCAAGGCGGGCGGCGCAGCGCTGTTCCGCGGCGGTGCCTACAAGCCCCGCACCTCTCCCTACGCCTTTCAGGGTCTGGAGACCGAGGGCATCCTGGACATGGTAAAGGCCCGCGAAGCCACCGGCCTGCCCATCGTCTCCGAGCTGATGAGCGAAGACCGCATCCCGGAGTTTGAGGAGTATGTGGACGTGGTGCAGATCGGCGCACGCAATATGCAGAATTTCCAGCTGCTCAAGGCTGTGGGCAAAATGCACAAGCCTGTGCTGCTCAAGCGCGGCCTGTGCAACACCATCGAAGAGTGGATCATGAGCGCCGAGTACATCATGGCAGGCGGCAACGAGCAGGTCATCTTCTGCGAGCGCGGCATCCGCACCTTTGAAAAGTACACCCGCAATACGCTGGATCTTTCCGCTGTGCCCATCATCCACGAAAAGACCCATCTGCCCATCGTGGTAGACCCCAGCCACGCCACCGGCAAGGCCAATCTGGTGGAGCCTATGATGATCGCTGCCGTGGCCGCCGGTGCGGACGGTCTGGAGGTAGAGGTGCACTACGACCCCCAGCACGCATGGAGCGACGGCGCACAGTGCCTGACCCCGGACGCTTTTGCACAGGCCATGGCAAAGTGCCGTCAGGTGGCTTGGGCCATCGGCCGGGAGATGTAAACCGTTTACCCCCTCAGGCGCTGGCGCGCCAGCTCCCCCAAGGGGGCGCCTGAAGCGCTGCCCGGGGGAAATCTTCAAAAGGATAACACAGCTATGCTAGTAACCATCAGACCTGCCCCCGGCGGCATCGGGGGCGTGATCGCCGCGCCGCCCAGCAAAAGCATGGCACACCGCGCCGTGCTGTGCGCCGCGCTGGCCGTGGGGCGCTCTCACATCACCCATCTGGAATTCAGCAAGGACATCTCTGCCACCCTGTCCGCTGCCGCGCAGCTGTGCGCCGCCGTGGACACCGGCGCGGACGATGCTGCTGTGCAGGGGCTTGGTCATTTCCTGCCCCTGACCGCCCCGGTGGACTGCTGCGAAAGCGGCAGCACCCTGCGGTTTTTGATCCCCATCGCCAGCCTGACCGGCCAGCCGGTCACCTTTACCGGGCGCGGACGGCTGATGGAGCGCCCGCAATCCGTATACGAAACGTTATATCGTGAGCAGAATCTACGGTTTGAGCAGTCCCCCGCCGGGCTGACCGTGGAGGGAGCATTGACCCCCGGGGACTACCGGCTGGCGGGCAACGTGTCCAGCCAGTTCATCAGCGGGCTGCTGTTCGCGCTGCCGCTGCTGCCCGGGGATAGCACCCTGCACCTTATTCCCCCGGTAGAGAGCCGCAGCTACATCGACATGACCCGCGCCGTGCAGGCCGCCTTTGGGGTGCACAGCCGCTGGCTGGACGAAACCACCCTGCTGCTGCCGGGCGGGCAGCAGTACCACCCCTGCGACTACAACGTGGAGGGCGATTACAGTCAGGCCGCGTTCCCGGCGGTGCTGGGTGCGGTGTGCGGCAGGGTGACCATCACCGGCCTTGCACCGGACACCCTGCAGGGCGATGCTGCCATTCTGGACATTCTGCGCCGGTGCGGCGCGGTGTTCACCCGCACGGGCGACAGCGTCACCTTTGCAAAAGCACCCCTGCACGGGGTGGATATCGACCTTGCGGACTGCCCCGACCTTGGCCCCGTGCTGATGGTGCTGGGTCTGCTGTGCGAGGGCACCACCGTCATCCGCAACGCGGAGCGGCTGCGGCTGAAGGAGAGCGACCGCATCGCGGCCATGGAAGCCGAGCTGCGCGCCTGCGGCGGTGTGCTGGAAAGCGATGGCGGCACCATCACGGTGCACGGCTGTGCCGGGCTTCTGCACGCCCCTGCCGCGCCCCTGCACGGCCACAACGACCACCGGGTGGTCATGAGCCTTGCGGTGCTGGCTGCTGCCGCCGGGCTGCCCCTGACCGTGGACGATGCCGAAGCCATCCAGAAGAGCTGGCCCGGCTTTTTTGCAGATGCAGCGCCGCTTGGCGTGGAGGTAGAAGATGCTTGATAAAACAAAACGTTATCTCGTAGTGGGTCTGGGTCTGCTGGGCGGCAAGTACGCGCTGGAGCTGACCCGCGCAGGCTTCCATGTGGACGGCATCAACCGCAGCGAGGGACACTTGCAGTACGCGCTGGAGCACGGCTATATCGCCGGCGGTAAGACCCACGATTTTGAGGACCTTGTCCGGCAGGCCGACCATATCATCTTTGGCCTGTACCCCACCGCGCTGCTGGACTGGTTTGGCACCTACGGCCACCTGCTCAAGCCCGGGTGTATCTTTACAGATGTTTCCGGCGTAAAGACCGGCCTTGTGGAGCCGGTGCAGGCGCTGTGCCCGGCGGGGGTGGAGTTCATTGCCAGCCACCCCATGGCAGGCCGCGAGACTTCCAGCGTGGAACACGCCGCCGAGGTGAATTTTGCCCCGGCAAACTTCATCATCACTCCCACCGAAAAGAACACCCCGGCGGGCATCCAATGGGCAAGGGAGCTTGCCGAGGTGCTGGGCTTCAAGCATATCTGCACCCTGACCGTGCAGGAGCACGACCGGATGATCGGCTATGTCAGCCAGCTGTGCCACGCCATTGCCGTAAGCCTGATGTGCGCCAACGACAACTCCTCGCTGTGCGAGTACACCGGCGACTCCTTCCGCGATCTGACCCGCATTGCACGCATCAACGATAAAATGTGGGCAGAGCTGTTTTTGTGGAACAAGCAGAACCTGATCAGCGAGATCGACCAGTTCGATTCCGCTTTGCAGGAGATGCGCGCCGCCCTTGTGGCAGACGACCGGGACAAGCTGGAACAGATGTTCCGCCTTTCCACCCAGCGCCGCGCCGCCTTTGACAAAAAGCTGCCGGAATAAACCGTGACGGAGGTATTGCCCCATGCCCAAGCAGGAAGGACAGAAATCCAAGCTGGTAACGCTGCTGCGCATCCTTGAGCAGCGCACCGACGAGAACCACCGCCTGAACGTGCCCCAGCTGGTGCAGCTGCTGGAAAATCAGGGCATTCTGGCCGAGCGCAAGAGCATTTACAGCGACATCGACACCCTGCGCAGTCTGGGCTACGACATCCAGCTGCAACGGGGGCGCGGCGGCGGGTACTGGATGGCCAGCCGTGCATTCGAGCTTTCGGAGCTGAAACTGCTGGTGGATGCGGTACAGTCCAGCAGTGTCATCTCGGCGCGCACCAGCAAACGCATCATCCACAAGCTGGAGGCCCTCTGCTCCGACTACGAGGGCACCCAGTTGCAGCGTCAGGTGTATGTGGACGGACGCCCCAAGACCGACAGCCAGACCCTTTTGTACAGCATCGACGCGCTGCACACCGCCATCAACCGGGGGTGTCTGGTGCAGTTCCGCTACAAGGGCAGCAGCGCCGTGCGCACCGTAAGCCCGTGGCAGCTTGCATGGGAAAACGGCTGCTATTACCTGATCGCCTATCAGGACGAAAAAGCACCCCCGGTGCGCCACTACCGGGTGGACCGGATGGCCGGGGTGCTGGTGCTGGACGAGCCGCGCCGGGGCAAGGAGTTCTTCCGCACCTTCGACCTGCCCGCCTATCTGCGCAAGCACTTCAATATGTTCGGCGGCACCGAGTACCGGGTCACCCTGCGGTGCGCTGCCGACCTTGAGCCGGTCATGCGGGAGCGCTTTGGCCGCGAGCCGGTGTTCTGCCCGGAGGAGGACGGCCACTTCCACTTTGACGTGCCCGTCTGCGTCAGCCAGCAGTTTTTCGGCTGGGTGTGCGGCTTTGGCGGCAAGGTAGAGGTCACCGCCCCCGCCGCCGTCCGCGCCCAGCTGCACGAGATGGTGCAGGGCCTTGCGGAGCAGCACGCATAAAACGATTTGAATGCGCTCCGCGTTGCTCTGCGCATAATCAGCGGAATAAGTATTTATAATTTCGGAGCCCCGGAGCGTCTGCGGACGCTCCGGGGTTCCATTTTCACAGGGGGGATTTTCCCTTTCCGGCATCGCTGTGCGACAGGACAAACCCTCTCAGTCACGCCTTACGGCGTGCCAGCTCCCCCGAAGGGGGAGCTTCATCAGCGCTGACCGACAGATGCCAAAAAGCTCCCCCTTCGGGGGAGCTGGCATCGAGCAAAGCGAGATGACTGAGAGGGTTTCCCACGGCGCAAGGGCGCTTATTCCTCAAATTCCAGATCGCTGGGCTGGATGAGGTCAAGTTCTGCGGCTGGCTCGGCGATAAGGCGGCGGCTCTGGTTGAAGATGGCCTTTTCCAGCGTGTTGCGCGCCAAACGGCCATTGCCGGCGGTGCGGCTGTCCAGCGCCTGACGGCGCTTGTAGTAGCCCAGCAGCGGGAAGGTGCAGCCCTCGGCAAGGCGGTAGCCCTTGCCCTTTGCCAGCACGGCGGTGATGTCCAGCAGCTCGTCTGCGGTGTAATCCGGGAACTCGATCTTGTTGGGGAAGCGGCTGGCAAGGCCGCTGTTGGCGGTGAGGAATACCTCCATCTCCTTGGTGTAGCCCGCAAGGATGACCACCAGCTCGTCCCGGTGATCCTCCATGCCCTTTACAAGGGTGTCGATGGCTTCCAGCCCAAAGCTGTCCTGCTCGCCGCGGTACAGGCTGTACGCCTCGTCAATGAACAAAACGCCCCCCAGCGCGCTCTCGATGACGCTGTTGGTCAGCGGGGCGGTGTGGCCGGTATAGCGCCCCACAAGGTCGGCGCGGGTCACCTCCACCAGCTGCCCGCCCCCCAGCGCACCGATGGCCTTGAGGTACTTTGCCACCAGCCGGGCAATGGTGGTCTTGCCGGTGCCGGGGTTGCCGGTAAAGATCATGTGCATGGACAGGCTTGCGGTCTTGAAGCCCGCCGCTGCGCGGCGCTGCTGCACCTGCAAATTGTCTGCTAGACCGAACACATACTCCTTGACCGGGGCAAGCCCCACCAGCGCATCCAGCTCGGCGCGGATCTGCTCCACCGCGCCGGTGTAGGCCGCCGGAAGCAGGCTGAACAGGTCTGCCGGGGCGGCACCGTTCAGCGCAAATTGCAGCCCCTCGGGCGCGGCGGTCAGCGCCACCGTGCCGGAAAGTTTTGCATCAGTCTGCAAGCAGTACTCGCTCAGAGCCCGGAAGATGCGCTCGCAGCAGTCTGCCAGCCCCTCTGCGCCCTTTTCTTTAGAGCACTGCGCCGCCACATAGTCCCGCACCTCTGCCCCGGCGGCGAGGGTCAGCCCCAGACGGCTGTGCACCCGCTGCGCCAGCGCGTTCAGCTGCTGCGCCGCCAGCGCCGCCAGTGCTTCCGGGGTAAAGGGGGCGGTCTGGCACACATCCCCTACCGCCGCCACAAAGGACGCGCCGAATTTATCCGCCAGCGCCTCCCGTCCCTTGCGGGAGAAGAAGATCAGGTACTTGCCGCAGGGGTCGATGCGGCTCACTGCGCCGGGCGCAAGGGCCGTGCCGGCTTCCACCAGAATGCCCTCTTTGTTCACCAGATACCGGCTGGACAGGGGCGCACTGCCCTTGACCGCAAGGTCGGAGAGGATGCGCAAAAAGCCGGGGTGGCAGCTCTCGTAATGCTCAAACACCACGATCTCGCCCGGGGCGTGCAGGGCGGCGTAAAGGTCCTGCAAAAACAGCTTTTCCGCGCCGGGGTCGGGGTAGAGTGCCAAGTCCATCACCGCCATCCGGTCGCTCTGCAAAAGCCCCCGCGCCGCCATGATGCGGGCGGTCTCGGCCAGTGCAAAGTGCCGTCCCGTGCCCGGTGCACCCCACAGCAGGATCACATTGCGGGCGGCTGCGCCCTCGGTGCCCAGCACAAAGGGGCGGCGCATGGCCCGCACCACACTGTCTACAAAGGCATCCTGCCCGAGGACGGTCTTTTTTACCTCGGCGGCAAGGCCTTCAAAGCTGCCCAGCTGCTCCGGCTTTGTGTCTGCCGTGCCCTTGGCCAGCAGGCCGTCCGCTTCCATGTCCCGCAGCATCTGGCGGCTGTCCTCCAGCGCCGTCTGCACCCCTGCATCCTGCGCTTTCAGCCGGGTGTTCTGCTGTTTGAGCAATTCGTCCAGCTGCTTTTGCTGCTCCAGCAGCGCTGCGTTCAGATCCGGCAGGCCGCTGCCCGCCGGTTTTTCGGGCTGCGGCTTTTCCGGCTGCGGCTGTGCACCGCCGAACTTCAGTTTGCCGCCCGCGCCGAACACGCCGTTCATCAAGCTTTCCCAATCATCGGTGTATGCCATGGTGCTGCCCTCCATCGGTGTTTTTTCTTCCAGTATAGTGAACTGCGCGGCATTTTGCAAGCACAAAAAAGCTCCCCCTTTCGGGGGAGCTGATATCCGCGTCTATGCAAGGATCATGCTGTTTTCTCAGCCCTTGCAGCCCTGCTCTTCCCAGTCGCCAAAATCGTTGGCATCGGCGATCTTGGTGGCGTCGATCTTGCCGTTCTCATCCCTGGGGGCAACGGCGGGGCCGGCCTCCACGGGGTTGGCATTCGGGGCTTCGGGGTCGTACACCGGGCGCTCGGCGGCGGTCTCCGGCTGGGTCTGGGGTGCGTTCTCAGCAGGGGCTTCCGGTGCGGCTTCTTCGGCAGCTTCTGCGGCGGCATCGGCAGCCTTTGCTTCTTCCTTGGCCTCGGCCTCTTCGTAGGCTTCGGCGGTCTTTTCGGCCTCCTCGGCGTCCTTTTCGGCTTCCTCCGGGAACTCGACCTCCTCCACATGGAGCGGGTCTTTCTGGTTCAGGATCTTGTCCAGCACCACGATGGCAGCGCCGGTGACGGCCACGGCAGCAGCCGTGCCAAGAATACGGAACAGAGTTTTCATACCAGAACCTCCTTGTTATAAAGAAACGTTAAGAGAACGTTACGACCTCTTCCAGGGGCTTTTCGGCAGGCTCTACCGACACGGCGGTCAGCACCGGGCCCTTGCCCCGGTAGATGTTGTGGAACTTGTAGCCCACCTTGGCGGTCACCCGCACCCAAGCGCGCTGTTCCAGCGCCTTGTAGCCATCGTAGCTGCAGGGGAAGCCCACGAACTGGATGTCCT
>CAJMQZ010000030.1 GCA_905215595.1 uncultured bacterium
CTTTGCGCTGTACTCCTTGGCCATCATGATGATCTCCTTGTTGGCGATGGTGTTCGCCAGTGAGGTGTCCTTGACAAGGGTGATGATCTCGTTGCCCATGGGCGGCAGGATGCGCTTGACCACCTGCAAAAGAGTGACCTTAAAAAAGATCTGCGTGCGGGTCATGCCCAGCACCTGCCCGGCCTCGGTCTGCCCTTTAGGCACCGCCTCGATGCCGCCGCGGTAGATCTCCGAAAAATAGCAGGCGTAGTTGATGGCAAAGGCCACCACCGCCGCCACCATGCGCCCGCCGGAGCCGGAGGGCCACGGGTTATTCATGCCCAGCAGACCGGGGCCCAGATAAATGACGATGATCTGCAGCATCAGCGGAGTACCGCGGATGACCCAGACAAAGGTCTTTACCGCACCGGAAAGCAGCCTGCACCGGCTCATGGAACCAAAGGCCACCACCAGTCCCAGCGGCAGCGCAAACAGCAGCGTAAGGGCAAACAGCTCACAGTTGAGCAGGAACGCGCCGGAAAGGCGCCCAAGGATCACAGACACAAAAACACACCCATCTATCGTTTTGTTTTACGCCCGGCTCAGTCGGCCAGCGCCAGCTCGTACTTCTCGGCCAGCGCCTGCATGGTGCCGTCAGCCTTCAGCTCGTCAAAGGCGGCATCCACTGCGGCGGCGGCATCGCTGCCTTTGCGGAAGGCCACGCCGTATTCCTCGGCATTCAGTTCGTCCACGATCTTCAGACCGGCGTAGTCGGTGCCTTCCCCGATCATGGCGTTGGCAAGGGTCAAATCCAGCACAGCGGCATCTGCCGTACCGGCAGCTACTTCCATCAGGCAGTCGGTCTGCACGCTCTTGGAAACGTAGTCTGCCTTGGCAAGGTTCTCATCGCCCTGAATGGCAGCCTCACCGGCAGAACCAGCCTCGGCCACCACGGTCTTACCGGCAAGGTCGGCGGTGGAGGTGTAGGCGGTACCCTCCTTGACCACCACGACCTGTGCGTTCTTGGCGTAAGCCTTGGTGGTAGCGGTGTTGGCCATGATATCCTCGGTCAGGGTCATGCCGTTCCAGATGCAGTCGATGCTCTTGGCGTCCAGCTCCACCACCTTGGTGTCCCAGTTGATCTCCACGAACTCCGGCTCTACGCCCAGCTTTGCGCACACAGCAGTGGCAAGCTCGGTATCAAAGCCGGTAAAGTTGCCGTCGGCGTCGGTGTAGTTCATGGGCTCGTACACGGTGTAGCCGATGGCCATTTTGCCCTTGCCCTTGATGTAATCCAGATCGCTGCCCGTTGCGGAAGAAGCCGAACCGGCTGCACTGCCGGAAGCAGATGCCGCCGCAGAGGTGGATGCACCGCCGCCGCAGGCTGCAAGGCTCAGTGCCAGAGCACCGGTCAGAAATGCACTTGCAATACGCTTGAGTTTCATATCTTTTTCCTCCCATAGGGGACGTTCTGCGTCCCGCTCCCCTCTTGATTTACCATTTTACCGTGCTAAAGCGGTAAACTGTGGTTATAGAATAGCGCGTTTGCCGCCGTTTTGCAAGAGGCAAACCCATTTTTTCGCACAATGCACTGCTTTGCCCCGCCCATAAGCCCGCTTTTTGTGGGAAAGTGTGCATACCCCTTCCGGCTTTGCGCCTGAGAGGGCAGCTGCAAATACCCCTTCCGTCTGCTCACTGCGTTAGCGCCTGAGGGGGTATCTCCCGCAGCGCCGCCGCTTCCGTAGGAAGCAGGCGCTGCAAATGCCGTTTTCCTTCACGACCCCTCCCGTGAAAATGAGACAGCGGAGCGTCCGCAGACGCTCCGCTATCTCGAAATTAAAAATAATTTTCCGCTGATCATGTCCAAAGCGCACGCGGCGGGCATTCCAAATCGTCCCCTACTGCTCCGCCATGGCCTTCAGCGCCGCCTTTTGCAGGTCGGTGACCGAGATGGTGCACAGCGCCTTCAGGTCGGCGTCCGTGCCGTCTGCGGAAATCTTGCCGATCTCCACGGCATTTTTGCCCTTCAGGTAGCCGCACCAGCCTGCGCTGTGCTCGTACCACTCCTTGCCCAAGGCGCTTGCGCTGCGCATCCCGTAGCGGTCACCCAGTTCATTTTTGGTGTACACCGGCTCCCGCGGGGCAGACACGGTGCCGTCCGCGCTGACGGTCAACTCCGGCTCGGTCATATCCCCGATGGCACTGGTCACCCGGGCATTCTCGTCCATGGTCACCACTGCCAGCGTGATTTTTGGCTGTACCTGCGCGTCCTTGTCATCTGTGCCCGCAAGCCCCTGCGGCATTTCGGCCACCTCTATGCCCAGTTTGACCGTATCACCCCGGGCAGCGCCCAGCACCTGTGCATTCTCGCAGGCGCGGACGACGGCATCCCGGTAGCGATCCACCGCGATGGTGCAGCCGGAGAGAAGGTCTGTGTCTGTGGGCTTGCCGTCCGCATCCGTTTTTAGTTTTTTCACCTCGTCCGGGGTCTTGCCCTCAAGCCAATCACCAAAGGCATCTGCCTGCTCTGCCCAGCCCTTTTTCAGGCCGGACACCTCTGCCAGTGGGTAGTCTTTCCCTTTCTGGCGCTTGGTGCGGGTATCGGTGGGGGTGGTCACCTTGCCGGTGCTGTCCGCACTGACCGAAAGCTCCAACTCGTCCAGTGTTACCCCGGCCAGCTTGCCGTCTGCATCCAGCAGCACGGCAGCCGCTACGGTGTGGATGCTGCCCGCACGGTCTGTGCCGGTCGCCTCGGTCAGGACCCCCAGCCCGGTGCGCCACGCCGCGCCTTGCGCCGCGCTGCTGCCCGCAGAGGTGCTGCCGCTCACAGAACCGGAGCTGCTGCCGGAGTTTCCCCCGCCGCAGCCGGTCAATGTCAGTGCTGCCGCCAGCGTGCAGCACAAAAGCCAACGCGATGCCTGTTTCATATCGTTACATACGCTCCCTTTCCGTGCCTGCATTGCAGACGCAGGCTTTGGAGCCAGTATGCCCCGCCGCGCGGGATTTTATGAGCAGATGCTTACATTAAAGGACTGAGCAGCCGCAGCACGCTGTCCAGTACCGTACCGGCCAGCCCGGTGCGACAGTCCGCGCACTGCACCTCCCGGCACTGGGGCAGGGTGCGGCGCACATCGTCCCGCAAGGCCAGCACCTGACTGTTTTGCAGCAGCAGCACCCCGCACTCGAAGTGCAGAAACATACTGCGGTAATCCATATTGATGCTGCCCACCACCGCCGCGCGGTCATCGCTGACGCAGCACTTGGCGTGGAGGAAACCCGGGGTGTACTCGTAAATGCGCACCCCCGCCCGCAACAGGGGCAGATAGTACGAGCGGCTCAGCCGGAACACCAGCTTTTTGTCCGGGATGCCCGGCAGCACCAGCCGCACATCCACCCCGCGCTTGGCGGCGTTACGCAGCGCGTCCAGCATTTCCTCGCCAATGGCGAGATAGGGCGTATAAAAATAAACGTACTGCTGTGATTGTGCCAGAATATCCAGATAGACCGTTTCTGCCACCGGCTCCTCGTCCAGCGGGCTGTCCGCGTAGGGCTGCACAACTCCATCGCTGGCGGGCAGCACCGCAAGCTGCGGGCGAAAGGCGCTGTAATCCTGCTCAAAGGGACGGAAGGCGTTCCAGAAATCCAGAAACATCACGGTAAAATTCCACACCGCAGCGCCCTCGATACGCAGGCCCGCGTCCTTCCAGTAGCCGAAGCGGGTGATCGCGTTGATATATTCGTCCGCCAGATTGATGCCGCCGGTGTAGGCTACTTTTCCGTCTATCACCACGATCTTGCGGTGGTCGCGGTGGTTCATCACCAGCGAGAGCAGCGGCACCACCGGGTTAAAGGGGATGCAGCGGATATGCGCCCGCTCCATGCGCACCACAAAGTCCTTGGGCAGACCCAGCAGGCTGCCGAAGTCATCGTAGATCAGCCGCACGTCCACCCCTTGTACCGCTTTGCGCCGCAGAATATCCTCCACGCCCTGCCACATCTTGCCCTGACTGACGATGAAAAACTCCAGAAAGATGCTCTTTTCCGCCTTTTCAAGGTCGGCCAGCAATGCCGGATACATGGCTTCGCCGCAGGAAAAATACCGGGCGGTGGTGTTCTGCCATGCGGGATAGCAGCCGTACTGGGTCAGGTAGCGGCTCACGCCCCGGTTTTCATCGCACAGCCCGGCGGTCTGCCCGGGCCGCTGGGCGCGGTCTGCCCGGTGTGCCTGCTCCACTGCCTGCATTTTGCTGCGCAGACGGCGGGAGGGGCGCTTGTTGCCAAAGGCCAGATACAGTGCCCCGCCCAGCAGCGGAAGCAGCCCGATGAGGGCGATCCAGCCCACCTTATAGGCGCTGTTTTCGTCTTTGCGCACCAGATACAGAATGATGAGCAGGCTTAGCCCGTTGAGCACCCCTGTGACCCACACCCGCGCCGTACCGGTGGTGAGGGCAAAAAACACCCACGCCAGCCATGCAAGCTGCAGCGCTACCAGCACCACCGTGACCGTGATGCGGTTGAAAAATTTGACGATGGGCAGTCGGAACATCATACCATCTCCCCCTTTCCATGTTATCCCACTTTATATATAGGTAAGTATAGCGCGTTTTTTCACCCTTTGCAAGTTTTTGGTGTCAGGTACACCGGAATTATCCCTCATAAAAAAGTTCACCGGAGCGTCCGCAGATGCCCCGGTGAATCGAAATCATAGTATCATATTTTCCGCTCAGACGGTGGGTGCTTCGTTATCCTCGTAGCCCACCATCAGGCCGCCGTACTCCGCGTAGTAGCTGCACAGAGCGCCGCAGCTGCCTACCTCCACCTTGGCCTCCGGGAACACCGCATGGACCATGTGCTTCAGCCGCTCCGCAGCGGCAGCGTTGCAGCAGTGGTCGATGTGCACCCGGCCGTTGGTCAGTCCGTGCGCCTTCATTTCCAGCACCATGCGCTCCAGCGCGCCGTGCTCGCCGCGGGTCTTGCACAGAACCTCCAGATCACCGGCATCGCTGGCCTGCCCGATGACCCGGATGCCCAGCATCCGCGCCACAGCAGCCACAGCGGGCTTCACGCGGCCATTGCGTGCAAGGTTTGCCAGAGATTCCAGTGCAAACAGCAGATGAGTGTGCTCGTGATACGCCCGGATCTCCTCGCACACGGTATCAAAGGGCTTGCCTGCCTTGATCAGCGCCGCCAGACGCTCCACCAGCAGCCGGGACTCCGCACCAGTAGACAGGCTGTCCAGCACAAAGACCCGCGCGCCCTCGTGGCTCTGCTCGTACTCCTCGCCTGCCAGCAGTGCAGCGTTATAGGCACCGGACAGCGTACCGGTAATGGTTACAACATACACCTCGTCTGCGCCCTCGTAGGCGGTGAGCCAGTCCGAGATATTGGGGCAAGAGGTGCTGGTGCGGCCCTTATAGGTGCGCAGCATCTCGGCCAGCGCGGGAGCATCCACCTCTGCGGTATCCACATACTCCTGCTCGTCAGTCAGGATCTTCAGCGGCACACAGGCAAAACCCACATCGGGGAGCGCGTACACATTTGCAGAGGAATCTACAACGATTTTGCTTTTCATATTTTTCTCCATTTTCAAGCGGCGCACGCCGCAGTCATTCCTTTGTCCGTGACCATCATAGCAGTTTTTCAAAACCCTGTCAACTGTTTCCTTAAATTCTTTTACAAAGTTTTTGCAGACCGTTGACCAATTTTCCAAAATGCGGTATACTATTTCACAGACAGAAGTGCTTTTGCGGAAAGCAATTGCCCTGCCTTTGCACAAAAACAACGTTCCTGCTTGCAAAAAGTGCAGGAGCATGAACGGAACAAGATACTATGAAAGCTGAAACCAAACTCCGCGTTGCGGCGTGTGCTGCGGGCTTTGCCCTGCCCCGGTACAACGATCTCCCCTCGGTAGGGCTGTATCTGGACCAGACGGTGCAGTTCGTCAACGGCTATTTCCGCAGCTTCTGCGGGGTAGAGCTGACCCCTTCTATGGTAAGCAACTACGTCAAAAAAGGGGTGGTGGATCACCCCATCCGCAAAAAATACACCCGGGACCAGATTGCATCCCTGATGTACATTGCAGTCTCCAAAACGGTGCTCTCGATTGAAAACATCGACACCCTGTTCAAAATGCAGCGGGAGCACTGCTCCGCCGGGACAGCCTACGATATCTTCTGCGAGGAACTGGAGACCAGTCTTTCTGTGGTGTTCGGCGGCAAGGCAGCCCAGCCGGAGACTACGCTCAACGACGAGCGTCTGCTGCTGCGCAGCACCATTTTTGCAGCGGTCAACAAAATATATCTGGACTGCTGCTTCGATGCCTTGCGGCAGGAGCAGGCTCTGTGGTCGGATATCCTACCGGATCTGGCGTAACAATACAACATCGCTCCATATAGCAAAAGCCACCCAAAAACTTACGTTTTCAGGTGGCTTTTTTATTGGTGGACGAACCGCAACGCCAGACGAACCCCCGCGTTGAGATTTCTCCTTACAGCGTTGTTTTCATCATCCCGCTTCCCGGAAAACTGGTTCGCCGATAAAATCCGCCCGCCGTTTCACGCAATATAATTTGCTTCTACGTTCTTTATTTTCATTCTTTCGGACAGAGGTTTATATTCCGTCACCTCCACAGACAACAAAAAATCCCCCGCCAGCTTTCCTTTCGGATTGCCAGCGGGGGATTTTCAATTATGCAGTTTTAATGCACCGATTCGTCAACTTGCCGTACACGTCCTCGTACAGTTCCTGCTTGTCGCCGTTGTAGGTGTACTCGGCATAGATGCCGTCGCCGGAAACGGTGGTGGACAGCAGAGCCTTATAGTTCTGCAACGTCTTACAGACCCAGACCACAAAGACGTTCTCAAGCGTGATCTTGGTTTCATTGTGGCTATTGTACCACTGCACCAGCGCGTTCTTGCAGACACTCTCGTATTCTGCCATGCCAGTAATAACCATGTGTGTTCCGTCCTTTCTTATTCCTCCCGGATTGGGAGTGCCTTTGCTCTGGTATACAATTCCGTACCAGTTCCATTTCCGCCCAAGGCGTGATAGCTCTTGTACAGGTACTCAATGTTTTTCAGACCGGGCAGGTCGATGTGTCCGATCTCGATGTAGTGAGTGCAGGCTTGGTATAGTCTGTCGTGCAGGATTGCCAGCAGGCCGTCCTTGATTGCCTTGTTCTCTTCCTTTTGCGCCTTGATCTTCTTGGAAAGGCTACGGTATGCTGCGGTCAGGCCGCCCGCCACGATGCCGAAAACCCATTGCATGGTTTACCCGGTAGAAGAATTTGGATATATCCAGCTTTAAGTAGTACCACTTCGCGTCTGGTTTCCGGCTGACCTGCCGCATCCAGTATTGCAGGCGTTGTGCCGCTTTGTGGCTGCCCTTATCTTTCCTGCACGCATACGAATCCTCGATAAAGAGTTTGTCGTATATCGGGTTGAGGTACTGGTATAGGCTCCACTGTACGATACGATCAGGATAGCGCAGGGCCATCACCAAACGCTTCTTTGGTACGAAAACCCACAGCTTGCGGTACGGGCCGAGAATGTATGTGCCGCCCTGCATCTGCGCTTGGATCACAAACAGGTTGTGTTCAAACGCCGCAGTAAAAGCCAAAATCTCTTGTCTGTACCGTTTTCCTTTGCGGGCGTTATGGTCGGCCTCACAGAGATATTCAAACTCTGTTATGACCGCCCATGCGTTTTGAATTGTCTTTATTTCACCTGGCATTTCTGCCTCTTTTCACCGTCGCCGTGTGTGACGTTACCGCCTCCACGGCAATTCAAAATTTTTCCGGGTTGCTCTCCCGGAATGGAAATGCGCTCCTTTAGACACACGCACCGACTATGACCCGTAGATCACAGCCCCCATATCCAGCGTGGTGTCGCCGCACATAATGTGACGTGGTGTAAAGCGGAACGGCCCCCGATGTTCCAGTTGGAATTGCTGCGCGGATTGTTGAGGTTCAAGTTGAACAGGCCAGCGTTGCCGCCATTGTTCCAGTTGCCGCCCCGATTCGGAAGCCGAGTATAGTACATTCCCATGTATAAAAACTGGCAAGCCGCTTACAGCGTCTTGATATAGCCGCCCAGCAGTTTGCCAATTTCTTCATTGTATTTCGCCCACACCTCGTATTGGTGCATCGTAAGTGGCGGCGGGTACTTGCCCCCGTGTAACTTCTTACTCGCCGCCAGCCGTACCATTCCGCGCAGTACGTCTAGTTCCACATCGAGATTCTGGGTCGTTGTTTTCTTAAAATATTTGCGGTCGATTTCGATACTCAGGCGGTAAATCGTCAGAATGGATTTCTTCAACTCGTCCGCGAGTTCCCGGTCTTTCCGTGGAAAACTCATTGTCAACGGGTAGCCGTAGTCCACCATTTCCTCGATCTTTTCCCTAAGATGAAACGGCTCCACCTTTTTCTCGTCGTTCTTTTCTACCGCGCCCTTTTCGGGCTTTCCCTGCTGGGGCGGCACGTCGGCTTCTTTCGGCACAGTCAACACCTCCAAAAAATCGGCGCGGCGGCCCGCTGGCCCACCGCGCTTTCTGGTTTTTATTTTTCGCTTCTGTCCTGCGCTACCGCGCAGGACGGCAGCTTATCAGGATTCAGCAGGCAGCTCCACAAAAGCGGAACGGCCCCCGACGCTCCAGTCGGAACCGCTGCGCGGACCGCCGAGGTACAAGCTGAACAGGCCAGCGTAGCCGCCATCGTACCAGTAGCCGCCCCGACTCGGAAGCCGCTCTTCTGCGCCGTTGTTGAACCAGAAATAATCGCCGCCATAGGTGGTATCAATGCCAGTGCCAGTAAGAGCGGCATCCGGCATCAGCGCCAGTGCCATGAGCACCAGCTTTGCAGCGTCGCCCACAGCAGAACCGGCAGTAATGTCCTTGAACGAGCAGCCGCGCCCCTCGTCTTTCTGGTCGGTGATTGTGGTGTCCCACACAGCCTTGCCGGACACGACGTTCAGCTTGATGGAGCCGGAGGTCGTGCCGTTGCCGTCGGGAGTAATCAGCGCACCGTCGCTGGCGCGGATTGCTTTCCATGCTGCGCTGGAAGCAGCAGTGGATACGGAGTTGTCGGCGGCGTTGTTGTCTGCAATGATTTGCAGTTCGCCCTTGTACAGACGCAGGCCGAGCAGCCACTCCCACACGTTGCCGTTCATATCCCAGATGCCGTCCATCTGGCCGTTGTGGCTCCACGGCAGCGGGCCAGTGCCCGTCAGTACGCGGGCGGTCTTTCCGCTGTCCTGCACGCCAGGTGCGGGGATTGCATCGTAGGTGGACTCGTTTGTGTCCTTGCCATAGTTATTATTGCCCCGCGGCTCACATCCGCGCTTGTGGCACCACAGGGCAACGGCGGCCCACTCGGCCACGGTGGCCTCATGCCAGCCCGTGCCGTTCGCCTTGGTCTTGCTGGCGAACCAGTCAAAGTTCTGGCTTACGGTGGGATCTTCTGCGGGCAGGCTGTATGCGCGCTCGTTGTAAACCTTGGTCTGGTATCCACACGCTCCATGTCGCCGGGTGCAGGCAGACGGTCGTTGTCGTAGGTGTATGTAACGGAGTAGTCCGTTCTGCGGAAGTTGCGCTGGATCAGCAGTTCCAGGTATCGCCCGGACTGCCGTAAATTGTACGCTTCTTTCGCAATGGAGCTGGCAAGTTCTTTCTTCTTGCGGGTGCTGGCCTTGTGCTGCTGTTCCGTGATCTCGAAAAAGTCAACCTGCATCGTTTCAGCCGTGGCGTAATCTTTGCCGCAGATGAATTTTTGCTCTCGCACTCTGAAACCGCCTGCCATACTCTCTACGTCCCTCCTTCCGTTCACGTCATGGAACTTTCTTTATCTTGACCCACAAACGAAAGAGGGGAACGATGCAGAGGAACAACGCCGGGCCGCGTTCCCTTTGCCCTCTATTCCGATAAGCTGCCGGAACGCCGCCCTCGTTTTCCCTCTGCACTCCCTTTCCCCGCCGGGGGTAGGTGCATCGTTTCGCTCTTCTTTCTCGTCGTGTCCCTTAACTTAGCTTCCGTATACAAGCCCCTTGCCGCCTCGTCAGGGCGGCTATTTAACGACGGACTACTATGTATAATATATAATGTAAGAGGCTTGCTCTTCGGCGGTCACTTTTTCTTGAGGAAGCCGCCAATGATTTTCTTGTATTCCTTGCTACACTCCGGGCAAAGGTCGCGCTTGCGGCCATGGTCGTCTGTCACTTTTTCCCAGTCCCTCGTCATACGTTCGCGGACACTGTTCATGGTGCTGCACATATCCGTCGGCGCAAACATGGTCTTGCCGCATTTGTCGCAGGTATACTCGACCCCATCCCTAGTCATTTTCATCTTTCCTTTCTTTCCATTCTTGGCAGGTGTTCTCCGGGTCAGTAAAATCCGCCCGGTGTTCGGATAAGCCGTTGAAGCATACCCACGAGAAGCTGTCATGCCATGCGCAGGTGGAGCAGTTCTTTTCCATTACTCGCGTTCCTCCCAGTTCCAGCAGGAACTTTCCTGGTGCGTCGTTGGTTTCGGGCGATGTTTGTTAAAGCACGTCCCGTCCTGCAAATGCCACCTGCAAAATTCGCAGCTTTTGTGTATGATGATTTTTGCGCCGCATTCCGGGCAGTGCTTAAACGTGTACTCGCAAATTTCTTTCTCCCCGTCGTCCGGGTCGATCTTGATTCGCTTCCAGTCCTCAATATGGATTCCGCACTTGTGGCAGATAAATTCGTCGCAATCCAGGTAGTCCATATTTTCGTTGTACGTCAGCGGTTGCAAGCTCTCCGCAGTTATGGTCGGTTCAGCTTCCAGACTTCCCATAATCAACTTCACCACGTCGATCTTGATTTTTCCATACGTCAGTTCGCCTTTCAAGGCATACGCTATGTTTTTGAGCACCTGCTCAAAGTGGTTTGCGTCAACCAGCCGTTTTTCTCTCATACTCCAAGCCCTCCATTTTGTATCCGCATCGGCAGCAGTAAACATGGTCTGTGTGCTTGTCGAACGATGTAAATGTTTCGTGGCGGCCACAATGCCCGCACTTACACTCTGCGCCGTCTGCCATGAGCCGAACGACAAGCCATTTCGCGGTTGGTCTCAGGCTTTCCGGGTCTATCGTCGGCTGCTCGTTCACAACCCACTCCATGAAACCGTAGCCTATCTTTAGAGTCGCATTGTTAAGAGCATTGCCAAACGCAATTAAAAGGTCGTCCGCATCAATTAGCCGTTTTGTTTTCATCGTGCGCCTCCGTCGTCTTTTTCTTCTGTTTTCGACCTCTCTTCGGAATTTCCGGGACTGTAACCACAACGTCCTTTTGTTTCTGCTGCTTTTCCATTTCCGCCGGGATGGCTTCAACCAAATTTCTAAAACTTTGTAAGGTTTGAAGTGCCTGCATCTCGAACACAAGCCGCGCCAACTCTTCCGGCGTTCCCTGCTGGATGGAGTGACCGTCCGGGTATATCGTTATCGTCATTCCGTACTATCCTTTTCTTTCAGTTCCACTTTCGGCATCAGCTGATCCGAACGGTTTAGCGGGGAGAAGAAGTCGTTCCACATTCCACCCTCCGGGAAGTCGTGCCACGCCAGGGCATAACGGATCGCCAGCCATACGGATTCTGCCCGGTACGCTTCCCTCAATGTAAACTGGATAGAAGCTGTCGGCACATTCTGCGTCCAGAGCGCGCGCAGCCCCGCCCGCATACGGTCGCGGAGCCGCATACACTTGTAAAAATCCTGCTCGTGATCCCGGTTGAATTTCTTCCGTTCCTCGGTAGTGTGGCACTCTTTCTCCATCTGCTCCACATAGTCCCAGCAGCAGACCTCGTTTGTGAAGTCCTCAAACTGGCCCATCCGCAGGCGGAGATATTCTTCACACGCTCGCTTTACCGCTTCCGCCGTTTTCCGGCTCATGGTTATGGTTACGGTTTCCACATCCGCCGGGTGTGACTTTCTTTTTTGTGCCATACTGGTTTTCCTTTCCGCCAGGCCATCCACGGTGCTGGCCGTGCTCAAACTTTTTCACCATTGCGGCTACCTGAATCGCTTCCACTGCCAGACTGACAGCCATTTCACGGATTTCTTGAAGTTCTTCCCGCGAAATTGTTTTGTTTGCCTTGACGGCGTTCCACATTCTCTTTTTGACGTGGAGTTCCAGCGGCATAAGTGCCTGTTCAACTTCTTCCAGCTCTTCCCGGACGATGTTCTGCCCCTCGTGCGGGCTGGCAAAAGGCCGGAACCGCTTGTTTGCAGCGTTCAGTTCCTTGTTTACCAGCTTGCGAACGTCACCTCTGATTGCATCCATTGTTTTTGCTCCTTTATCGTGATTTTCTGCCGCGCAATGGGGCATATTCAGCAGTTACCTGCCAGCTTTCCTCCCACCACGCGAGTTCTTTCGGTGTGATTTTTGTGCAGTATCGCACTATTTCTTGATCCGCCGAATTTTCGTGCGTCCGATTGTACTTTTCAAACGCATCTTCAACAGCTTTTCTCAATCTTTTTGCTTCCTGCAAGTCAGGTTCTTTTTCGCCTCGTGCAGTCTTGTAGTCCTTCGTAGAAAATATATTTTCTTCAAAGAAACGTCCGATCTGCTGGATAGCATTCCATCTTACTACATATCCATCTTCATTCAGGGCATCCATGTTAAGAAGTGAAAATTCCGCTATGCCCTCTGTACAGAATCTCTCTTCATTGATCATCTTCATAATGAGGTCGCGCTTCAACTTCGGCGTTCTGTTCAGCTCTTCTACAATGTGTTCAGGTTTCAGTGTCACGTCCGCTTCACCTCTCTTTAATGTTGTCCGCCTCTTCCCGCCGTGCTATAATCGTGGCAGGCGGAAAGGGGGTGATTATAAATGCCTATCTGTCCTCGTTGCGGTTCCGCTGTTGGTTCGGACGCTCAATTCTGTTCCAACTGCGGCGCATCTCTGAATGTCAGTTCTGAAAACTTCTGCACCAATCCAGATTGCAAACGTCATAAGGAACATTTTTCTTTTGCTCCCGGCGTTCGTTTCTGCGACCAGTGCGGAAAGCTGACGACTGACGGCAAAAAGATTGAAGCTCTGATCTGAGCATCTTTCTTTTCTAAGCTCCTGCTTGTGGAAGAAGCGGGAGCTTTTTTACAGCCACTTTTCGCCGTTCAGTCTGACCCAGACCAGCTTGCCGGACTTGTCCTTGAACAGAACAACTTCTTCTCCGTCGTCGATGTTCTCAAACTCGCGGGCAAGTTTCAGGCGGTCGTCCAGCGTTTCGACCTTTGCCGACCCGCCGATGTTCCCGCCCTGCATTTTTATCAGTTCGGACAGCATCGCCGCCCGTTCCGCCTTGCGCCCCTCAAATAGTACACGGCGAATCGTTCCGTAGAGGTTGTACATATCGCGCACACGCCAGCTAATCGCACTCGCCCGAACGTCTGCGTAGATACTTTTTTCCTTTTCCATCCTCTTCACCTCCCTTTTCCGTTGCTCTCATGTTGCTTGTCGGAACTTTACAGTGCCATTATAGTCAATTCTCGGAACATTGTCAATGGTTTTCTGGGATTCTTTTGTTGATTTTCGGAACTTTATTTGCTATAATGGGATTGCAGAAAGGTGGTGAATAAAAATAAATGACCATTGGTGAAAGAATTAAAGTCCTCCGTAAAGAGAAAAATCTTTCGATGGAGGATTTTGGCTCTGTAATCGGTATGGGCAAGTCTGCTGTCAGCCGTATCGAAAACGGGGTCAACGGAACAACGGATCAGACTATCCGCTCCATCTGCCGTGAGTTTGGCGTGAATGAACGCTGGCTCCGCACTGGCGAGGGAGAGATGTTCGAGCAGACACGGGAAACTGTACTGGATCGGCTGGCCGCCGAGTACAGCCTGGACAAAGAGCAGGTCTCGGTGATTGAGAACTTTCTCGATCTGTCCCCGCAGGAGCGCACGCTGTTCCTTACACAGATGCGCAAGGTCTTTGGCGGGCCTGCCGCACAGCCGCCCCGCCGGGTGGATGTGTCCGACGATGTGGCCGCTGCCGTTGTCAACGTGCAGGACGAGGTAGCCCGGTACAACGCCGAGCGGGCCGACGAGGCCGCCAGTGGGGGAAAAGAATCTTCTTCCATAGGTTAGTGCTTGACCGTGCCGCCGCTGAATGGCGCAGGAAGCACCAGTAAAATTCAGCACACAAAAAGAAAAAGCCCACCGGGGACAAAGCCCGGTAGGCTTTTTCGTGTATGGCAAATAAAAACGCCCCATCTTCTCCGCAGAAAAGACAGGGCGTTTTGGAACGAGTTGAACCTAAACGTGCAACTCTACTTATATAAATGGCTCCCAGATATGATATTTCGGAAATGAATTTAACTTTTTGACTGTTGAAAGTGTGGAAAGATTTATTTTCCCCAGAACTTGCAACGGCTTGCAACAAACTTAAAACTACTTGAAAGGTGGTATTTATGCCTCGCAAAAAGAAACTGCAAGAGGTGGGCGGCCTGCGCCTGGTGGCGTACTATCGCTACTCCAACGGCGGCCAGCAGACCGAGCAGAGCATTGAGGGCCAGCGCCGGGACTGTGAGGCCTACGCCAAAGCCCACGGCTACAAGATCGTCCATGAGTATATCGACCGCCACATTTCCGGCAAGAGCGACAGCCGCCCGGCGTTCCAGCAGATGATCTCCGACAGCGACAGCCACCTCTTCGACGCTGTGATCTGCTGGAAAACAGACCGCCTCGCCCGCAGCCGCTACGACTCCATCATCTACAAGACCCGCCTGCGGAGGAACGGGGTCAAGATTCTGTATGCCGCCGAGACGGTGGTAGACGGCCCAGAGGGTATTATCATTGAGGGTTTGATGGAATCCCTGGCCGAGTATTACTCCGCCGAACTGGCTCAGAAACTCCGCCGCGGCCAGCGGGAAAGCGCGCTCAAGTGCATTGCCTTGGGCGGCAACCGCAGCTTTGGCTACGACATCGGGCCGGACAAGCACTACTGCATCAACGAGAAGCAGGCCCCCGCCGTGCGGTACATCTTTGAGCAGTACGCCGCCGGGGCTACCGCCGCCGACATCGTGCGGGAACTGACCGCCCGCGGCTACCGCACCAGCCGGGGCAATCCGTTCAACAAGAACTCTATCTGCCGGATCATCACCAACGAGATGTATCTTGGTGTGTACAAGTACGCCGACATCCGCATTGAGGGGGGAGTGCCTGCCATGATCGACCGGGAGCTGTTCAACCGCTGCCAGACCCAGCTTGCCTTTAACCGCGCCCACGGCGGCGGCAAGGGTGCGCCCAGGGCTGACTATGTGCTTGTTGGTAAACTGGACTGCGGCCTGTGCGGTCATGCCATGAAAGGAGCCAGCGCCACGGGCCACACCGGGAGCAAGCACTACTACTACACCTGCACCCAGCACGTCGAGAAGAAGTGTCCCAAGACCTCCATTGAAAAAAACTATCTGGAACAGGTCATCGTGGACGGCGTTGCAAAGTACGTCCTTACCCCTGAAAAGATTTCTCAGATCGTGGACTGCATGATGGAATTGCAGGCCAAGGAGCAGGAGCCGAAAGACAACCCGGAGAAGGACGCTCTGGAAGCAGAGCTGGCCGAGTGCCGCCGCAAGCAGAACAATATCCTTGAGGCCATCGAAGAGGGCGGCAGCGCCCGCCTTGCGGCCCGCCTGCGCGCTCTCGAAGAACAGGAAGCCCAGCTTACCTTTGCTCTGGGCGAGATCAACAACGCCCCCGCGCCGCCCCAGTTCAGTCGGGAAGCGCTCACGTTCATGTTCGAGCAGTTCCGCCGGGAAGAGGACGAGGTGGACGAAGAGTACCGCCGCCGCATCCTGGATACGTTCGTTTCATCCATCCTGCTGTACGAGGATCGGGCAGAGGTCAAGTTCAATATAACCGACCAGAAAACCGGGGACTTTGAGCGGGTGATTTTGCCCATTTCCGTAAACAAAAAGCCCCCGGAAGATGACGATATAACGTCAAATTCCGGGGGTTCTACCGCGTTGCGGTTGGTGGAGGCGATGGGAGTCGAACCCATGTCCGAAAAGAGCTCAGTGTAGGTGTCTCCGGGTGCAGGCGATCTACAACATTCCCGCCACGCCACGCCGATCGTCAGGCTAGCGCTTTGGTAGCTTCATGAGTTCCTGCCGGTCCGCAAAGCTTAGGTCCGTTCAGGTGCTGTGTCTAAAGGACGCCCCGGCCCCACACGACACAAGAGTGGGCGGAACGCGCAGCACTCAGGCTGCGAGCAACTGATAATTATTGTTGTCAGTTAATTTTTTTGGAGGAGTTATAGAGCAGTTCCCCCACTGCTACCCGCTGCCCAGACCTTGCTCCCCCCGTCGAAACCTTTACGCCCCCATATAAAGCACATCTTGCGATGTGCGAAAAGCTTGGTTTTGCGGTGAGCCGCAGTCTGCAATTGGAATGCTTAATAATACTTGCCGTTGGACTTCACAGCCCGGTCAATGGAGCGCTTTGCATCGCGCTGGGCGGCATCGGCACGCTTGTCGTACAGCTTTTTGCCCTTGCACAGACCCACTTCCATTTTTACGCGGCCATGCTTGAAATAAAGCGAGAGCGGCACCAGCGTATAGCCCTGCAGTTTGCACTGCTGGTGCAGACGCCGGATCTCACTTTTGTGCGCCAGAAGCCGCCGGACGCGCATGGGATCCTGATTGAACAGGTTGCCGTGGTCGTAGGGGCTGATGTGCATCCCCTTTACCAGCAGCTCGCCATTTTCAATATCTACCCAGCTATCCTTCAGGTTGACCCCGCCGGCCCGCAGGCTTTTCACCTCGGTGCCTTTGAGTTCTACACCGGTCTCCAGCGCTTCCAGAACAAAATACTCGTGGCGCGCTTCTCGGTTGGTGGCGATGTTCTTGGTCGCCGGGCGCTCCTTTGTGGGTGCCATGCTGCGCGCCTCCTTTCTCCGTTCCGTTTGTTGTTTCAGTATACCATTTTTTCAGGGTAATGCAAGGGCTGTTTCTGACAGAATTGTAAATTTTTACAGATTTACAGCTCTCCCCTGCCGGAAAGTGCCCGGTACAGGGTAGTCTCGTCCGCGTATTCCAGGCTGGCGCCCACCGGCAGACCGGAGGCAAGCCGGGTGACCCGGATGCCCAGCGGCTTGATAAGCTTTGCCAGATACATGGCGGTGGCTTCGCCCTCCACGGTGGGGTTCATGGCCATGATGACCTCCTTCACCGTGTCGTCCTTCAGCCGCGCCAGCAGCTCCTTGACGGTCAACTGCTCTGCGCCCACACCGGCCAGCGGGTCCAGCAGGCCGTGCAGCACATGGTACAGGCCGTTATACTCCCGGGTGCGCTCAAAGGCCTGTACGTCCCGGGGCTTTTCCACCACGCAGATCACCGAGGTGTCCCGCTTGGCGCTGGCGCACACCGGGCACAGGTCAGCGTCCGTGTAGTTCTGGCAGATGCGGCACCGGTGCAGCCGGGTGTGCGCGCCACGGATGGCATCGGCCAGCGCCGCAGCGTCCTTATCCGACATACTCAGCACCTGATAGGCCATGCGGGTAGCACCCTTGCGGCCCACGCCCTGAAACTTGCCGAACTCTTCGATCAGCTTTTCCAGCGGTGCGGCAGTGTAGTCCATGGTATCTCCCCTTCCCGGATCAGAGGCCCGGAATGTTCAGGCCGCCGGTCAGCTTGCCCATCTCGGCCTCGGCGGTCTCATCCACCTGCTTTACGGTGGCGTTGATGGCAGCAGCCACCATGTCCTCCAGCATCTCGATGTCATCCGGGTCCACGGCCTCGGGCTTGATGGTGATGGACAGCACCTCGTGCTTGCCGTTCATCTTCACGGTCACCATCTCACCGGCGGCGCTGCCGGTGTACTCGGCGGCTTCCAACTCGGCCTGCTTGCTCTTCATGTCCTCCTGCATCTTCTGAGCCTGACGCATCAGGGCGTTCATATCGGGGCGGCCGTAGCCTGCGGGCATTCTTGCTTTCATAATGGCATTCTCCTTTATTATAAACAATTTTTATCGCTTTTTGCGGGCGGTATCCTCAATGCTGACCTCTAACCCCAGTTTTTCCAGCGCCAGCAGGGACTGCTCTGCGTTGGAGGCGGTCTTTCCGGCTGTTTTGGGCTCGTAAGGGCCGATGGGCACCGGCACGCCGGATACCTCGGCGATCAGCTTTTTGATCAGCTTCTGGCTGTCCTTGTTCACCCGGATAAAATCCCGGAAGGTCTTGCCGCCGTCGATCAGCACGCGGGTGCCGTCAAAGTAAGCCTTGGACTTGCGCAGATACATATACAGCATGGGGTCGATGCCCTCCAGCTTCTGCACGATCTGTCCCCAGTACGGGAAGGGGTTCGTGCCCTGCTGCGCCACGCTGCGGGGCTTTGTCAGCACCGGATCGGCGGGGTGCTCCTGCGCCGGGGCAGGCGGTTCCTCTGCCGCAGGAGCCGACTGCGTGGGTTCTGCGGGGGCGGGCTGCTCCGGCTGACTGACCGGCTCCGGCTCCTCCGGCGGCGGTGCCTGCGGGGCAGGCTCGTCCCACGGCAGGGCGGCATCGCTCTGCTGTACCGGCGGTTCGTCCGGCATGGGCGGCAGCTCCTCCGCAGGGACGGGCTGCGCTTCCGGTGCGGCAGGCTGCGGAGGGGTCTGCCGCACGGCAGGGGCAGGTTCTGCTACTGCTGCCGGGGTCTGGGATGCAGTTGCTGCCGGTGCGGGCTGCACCGGGGCGCTGGCAAAGGGCTGCACCGCTGCCGCAAAGGGGCGGGGTGCTTCCGGCTGTGCCGCGCGGGCGGGGGCGGGCTGTACCGTTACCGCCTGCATCTGCTGGGGCGGCTCGGACAGGCTGAACAGTGCCAGTTCCAGCTCGATGCGCTGGTCGCTGCCACGGGTCATGTGTTCCAACGCCGTGCCCAAAGTGCGGATGGCGCGGATGGCTTCCCGCTGCCCCATCTCCGGGCCTTTTTGCAGGTACAGCGCCTCTTCCTCCGGCGAAACACCGGACAGCAGCGCCTGCCCGCCGGGCAGCGCCGCCAGCATCAGGGCGCGGTAGTGGGCGATCAATTCCTCAGTCAGGCGCTTCACGTCCACCGACTGCTGCCGCAGCTGCGCCAGCTGTGCCAGCGCGGCGGCGGCGTCCTGCGCTTCCAAGGCGTCAGAAATATGGAACAGGTAGCTGCGGTCGGTCACACCCGCCATGCGGCGCACCACGTCCGCGTCAATTTTGGCGGTGACGCCGGCGCAAGTATCCAGAATGGACAGTGCATCGCGCAGCGCACCATCGGCCAGACGGGCGATCAGTTCCGCGCCGTCGGAGGTCAGCTCCAGCTTTTCCTCACCGGCGATATACTCCACCCGCCGTGCGATATCCTCCGGCCCGATGCGGGTAAAATCGTACCGCTGGCAGCGGGAGAGGATGGTGGCGGGCACTTTCTGGATTTCGGTGGTCGCCAGAATGAAGATGACGTGTGCAGGGGGTTCTTCCAGCGTTTTCAGCAGCGCATTAAAGGCTGCTGTGGACAGCATGTGCACCTCATCGATGATATACACCTTATACTGGCAGGCGCTGGGGGTGTAGGCGGTCTCGTCCCGCAGGTCGCGGATATCGTCCACGCCGTTGTTGGAGGCTGCGTCCATCTCCACCACGTCCAGCAGGCTGCCGTTGTCGATGCCTTTGCAGATCTCGCACTCCCCGCAGGGGTCGCCACCCTCCGGGTGCAGGCAGTTGACCGCCTTTGCAAAAATTTTGGCGCAGGTGGTCTTGCCGGTGCCGCGCACGCCGGTAAACAGATACGCATGGCCTACGCGTCCTGCGGTGATCTGGTTTTTCAGGGCGGTCACGATAGCACGCTGGCCCACCACATCCTCAAACCGCTGGGGTCTCCATTTGCGGTAAAGCGCACGATACATGGCGATCTCTCCCCTTTCCCGGCCTTTGCGGCAAAAATAAAAGGACAGCGCTCGACGGGGTTTTGTCCCCGCCTTGCGTAACTCGGCATACGGATGCAGGCTTACTGAAACGCACGAACGCACTGCTTAAGGCTGCTTGGTTCCCCACCTGACCTGGTTCACAGCGAATCCATCGTACAGGACCCGCATCCGTATGCCGAACCACGCAGCAGGCGCTGTCCGACACATCCTTGTGGATGCTAAGATATTGTACCATAAACCCCGCCGGATTGCAAGAGGGGCAAAACAAAAAGGAGAAGCCCGAAGGCTTCTCCTCGTTTGTGCTAAAACTGTTTAGGACTGGCAAGCGGTGATCAAGCTCATCTTGTACACCTCGTCTGCGTTGCAGCCGCGGGACAGGTCGTTGATGGGTGCGTTCAGACCCTGCAGGATGGGGCCGTAGGCAGCGTAGCCGCCCAGACGCTGTGCGATCTTA
>CAJMQZ010000031.1 GCA_905215595.1 uncultured bacterium
GTCAGGTGGACGAGATCTACCACCCCGGCTATGTGGCAAAGCGCATGGAGATCGGTGCCGTTGTGGGCGCTACCCCTGCTTCCCACGTCCGCCGCGAGTGCCCCGCTCCCGGCGATGTGATCGTGCTGCTGGGCGGCCGCACCGGCCGTGACGGCATTGGCGGCGCTACCGGCTCCTCCAAGGCACATAAGCTGGACAGCCTTGAGCACTGCGGTGCCGAGGTGCAGAAGGGCAATGCGCCCATCGAGCGCAAGCTGCAGCGCCTGTTCCGCCGCGAGGATGCCTGCAAGATGATCAAGCGCTGCAACGACTTTGGTGCCGGCGGCGTTTCCGTTGCCATCGGTGAGCTGGCCGATGGTCTGTATATCGACCTGAACAAGGTCACCAAGAAGTACGAGGGTCTGGACGGCACCGAGCTGGCCATCAGCGAGAGCCAGGAGCGCATGGCTGTGGCCCTGGCCCCCGAGGATGTGGACAAGTTCATCGCCATTGCCACCGAGGAGAACCTTGAGGCTACCCCCGTGGCAAAGGTCACCGAGGAAAAGCGCCTGAACATGGTGTGGAACGGCGTGTCCATCGTCAACATCAGCCGTGAGTTCCTGAACTCCAACGGTGCCGAGAAGCACCAGAACGTCCATGTGGAAAAGGGCAGCGTCTGGCAGCCCCAGTGGGCCGGCCTGACCTTCAGCCAGAAGATGAAGAACATGGTGGGTGACCTGAACGTCTGCAGTAAGAAGGGCCTTTCCGAGCGGTTCGACTCCACCATCGGTGCCGCTACCGTGCTGATGCCCTTTGGCGGTGCCTACCAGCTCACCCCGCAGAACGCCATGGTGGCAAAGCTGCCGGTGGACGGCGAGACCAGCACCTGCTCCGGCATGGCCTGGGGCTTCAACCCCTACCTGATGAGCGCCGACCAGTACAAGGGTGCCCGTCTGGCCGTGGTGGAAAGCGTGACCAAGCTGGTGGCCACCGGCTTCCGCTATGAGGACGCTTACCTCACCTTCCAGGAATACTTCGAGCGCCTGGGCACCGCCCCGGAGCGCTGGGGCAAGCCGCTGGCCGCCCTGCTGGGCGCACTGGATGCCCAGATGGGCCTGGGCATCGCCTCCATCGGCGGCAAGGACAGTATGTCCGGCTCCTTTGAGAAGCTGGATGTGCCTCCCACGCTGGTGTCCTTCGCCACTGCCATCGGCAAGGCAAACAAGGTGGTCTCCACCGAGTTCAAGAAGCCCGAGAGCACCGTGGTGCTCATCCGTCCCATCACCGACCCGGAGACCGGCTGCCCCAACTTCTTCTCCCTGAAGGCCAACTACAAGGTCGTGGAGGACATGGTCGAGAGCGGCATGGTGGCATCGGCCTGCTCCGTGGGCTACGGCGGCATTGCCGAGGCCCTGTTCAAGATGGGCCTGGGCAACCACATCGGTTTCAAGATGCGGGCAGACCTGACCACCCACCAGATGTTCGAGCCCATGTACGGCTCCATCGTGCTGGAAATGGTGTCCGACGCACCCGCCGGTGAGATCCTGGGCGAGACCACCAAGGAATACACCTTCGAGGCCTGCGGCGAAACGCTGGACATGGCACGGCTGCAGGAGATCTGGGAGGCCAAGCTGGAGCCGGTGTACCCCTATCGCAAGGCAGGCCCCACCGTGGAGCCCATCACCGGCAGCCTGACCGCCCCCGCCGCACCCAAGATCGGTGTGGCAAAGCCCAAGGTCATCATCCCGGTGTTCCCCGGCACCAACTGTGAGTATGACACCGCAAAGGCCTTTGCCCGTGCCGGTGCCGACCCGGAGATCCTGGTCATCCGCAACCTGACCCCCGCCGACGTCACGGCCAGCTGCGAAGCACTGGTCAAGGCCATCGACAACAGCCAGATCGTGATGCTGCCCGGCGGCTTCTCCGGCGGCGACGAGCCGGACGGCAGCGCCAAGTTCATCGCCTCCTTCTTCCGCAGCCCGGCGGTCACCGAGGCAGTGCGCCGTCTGCTGCAGCAGCGCGACGGCCTGATGCTGGGCATCTGCAACGGCTTCCAGGCCCTGATCAAGCTGGGTCTGGTGCCCTACGGCGATATCCGCCCCATCACGGCCTATGACCCGACCCTGACCTTCAACACCATCGGCCGCCACCAGAGTATGCTGGTGCGCACCCGTATCGCTTCCACCGGCAGCCCCTGGCTGTCCAAGTGCAGCGTGGGCGACCAGCACACCGTGGCCATCAGCCACGGTGAGGGCCGCTTCGTGGCACCTCAGAGCGTGCTGGACACCCTCATCGCCAACGGCCAGATCGCGACCCAGTACGTCGATCAGGACGGCAGCCCCAGCATGGACATGAAGTACAACCCCAACGGCTCCGTCCTCGCCATCGAGGGCATCACCAGCCCGGATGGCCGTGTCTTCGGCAAGATGGGCCATTCGGAGCGCAGCGGCGAGTACCTGTACAAGAACGTCACCGGCGACAAGTATCAGCCTATTTTCGAGGGCGGCGTGGACTATTTCAAGATTTGATGGTAAAATAGGAGAAAACCTCTCCGTCATTGCTTCGCAATGCCACCTCCCCTAACGAGGGGAGGCTTTGGCATTTCGTAAAGCTTTATCTCTTCGCCAGAGGCTCCCCTCGATAGGGGAGCTGTCGAGCGGAGCGAGACTGAGAGGTTGAGGTTTCGTAAAACTTACCCAAGGAGGACATCTTCATGTCTCAGCATGACCGTTATATCAGCCCTTTTTCCACCCGTTATGCCTCCGATGAGATGCAGTACATCTTCTCGGACGACAACAAGTTCCGCACCTGGCGCCGCCTGTGGGTGGCGCTGGCCCGGGCCGAGATGGAGCAGGGCCTGACCAATATCACCCCCGAAATGGTGGCCGAGCTGGAAGCCCATGTGGACGATATCAACTACGAGGTCGCCATTGCGCGCGAGAAGCTGGTGCGCCATGATGTGATGAGCCACGTTTACGCCTACGGCCAGCAGTGCCCCAAGGCAGCCGGCATCATCCATCTGGGTGCCACCAGCTGCTATGTGGGCGATAACACCGATATCATCGTGATGCGGCAGGGTCTGGAACTGGTGCGCAAAAAGCTGGTGGGTGTGCTGGCAAAGCTGGCACACTTTGCCAAGGAGTACAAGGATATGCCCTGCATGGCCTACACCCACTGCCAGCCCGCACAGCCCACCACCGTGGGCAAGCGCGCTACCCTGTGGGCCAACGAACTGGTGATGGATCTGGCCGAGATCGACCATCGTCTGGCTACCCTGCAGCTGCGCGGTGTCAAGGGCACCACCGGCACGCAGGCCTCCTTTATGGAGCTGTTCAAGGGCGATGCCGACAAGATCCGCGCTGTGGATGCTTCCATTGCAAAGGAGATGGGCTTTGACCCCAAGGCCGTTGTGCCGGTGTCCGGCCAGACCTACAGCCGCAAGGTAGATGCCTTTATCCTGAACGCTCTGGCCGGTATTGGCCAGAGCTGCATGAAGTTTGCCACCGACCTGCGTCTGCTGGCAAACTTTAAGGAGATGGAGGAGCCCTTTGAGAAGAACCAGATCGGTTCCTCCGCTATGCCCTATAAGCGCAACCCCATGCGCTGCGAGCGCATCTGCGCCCTTGCCCGCTACCTGATGGTGGATGTGCTGAACCCCAGCTTTACCACCGGCACCCAGTGGTTTGAGCGCACGCTGGACGACAGCGCCAACAAGCGCGTGGCTATGGCGGAGGGCTTCCTTGCCACTGATGCCATCCTGAACATCATGCTCAACGTCACCGATGGTCTGGTGGTGTACCCCAAGGTGGTGCGCAGCCGCCTGATGGCCGAACTGCCCTTCATGGCCAGCGAGAACATCATGATGCAGGCTGTGGAAAAGGGCGGCAACCGTCAGGAGCTGCACGAGCGCCTGCGCCAGCACGCCATTGCCGCCGGCAAGCAGGTCAAGGAAGAAGGCCTGCCCAACGACATGGTGGACCGCATTGCTGCCGACCCGGCCTTCGGCCTCACCCGTGAGGAGATCGTAGCAGGGCTGGTGCCGGAGAACTTTGTGGGCCGTGCACCCCAGCAGGTGGAGGAGTTCATCGCCAACGTCCTGCAGCCCATCTTCGATGCTGACCCCGAGGATGTGGAGCAGCACGCCTCCCTGAGCGTCTGATGACAGTATAAATTGCAAAAAGGAGAAGCCCAAGGGCTTCTCCTTTTTGCGTTTGTGCCTTGCATGATTTTGTTTGTCATGTTACACTGAGGGCATCATCAACAAAGGAGAACCGCTTATGCGTTTGGATAAATATCTGGCCGAAACTGCCCAGTGCACCCGCAGCGAGGCCAAAACCATGCTGGCAAAGGGGCGCGTGCAGGTAAACGGCGCGGTGTGCAAAAAAGGGGACACCCAGCTGAAGGATACCGACACGGTGATGGTGGACGGCGCGCCGCTGCGCTATCAGAAGTTCGTCTACCTCATGCTCAATAAGCCTGAGGGGGTGGTGAGCGCCTCTACCGATAAGCGGGACACCACCGTGGTGGATCTGGTAGGGGATGCCTACCCCCGGCGGGAGCTGTTCCCGGCCGGGCGGCTGGATAAGACCAGCACCGGCTTTGTGCTGCTGACCGATGACGGCGGCTTTGCCCACGATATCCTGTCCCCCCGGCACCATGTTTCCAAGACCTACACTGTGACCATCGACACCCCCCTCACGCAGGAGATGTGCACCGGCTTTGCGGCGGGGGTCACGCTGGCGGACGGCACCGCTCTTTCGCCCGCCGAGGTGACCGCCCTTTCCCCGGACGGATGCACCGTGCGGGTAGTGCTGCGGCAGGGGGTGTACCATCAGATCAAACGGATGTTCGGTGTGTACGGTGCCGGGGTGAATGCTTTGCACCGGGAGGCCATTGGCGGCCTTGCACTGGATGCACAGCTTGCCCCGGGGCAGTGGCGGGAGCTTTCTGACGAAGAAGTGGCAAAAATTACCAGATAAAACACTGCACTTTTCACGCGACTTTCAAAAATGTATCACAATTTACCGGTAAAATAACGGTAAGAACCACGCAAAAAGGCACTTTTTTGGCAAAAAATGGCCCCGAAAGATAATTTCAACAAGAAAGAATTATTTTTTTTGTTGAAATCTGTTGCAAAAGTAAATTCTTTTGTGTAAAATATAGATTGTAATGCGGCTAAATTGTTTAAAATCACAACCCATGCCGCCGCGGCTTGCACAAACGAGGAAAAGGGGTATCCATTTATGGCCAATAGAGTATTTCAAAGCGTGATCTACCAGATGAGGGACGCGATCAATCGGGTGGTCGGCGTTGTGGATGAGACCGGCGCTGTCATTTCCTGCTCGGAGCTGAACCTGATCGGCGAGGTGCGCGAGGGCTATATGGCCGAGCGCCTGAACGCAGGCGACCGCTTTGTGCGCGACGGCTATACTTACCAGCAGTTCTCCAACGCCAAGCATAACGATTATGCCGTGTTCGTGGAGGGTGCCGATGAGACTGCAGGGCAGTTTGCCGGTGTGCTGGCTATCAGCCTGCAGAGCATCAAGCAGTACCACGACGAAAAGTTCGATAAGTCCAACTTTATCAAGAACGTGGTGCTGGACAACATCCTGCCCGGCGATATCTACGCTAAGGCACGGGAGCTGCACTTTGCCACCGATGTTTCCCGCGTGGTGTTCATCGTGCGGGTGATCAGCGGCGGCGATATCTCTGCCTACGATGTGGTCAGCAGCCTGTTCCCCGATAAGCAGAAGGACTTTGTGTTCAATATCAGCGAGACCGACACCGTGCTGGTCAAGGAGATCCGCAAGGGCATCGACCGCACCGATATGGAAAAGCTGGCTGCCAGCATCGTGGATACCCTCTCCGGCGAGCACTACATCAAGGCCGTGGTTGGCATTGGCACCCCCATTGCCAACGTGAAGGATCTGGCTACCTCCTTTAAGGAAGCCCAGATCGCCATGGAAGTGAGCAAGGTGTTCGATACCGAAAAGCAGATCATCCGCTACGATAACCTGGGCATTGCTCGTCTGATCTACCAGCTGCCCACCACCGTGTGCGAGATGTTCCTGCGCGAGGTGTTCAAGCAGGGCAGCATCGAGAGCCTGGATCAGGAGACCCTGTTCACCATCCAGCGCTTCTTCGAGAACAACCTGAATGTGTCCGAGACCAGCCGCGGCCTGTTTGTGCACCGCAATACGCTGGTGTATCGTCTGGAAAAGATCAAGAAACTGACCGGTCTGGATTTGCGTGAGTTCGACGACGCTATCGTCTTTAAGGTAGCGCTGATGGTAAAGAAGTACCTGTCCAACAACCCGGCCAAATACTGATATTCCGCTGTGCGGGTTTTGCCCCGCCGGCGCCGAACCGGCCGCTCGAAACCGATGCTGGCCGGTTCTTTTTGCAGTGTTGGCTGCGGACGGGCTGTCTTGACCGTCGAAAATCTTGATGTCAGGAGCTAATACGATTCCATGATCGATTTTGAACACGTTTCCAAAGAATATAAAAATGGTGGCCGCCTTGCACTGGAGGATATCAACTTCCATGTGGATGAAGGCGAGTTCGTCTTTCTGCTGGGTCACTCCGGCGCAGGCAAATCCACCCTGCTCAAGCTGATCCTGCGGGAGACACTGCCTACCTCCGGCAAGGTGACCGTGCTGGGCAAGGATGTAGCCAAACTGCGCCGCCATAAGATCCCTTACCTGCGCCGTCAGATGGGCATCATCTTTCAGGACTTCCGGCTGATCCCCAGCATGACCGTATACGAGAACGTGGCCTTTGCCATGCACGTCCTCAATGTGCCCCGCAAGGAGATCCGTCCCCGCGTGGAGTACATTCTGGAGCTGGTGCATCTGGAGGATAAGGCCAAGTGCTACCCGGATACTCTTTCCGGCGGCGAGCAGCAGCGTGTGGCTGTGGCGCGTGCGCTGGTGCATAACCCCAAGCTGGTCATTGCAGACGAGCCCACCGGCAACATTGACCCGGAGCTGAGCCTGGAAATGATGCAGCTGCTGGAGCGGGTGAGCAAAATGGGCATTACGGTGCTGGTGGTCACCCACGAGCACGAGCTGGTGCACCGCTTCCATCAGCGTGTGGTCACCCTGAGCCATGGCCGCATCGTCTCGGACGTGCCCGCAGACCCCGTGGCCGCCGCCGAGGACGATCTTTCGCTGGATGTTGCCGCCTTTGATGCGGACGATGCGTCCGCTGCGAAGAAGGAGGTGGCTGCCGTATGATGCGACCCTCTACCTTCTTTTTCCTCACCCGGCGCGGTGTGCGCAACTTGGGCAAGCACTGGGCTATGACCATTGCCTGCATCGCTTCTTTGAGTGTTTGTATGACCCTGAACATCTTTGCCAGCTTGGCCGAGGTGAATGTGGGCAGCATGGTGGCCTATCTGGGAAGCCAGAACGAGACAGTGGTCTATCTGGACCCCGAATGTGATGATGCCACCGCCGCACAGGTAGGCGAGACCCTTTCGGCTATGCCGGGGGTCAGCGGGGTGCAGTACGTTTCCAAGCAGGACGTGCTTGACACCTACCGCGGTTATATGCAGGATTATTCCTCCCTGTGGGATGAATTTGAGACCGACAACCCCTTTAAGGCCAACTACCGGGTCACCCTGAGCGACCTGACCCAGATGGAGCGCATGAGCGTGAAGATGCAGGCCATCCCGGGCGTTGTCAGCGTTACTGCTCCGGTGGAGATGACCAATATCTTTGTGGAGATCCAGAAAGCCGTCACCAAGGGCGGCCGCATGATCGTGCTGGTGCTGATGGTGGTCAGCATCATCACGGTGGGCAGCACCATCCGTCTGAGCGTTTTTGCCCGCCGCCGCGAGATCGAGATCATGAAGTATGTGGGTGCTACCAACCGCATGGTCACCCTGCCTTTCTTTGTGGAGGGCCTGACCATGGGTCTGATCTCCGGTATCCTGACCGCAGCGGTCAGCCTTGGCTGCTACACCTATGTGGTCAACGCCGCCGGTGGCTTGGGCGGCATCTGGCAGATGCTCATGGGCCGCGCACTGGTGCCGGTGGCAAACGTGCTGCCGACCATCGTGGTAACAAGCCTGCTCAGCGGCGCTATCGTAGGCGGCGTGGGCAGTATGTTCTCTATCCGCAAACATCTGAATGTGTGACCGAAAGGAGCCGCGTTTTATGAGTAAAGCAATGCACGCAAAGCCCTTCCGGCTCACAGGCCCTTATACCGCCCGGCACGCCCGGCCGGAAAGCCCCCGCAGCAAGCTGATCCGTGCGGTCAGCCTTGGGCTGGCCTGTGTCTGCCTGCTGCTGACAGCCACGGTGTACCCGGCCTCGGCGGCTACCAGCAATACCAGCATGGCCAGCTTGCAGAGCAAGCTGGATAAGCTTTCCCAGTCTATCAATCAGCACAAAAAGGAGCTTTCGGACGCTAAAAAGAAGGAATCTGCCGCAAAAGCGCTGGAAAGTGAGCTGAAAGAGCGGGTCACTGTTCTGCAGGATCAGATCAGCGTGCTGGGTGGTCAGATCGCCGCGGTGCAGAACAGCATTGGCGAGAAGGAACAGCAGATCGGCGTGATGCAGACCCAGATCACGGACAAGCAGACCCAGATCGAGGAAAAGCAGAACGAGATCGATGGTCAGTGGGATGATTTCAAAAAGCACATGGCTGCCATGCAGGAGCTGCGGGACGGCGGCAGTGTGGCCATGCTCAGCGCGGTGAACGACCTGTACGAGCTGCTTACCTTCAACGAAGTGATGCAGGATATCTCCATCAAGGACACCGAGATCATGAACAACATGAAGTCCGCCAAGCAGGAGTTGGAGGACGATAAGGCCGCACTGGAAGAGCAGAAGGCTGGTCTGGAAGCCGAAAAGGCAGAGCTGCAAAGCCAGAAGAGTGAGTTGGACAGCCAGAACGCCCAGATGAAGGGCAAGCAGAGCGAGCTGAACAACAGCATCTCTGCGGCAAAACTTTCCGCTGCCGAGGCACAGGCGGCGCAGCAGAAGGCACAGGCAGCCATTGAATCCGACGAGTTGAACTACGAGGCCGTGAAAAAGGAGATCCAGAAGATGATCGCAGCGGCCTCTGCCAGCAAACCGCAGCTGAGCTTTAGCGGTTTTGCCTGCCCGCTGAAGAGTTACAGCCGCATCTCCAGCGAGTACGGCTGGCGCAAGAACCCTGTCTCCGGCGTGAACAAGCTCCATGCCGGCATCGACTTTGCGGCAGCCGGCGGCACGCCTATCTACGCAGCCGCCAGCGGCTATGTGCAGGTGGCAGGCTGGTCTACCGGCGGCTATGGCAACTACGTTATCATCTACCACGGCAAAATGTCCGATGGCAATACCTATACCACCCTGTACGCGCATATGCGCTCGGTGGCTACCAGTGCAGGCAAGTATGTGAAGCAGGGCGAACTGATCGGTTATGTGGGCACCACCGGCAATTCCACTGGCAACCACCTGCATCTGGAGGTGTGGAAGGGCGGCTCCAAGGCCAACGCCGTGAACCCCCGCAGCTGCATCCCCATTCCCCACAACTAATAAGCAACGCAAGGAGTCTGGTTGATCTATGAACGAACAAAAACGCAAGCGCGTGCTGCGCATCGGCTGCCTGGTTCTGGCAGGGGTGTTTGTACTCTCGCTGCTGGGCAGCATCCTTATGATGTTGCCGCTCTGACCGGGAGGAAAAAACCATGAACCGTAAAATTTCTTTGGGTATGGCGGTCACTATCGTGATCCTTGCCATGACCGTGACCTTTTCCATCACGATGCTCATCGCCATGCGTCTGTTCGACAGCACGGTCAACAGCGTAAAAGAAAAGGAAAGTATGTACAACAAGATCGCTGAGGTGGACCGCTACGTCCGCAGCAACGATTACTACACCATCGATGAGGCCACCCTGTACGACCGCCTGACCGCCGGTTATCTGCTGGGTACGGGCGACAAGTACGCCCGCTACTACACTGCCAACGCCTACACCGAACTGATGAACATCCAGAGCGGCAAGATTTTGGGCATCGGCGTGGAACTTGGCATCGACCAGACCGGTTACGCCAAGGTGACCCGTGTCTACGATGGCTCTCCTGCACAGGAAGCAGGCATCGCCGTGGGCGACTACATTACCACCGTGGGCGATACCGATGTCAAAAGCCTGTCCGGTGCAGATGCTGTGTACAAAGCCTTGCAGGGCGAGGCCGGCACTACCGTTACCGTGACATGGCTGGACAGCACTGCCGCCAGTAAAACCGCTGAGCTGACCCATTCCGGCTACACCAGCACTACCGTGGATTACCAGCTGCTGGACAATGTGGGCTATATCCGCATCCGCCAGTTCGACGGCACTACCCCCAGTGAGTTGGACTACGCCCTGCGCACCCTGACGGCAAACGGCGCGGCCAGTCTGGTGTTTGACCTGCGGGATAACGGCGGCGGCATTCTGGAAGATGCTGTCAACTGCATTGACCTGATCGCCCCGGAGGGCACTGTGGCCTACGCCGAGGATAAAAACGGCAGCCGCACCGTCATCGGCAGCAGCGATGCCGAAAGTGCCGTCAGCCTGCCGATGGTCTGTCTGGTTAACGGCAACACCGCCAGCGCAGCCGAACTGTTCGCAGCCACCCTGCGCACTATGAACGGTGCCCGTCTGGTGGGTACCACCACCATGGGCAAGGGCACGATTCAAAGCAGCCCGCAGCGCCTGTCGGATGGCAGCGCCGTGGTCATCACGGTGGCAAAGCTGGTCTGCGGCGACGGCAGCTGCTTTGACGGCACCGGCCTGACGGTGGATGTGGAGCGCGCTTTGAGCACAGAGGAAGCGACGAACTTCTACGACTATACTCCCCAGACCGACCCGCAGGTGCAGCGCGCTGTCAGCGCTGCCCAGCAGCTGAGCGGAACGACTACGCTGGCAGGCGCAAGCTCTGCCGCCGCAGCAGACAGCGCTGCTTCCTCTGCCGCAGCAGACAATACCGCCCCCGCAGAAGCTGCGGAGGGAGAGCCCGCCGAGGGTGAGACTGCTGCGTCTGAGCCGGAAACGGCTGCGAGCACAGCGGAGTGAACCCCACGATCCTGAACCATAAACACCAAAAAGGCTGCTGCGTTCTGCAACAGCCTTTTTCTGAGAAAGGAAATGACCCTATGCCGGAACTGACCGACCTTTCTGTGATCCGTGCCCTGTGCGAAAAATACGATTTTGCACTTTCCAAGGGCTTTGGGCAGAACTTTATCATCAACCCGGGCATCCCCACCAAGATCGTGGATGCCAGCGGGGTAGACAAGCGCTACGGTGTCATCGAGATCGGCCCCGGCATCGGTGTGCTGACCAAGGAGCTGGCAAAGCGCGCCGCCAAGGTGGTGTCCATCGAGGTGGACGAGCGTTTGCCGCCCTTGCTGGCCGAGACCATGGCCGGGGTGGACAACTTCAAGCTGGTGTTACAGGATGTGCTGAAGGTGGACCTGAAAGCTCTCATTGCCGAGGAGTTCCCGGGGATGCCGGTGGCAGTGTGCGCAAACCTGCCCTACTACATCACCAGCCCCATCGTGATGAAGCTGCTGGGCGACCGCCTGCCCATCGAGAGCCTGACCGTTATGGTGCAGAAGGAAGCCGCCGACCGTCTGGCCGCCGTGCCCGGCACCCGCGCTTCCAGCGCCATCAGCTGCGCGGTGAACTACTACGCCACCTCCAAGCTGATGTTCACCGCTGCACCGGGCAGCTTTTACCCCGCCCCCAAGGTGACCAGCGCCGTGGTGCGCATGGATATCCGCCCCACCCCCGCCGTGCAGGTGGAGGACGAGGCGGGCTACTTTGCGCTGGTGCGCGCCGCCTTTGGGCAGCGCCGCAAGACCGCTGCCAATGCCATTGCAGGCGGGCTGAACCTGCCCAAGGAGAAGGTCATTGCCGCCATCGAGGCCGCAGGTTTTGATGCCCGCATCCGCCCGGAAGCCCTGACGCTGGAGGACTTTGCCAAGATCCAGCAGGCACTGGGCTGAGCAAAAAGCAGTATGGTCGGTGGGCGGTGGCTCACTGAAAAAAGATTGCAAAAAACCCGGAACCTTTTCAGAGCCGCAAGGGCTCAAAAGGTTCCGGGTTTCTGCGTTTAATGGTTATGTGGCAGCTTTTGCCTTACTCAGAAGGGGAAGATGCTGACGATACGGTTCCATGCAGCCTTGAGCGGGGAACCGGAGGAGACGCCGCTGGTGGTCAGCTGCACATCGCTGAAGGTGACGTTGGCGTTGCGGGCAACGTAGAAGCCGACATAGATGTAATCAGAGTCCACAGCGGTCAGGGCGTAGTCGAAACCGGCAGAAGCAGTCTCATTATCACCGTAGGTCAGGGTGAAGCCATCGGCAGTGCCCACAAGCTTCAGGTCTACGGTATCGCCTACGCTGTACTTCGCGGTCGCGGCGGGGCCGTCGTACAGCGCGCCACTCTTGCGGCCGAAGCAGTTGACAGCGCCCTGATTCCGGGTGCCCACAGCCACATAATCGCCCATGGGGTCGGAGATGCTGGTGTCAACGTACATCTCATCGCGCGCCATCAGGCCGAAGGAAACCTGATTGTTCTTGGCAAGCTGATTCACGGTGGCCTTGGCGGTCAGGGTGAAGTTAGTGCCGGCGGGCAGCTGGACGTAGTACATCATCAGGCCGTCCACCGTGGATGCAATCTTGCCGCGGTTGTTGGCAACGCCCAGCGTGATGTTCTGGCCATCGACAGCGGCGGTGAAATCGCCGCCGGAGATCTTGTCGTCACCGCCCACGTTGCCGAAGGCAGAGCCATTCCATACCGTGCCGTTGGCATCGGTAAAGGCAGGCCACAGCTTGCTGGTCTGGGTAGGTGCGGCGTAGCTGGAGGGCACATAGTCCGGGTTTGCGGCATCGCCGTAGAACTGCTTGTAGGTGGGCTTTGCTTTGTTCCGATTGTAAGCGCCCAGCGGGGTGTCGGCGGTAAGCTGAGCAATGAGCCATGCGTTCAGCTTTGCGCCGTAGCTGTTGGTGTGGGTCAGGTCAAGGCCGGTGGGGGAGAGCTTGCCGCGCTTATCGGCCTTAGCGCCGGTAAAGCTGTGGGTGTACTGCGCCTTTTTGCCCATAGCAATGTTTTCGTTGATGGTTGCATCGGTCAGGTCCACGCAGATGAGGTGCAGTTCGCTGCACATATCGCGGATGGCCTGTGCGTAGTCACCGCCCTCATAGACGGCATCACCGATGGTGACGGTGGTAGTCTTGTGGCCGGAAGCACTGTCATAGCTGGCCTTGGTGTTCGCCTCGGTCAGGCGGGCAATGGGGGTGCAAACCACGGGGATGACGCCGCGCTCCAGTGCGGGCTGGATGTAGTTGACATAAAGGCTGTTGGCAAAGGAACCCTCGGTCTTGTAGTCGCCGTTGGGGTTGGTGTAGCGGGCAGGCTCGGTCTTTTCGTCGTTGTGGCCAAAGCCGATGAGCAGGAACTTGTCCCCGGCGGCATCGCCCAGTGCGGGCACGGTATCGGAGCCCTTCAGCAGGGTGGTGTAGTTGGCCATGCCGGTAAAATCCTTGCTGGATGCGCCGGAAACGGCCAGATTGTAGACGTTGGCGTTGAAGTAGTTCTCAAGCTCCTCGCCGTAGCCCTCGCGGGGGAGGTAGTAGCTGTCGTTGAAGGGGGAAACGGTGGAGTCGCCCACCACCCAGAAGGTAGCCTTGGGTGCCTCTGCCTGACCCCACACAGCGCCGCGCGCACCGGCATCGGTGGCAGCCAGACCCTCGGCGGTGAGCAGCAGCAGGCCGTGCATATCAATGCTGCCGTCTGCGTTGCGGGTGGGGGCAACGGAGGTATCCAGACTCTGGAACCAGCTCTCCTTCACCGTGACGGTGTTGGTGGATTTGTTATGGCTGGTCTGGGTCTCGGCGTCCCAGTAGAAGTTGTCCGGGCCGTAGACGGCGGTGCTGCTCTGGCTCTGGAGCGCCAGCTGCTCCTTGCCGTCCGTGCCCTTACGGAAGGAGAGGACATCATCGGCAACGTAGTCGGTCACGGCAGACTTGTTGCCGGTGTACAGCGCAACGTTATAGCCCTCGTTGTTGTAGGAGGTGGAGTTGTACACCTTCACGTCCGGGCAGGAGTTGGAGTCGATGCCCTTGGCGGCGTTGTCGTAGGAGATGGAGTTGAGCAGCTTGTGATTGCCGGGCAGGTTGGTGCCGCCCATCTTGAAGCCGTTGCCGTTGCCTGCTTCGACAGTGGTGGCAACATTGCCAAAGCTCAAATTGCCGTTTGCGTCACAGGTAACGGTGGGAAATTGCAGCGGCTGCTTTTTGACCGGCTCTGCGGCCAGCATCAGGTAGCCGTTTTTGTAGGCTACGCAGTTCTGGATGGTGACAGCGCCGATGGAACCGGTGGCAGCCTTGGCAAACAGGTCCCAGCCGTCGTCAGCGTTGTAGGCGGCGATGCAGCCGTCAAACACGTTGCCCTCGCCGGTGGTCAGCTTGGCGGCAAAGCCGTCGGCATCTTCCATGGCGCGGTCGGCATTGTTCATGGAGGTGCAGTTCCTGATGGTGTTGTAGCTGGGCCACAGTGCCTTGTTGTCCGTAGACAGGCCGGAGACCTGCAAGCCGGTGTTGCCGTTGTTGTAGAAGTTCATCTGCTCCAGCACGCAATGGCTGCCGGCCAGCTGCATACCCTTGAAACCGTCTTTGGTGTTGGTGACGTTCAGTTTGCTGATGTTCCAGTAGTTGCCCCAGACGCTGAAACCGGTGCCCACGCCGCCAAAGTCCAGCGTGGCGTAGCTGCCGTCTGCGGTGGTCAGGGTGATGGATGCCTCGGCGGTGCCGTCACGGCCGCGCTCTACTTTCAGCTCACCGGTCAGGGCATAGGTGCCGCCTGCCAGCTGAATGGTCTGGCCTGCGGCGGCGTAGTTCAGCGCGGTCTGCAGGTCTACGGCGTCCGCAGCGCTGGTGCCGTTATGGGCTGCGCTGCCGTCCGGAGTGACCACGATAACGCCGTTTGCGCCCAATGCCCGCAGTGAGACCTTCTTTTCAATAGTGGCGGCCTTGTAGCTGCTCAGCTTTTCAAAGGCGCTGATGACGTAGTTCTTGTCCGGGGTGAACACCACCTTGAAGGTGGTGTCGCGGGTCACGGTATAGCTGCGGGTCAGGGTCTCACCGGCCTTGACGGCAAGGTTTTTGTCCACAAGCTTGCCGTTGGCGTACACCTTGGCGGTGCCGTCTGCATTTGCCTTGAAAGCCAGCGCATAGCTGCTGCCGGTGCAGGTGGAGGGGCTGGTGATCTGATACACCGGGGCAATGTAGCTGGTGGGCTGCAGCGTCCACTCCGAAGCATTCCATGCACTGGTGGTGTAGGTGATGTTGGAGAAGGTCACGTTCATGCCGCGGGCAGCTGCAAAGCCCAGATACGCCTTGTTGGCCTCCTGCACGGTCATGGGGTCGTCCAGCTCAGCGTACTTGGAAATGCTGGTGGCGGTGCTGCTCTTTGCCGGGATGTACAGGGTAGAAGAGCCAATCACCGCGCCGGTGGTGCCGTCCGCATTGATGGTATACTGGGTGGCAACGTAGCTGTTGCTGGTTTTGGCCAGACTGACGCGGTAGGTATCGCCCTGCTTGATGGTCTGGCTGCTGAAAGCAGTGCGGGTGGCCTTGACCTCGTTGGAGGCGGCGGTCTCGTTGGAGATGATGCCGGTGTAGCTGCGCACACCCACGGCGTCCTTGATCTCTACGCCGTCCAGCGGGAGCTTGGTACCGGCGACCGAGATCTGGTTAGAGAAGTAGCTGCCGGAGCCGCTCAGGCTGTCGCGCAGCATCAGCGCAAAGCCCTCCTGTCCGTCCGGGGCGGGGTTGATATAGTCGATGGTTACATCGGCTTGCAGATAAAAGTTTTCCTTGGTGGGGTCGATGGTGGTGTAGTAGAAGGAAAGACCGTCAGCAGGGGAGTCGGCAACGAACTTGCCGCCCTTCTTGTTGATGGTGCCGTCCTCCTTCACGGTGCAGGCGTTCAGGGTGACTTTGCTGTGGATGTCTGCACCCTCTGCAAGGGTGTTGACGTTTGCTGCGGAGGAGGTGCCGAAGGCATTGAATTGCCAGCCGTTTGCAGAGGTGCTGTCCTCTGCAAATGCAGCCAGCGGCGTCATGCCCAGCAGCAGCGCACCTGCCAGCAGCCCGGCGACAGTGCGCCGGATGGGTTGCTTTGCTTTTCTCATGGATGTTCTCCTTTTCCGTACACGCTGCCGGACACGAGATTGTCCGTACAGGCGTGCACAATGTTGTATTCAAGTTAACATGGATTTCACACTTTTACAAGAAATATTTAGCAAAACAAAACAACTTTGGCGTTTGATATAAACTTTTTAAGGCGCTATTGGGCAGAATGCCGATAAACAAAGACAAAATAGGGGGGATGACCGTTCTTAACTTGTATACTAGTATATGAATTTGGAAAAATTGGAGCCCTTTACTGCCCAAACTGCGGCAGACAACGACGGACTGACTGCGGCATTACTCAGAAGGGTATTGTTTTGTGAAATGCCGGGACGAATGCGCAGGCGTACCGGACTTTTTTGTACCCTCGCGCGCCGGGCAAAAAAGAAATTTCTTTTCATAGTTCTGCGGTGGGTAGGACGAAACTTTGTCAAATGCGTGGAATATTACAGAAAAAATTGTGAAAGACGACCAATGAATATCCCCTAAACGTGTTGATATTGAGAAAAAAGACGGAGCATTGTTTACAAAAGGATTACAGGCTGGTATACTTTATAGCGGTAGATCCCTATGAGATCCGCAAAGAAATGAGAAAGGAAATACCGAACCGTGAATACCACTGCACCGCACGCCCTGAAAAAAAGATTGCTGACCTTGGCACTGAGCCTTGCTTTTTTGCTTACCTGTCTGCCCGCTGCACTGGCAGTAGACTTGAACGTGGACGCAGGTTTCTACTTCAAGCAGAGCCGGGGCGGCACCTGTACGCTGGCCTCCGCAGCCATGATGCTGCGCCGCCGTGCCTACTTTGACGGGCTGAGCGACTGGACGAACGTGACCGAGAACAGTGTGCGCTCCACAGCATGGGCCAACGGTCTTGCACACAGCTTTACATATAAGGAGATGCAGGTGGGCTACGCCACCCTGCCCTCCAGTCTGCAAAGCAAAACGGCGGTGCTGATCTCCCTGCTGGAGCAGCACCCGGAGGGCATCGTCCTCTACGACCGCACCCAGCCCCATGCGGTGCTGCTGACTGACTACACCAACGGTATTTTCTATTGCTCCGACCCGGCGGGGAACATCGGCTACGGCCGCATCCCCATTACCAGCTCCAGCGTGTCCATTGCAAGAGCGTCCTGTTACTGGTACGTCACTGCAGATCACAACAGCGTGGCGGCACAGGCCGATGGTCTGCGGCTGGAGGGCGTGCGCTACCCGGTGAATATCCGCACCGGCAGCGGCATGGCGCTGACCGGTACGGCTAACAGCGCTACCGGCACTACCTTGACCAGCGTGCAGGTGGCTGTTCTGGATGCGGCAGACCAGACCGTGCAGAGTGCGGCGGCGCAGGCAAACGCCGCCGCTTTCTCTCTGAATACGCTGGACAGTCAGATCCGCTTCGGGGAGCTGCCGGAGGGCAGCTACAGCTATATGGTGCTGGTGACCGACTCTACGGGCGAGAGCCTGTGCTTTGCCTCGGACTTCACGGTGTCCGGCAGCGCAAGCAGCACTCAGACCTACTGGTCGGTCAAGGATGCCGAGGGCACCAAGCTGCAGCAGACGGTCCAGCAGATGGAGACCACGGTAGAGACCGCCGCCGAGACCACTGTAAGCTGGTTTGCACAGCTGTTCGGCTGATAAAAGAAATAAATTTGGGGCTGCTGCATAAAACAACGTGCAGCAGCCCTATTTATATCACAATAACAGCCGCTTTTCGTTACGACCCCTTTCCGTGAAAAAGTGGTTCAGAACCGCCCGCAGGCGGTTCTGAACCACAAAATTTAAAATGATTTTTCCGCTGAATATGGCCAGAGCAGCGCGGAGGCCATTCAAAATCGTCTTTGTTCCGCGGCTATTACCCCCGCAGCTCCGTGCCGGGGTAATAGTGCGCCAGAATGGCGCGGTAGTCTGCACCCTGCTCCGCCAGTGCCTTTGCGCCCCACTGGCTCATGCCTACGCCGTGCCCGTAGCCCCTTGTGGTAAAGGAGAATGTGCCGCTCTGGCAGACCACCGTAAAGCAGGCACTGCGCAGCCCCAGCGCCTTGCGCAGGGCGGTACCCTGCACCGTCTGCCCGCAGACCGGCAGGCTGTCCACATAGCCGGAGGGAGTGAGCACCGGTGTGCCGAACCACTGCGCCTGTTGGGAGAGGTCAGCGGCGATGCCCAGCCGCTCGGCCAGCAGCTGCTGCAATTGGGCGGCGGAAAGGTTCAGGGTGTATTCGTAGTTTTCTGCGGCGGTGTCAGTGCTGCTGTCCACCGGTACCAGATAGGGCAGGGCGGTGCCCCAGACATTCTCGCTGGCCTCGGTGCGGCCATTGGACATAGCAAAGTAGCTTGTTCCGGCGGGGGCGTCCCCGTAATACAGCACCTGCGTCTGTACCGCATCCACCAGCGCGGAAAGCCGGGCGTAGTTGGCCGCGTAGCCGGTGCCCCAGTAACTGTGCAGCACTGCATCGGTCAAGCAGCCTTGCCGCCGGGCGGGGTCTGCGGTGAACCATGCGCCGTTTTCCTCGGTGCTGTGATCCCGGCGGTAGAGGGCATAGCTGTGCGCCGCCACTGCCTGTGCCTTCAGTGCTTCGTCCGGCCAGCTGACCGGCATTTCGGCGGCAACGGCTCCAATCAGGTACTCCCGCAGTGGCAGTGTTGCCGACTGCCCGGTGCTCTGATCCGTAAAGCAGACGGTATCAGTTGTGTCAGCAGGGGAGGGGGACTGACTGCTGTTTTCTTCCGAAGCGGCAGAGGCAGCTTCGGCTGCGGACGGAGCAGAACCCTGCGCAAGGGTCATGCGGGCAAGGCGGTAGGCGGCACACGGCAGCACGCAGCCCAGCACCAGCAGAACGGTACACAGCAGCAAAAAGGAACGTTTCATACTAGACCTCCTCCCGGAACGCAAGCTTTGGGTACATCATACGCCCGGCAGCGTGCAAACCGGCGGGAAATGCGCAGGGAAACCCCGGTGTTTTTGCGCTTTGCGGTGAGAAGTGTACACTTAGCGCTTGAATTTACTGCACAAAAGCGATATTATAAAAGTATGTCCATCAGAGCGTAGGATGGACGGGATCGGAAAGTATAAAAGTAAGAGACGGAAAGGAGCACTCCTATGAACTTTGCACACGCAGAAGTGGCAACGCTGGACCCGACGACCATGCGTACCCTGTGCGAGGAGTACATCGCAAACAACTACATCGACCCGGAGACCAGCGAGCGGCTGGGAGTCAAGCGCGGCCTGCGCAACCCGGATGGCACCGGCGTGCTGGCCGGCCTGACCAACGTCTGTGACGTTGTGGGCTACAAAAAAGATCAGGAAGGTCATGTGATCCCCACCCCCGGCAAGCTGATCTACCGGGGCGTCAACATCAACGAGATCGTGGACGAGGCTTACCGCAACGACCGCTTCGTGTTTGAGGAAGTGATCTGGCTGCTGTTGTTCGGCAGTCTTCCCACCCGGGAGCAGCTGGACGATTTCTGCGAGATCCTGGCAGAGTCCCGCGCCCTGCCGGACGGCTTCATGGACACCATGAACGCCCCCTCGCCCAATATCATGAACAAGTTGCAGCGCTGTGTTCTGGGCCTGTACTCCTACGACGACCGCGCCGAGGATCTGAGCCTTGAGAACATCCTGAACCAGAGCATCAACCTGATCGCCAGCATGCCCACCATGATGGTGAACG
>CAJMQZ010000032.1 GCA_905215595.1 uncultured bacterium
TGGTGATCAGGGTCAGCGGGTGCAGGCCGCCCATGGGGCGGGTCTTGGCGGGCAGAGTGATATCCACCGTCTCGGCGGCGTTGCGGGCAGCAAGCTCTGCCTGCTTCACGGTCTCAGCGGCAGCATCGTAGTCTGCCTGCACCTTCTGCTTGAGTTCGTTGATGATCTTGCCCATAGCGGGGCGCTCTTCCGGCGCAACGGTGCGCAGATTCTTCATCAGGGCAGGAATCTTGCCGTTTTTGCTGAGGTATTCCTGCCAGAAGGAAGCCAGCGTCTCCTTGCTGGACACCTGACCAAGGCTTTCAGCGGCCTGCTTGGCCAGCTCATCGATCATTGCTTGCATGGATTTTCTCTCCTTTATTCTTTGTGTTCATGGAGCGGAGTATAACAAAAAAGCTCCGTCCCCCGCCCGACTGCTCAGGCAAAAGGGACGAAGCTGTGACTATTTCTGCTCCGCGGTACCACCCGGTTTCCGTCTACACAAGGGCAGACGGCGCTCAAACGCCGTAACGGGGCGCAACCGTCCTGTGCTAATAGATGCGTCCGCATCGTTCGCGCAGACCGCTCGGGAGCGAACTTCAGCCCCTGCCGCACATGGAAGCCCTTTCAGCCGGTGGAGCTTCTCTCTTTGCTGTGCAGACAGCGCCTACTCTCTCCGTCGCTGCGTTTGGTATTATGATAACCAAGAGTTATGTTACCACATTTTGCGGCGGTTTGCAAGCCGCAGAGCGGTTTTTGTTTGTTGGAGCTGCATTTTGCGCCCTCTTTTCGGTCAGGCGGCAGGCCTCGCAGGCCGTGATGCAGCACACCGCGAACACCAGCAGGGCACAATCTGTCGGCACGCGCCGCATGGGCACTACACGGGCGCACAAAGTATTGAAGCTTTCCACGGCACGCTCCGGCAAGCCCAGATAAAACAGCGCCAGCGACAGCGGCAGGTGCAGTACCCTGCCCCATAATAAGGGTTTGAACGAGACCTCCGGCGGGCAGAGGGTGCGCACTTGCAGCAGCACCGAAGCGCCCTGCACGCTGAGTGCGGCGCAGCACAGCCCGCTTGCCCACAGACCGGTGCGGGCGGCGTAGTCGCAGCCGGAGCATACTTCCAGCAGCATGGCAGGAAAGGGTGCAAGCACTGCGGGCAGCAGCAGCCCGCAGCCTGCCGCCAGCAGCCGAAAATACAGCACAAAACCGCATAATTTCAGGTAGGTCACCGCCGCCTGTGCAAGGATGGCATCCAGCGCCGGCGGCAGTTCTGTTTGCGCGGCAGCGGGCAGTGCGGACAAAGGCTCTGGCATACCGCGAACACGGCAGAGCAGCGCAGCCGTCAGCCAGCCCGCCAGCACCTGTGCGGCAAACAGGCACACCCCCGCCGTACGGCTGCCCAGCAGCTGCTCCCCGACCGTCAGAATAACAAAGGATGGCCCGGAGCAGATGCAGGCGGGCAGCAAAGCCGAAGCCTCCTGCGGGGTCAGTTCCCTGCTGCGGACTGCCTCGGCAGTGGCAGCGGCAGCAGGGGCAAAGCCGCCAACAAGGCCGATGAGCAGCACACTGCCCGCACTGCGGCTGCGCAGGCCGATACAGCGTACCACCGGCCAGAGCAGCACGCCAAGCACCTCGCCTGTGCCGCTGCGCATGATGAGCGCCGACACCACCAGAAACGGAAACAGTGACACCAGCAGCGGCCCACCGCAGAGCGCAAGACCCTGCCGCAGGGCTGCCGCACAGGTCTGCGGTACCGCAAATACCAGCACTGCCGTGGCTGCGCCCAGCAAAAAAAGCCCCGGATGCAGTGGTTTGCAGCTTTTACTCATAAGCACGCCCTCCCCCTCCATATATATGGAAGCATGGGCTGTGCAATGCACAAGGCGCGGGACGGGAGGGACAACGATGGCCAGAGCACACCACGACCGGCGCACCCCGGGCGACTGGCTGCGTGGGCTGTTCCGACAGCCGCCGCCCGGGTTTTACAGCCGCCCTGCCGTATACCTGAGCGGCGACCGGATGGAGATCGAGCATTTTTGCACGGTGTTGTTTTTTGACGAAAGCAAACTGTGTCTGCGGCTGGCGAAGGGGCGGTTCACGGTATACGGCAGCGGACTGCGCATCTGCACCCTGACCTCCGCCCGACTGACGGTACAGGGGCAGTTTTTGCGCACCGATTTTTCCGATGAATAGGAGGCCGTCATGGAAGCTGCAAGCCTTTGGGCCGAGGTGCGCTTTACCGCCCGGAACGGCAGCCCCGAGGCACTTTTGACCGATGCCGCCGCGCAAAGGCTACACCTGTACGGCATCTCTGCCCGGCCCGGGGGCTTTTGCGGCCATTGTGCAGCATGGCAGTACCGACGGCTGGCCGCACTTGCCCGGCACAGGCGGGTACGGCTGCGGGTGGAAAAGCGGAAAGGGCTGTATTTTTTGCTGCGTCCGCTGCTGCGGCGCAAGGGGCTTTGGGTAGGGCTTGTCGCTTGGGGGCTGGTACTGCTCTGGCTGCAAGGGCTTATATGGGCGGTGGACTACGGCAGCCTGACCACCGGACAGCGGGCGCGGGCGGGTGCAGTGCTGCGCAGCTGCGGCTTGCAGCCCGGCACTGCCGTAACCGAGGAGCTACTGCGCACCGGAGAGTACGCCCTGCTGGAAAGCGGCGAGTTCTCGTGGGCAAGCCTGAATTTTGAAAAAGGACGGCTTGTGGTGGAGGCCGCCCCTGCCCGTGCACGGCCTGAGATCGCCGCAGGCACCCTGCACGGGCTGCGGGCAAAGTGCAAGGGAACGGTGCTGCGTACAAATCTTGCCAGCGGCACCATGCTGGTAGTGCCCGGGCAGACTGTGGAAGCCGGGCAAGGGTTGATCGGCACGGCGCGCAGCGAACGGGACGGCACCTTGATCTTTGCCCCGGCGGCAGGCACAGTGGTGGCGCAGCTGGAATGGGAGACAAATCAAAGCATTCCGCTGGCAGAGACCCTGCCGCAGCTGACCGGCGCAAATAAAGCGAATTACCGGCTGTTTTTCGCGGGGCACTCTGCCGCGCTTTCGCCCTCCGCATCCGATGGGGATGGGCTGTGCCGCACCCGGCATCTGCAATTAGAGGTTTTTGGTCTGCCCCTGCCCTGCGCAGTGGAGGAGACCACCTTTTATGCGCAACAGCCAAAAACGCTGTACCGTACCGAGGCGCAGGCGCTTACGCTGGCGCGGTTACAGGGGCTGCGGGCACTGCACGATGCTTTCCCGGATGCCGACATCCTCGCCCGCCGGGAGGAATGCACCGTGCAGGAGGATACCCTGCATTACAATGCCGTGTATACTGTGGCGGCAGACATTTGCACATAGCAAAAGCCAGATGGTTTGGAATGGTCTCCGCTTTGCTCTGACCATGTTCAGCGGAAAGATTATTGTTTATTTACAGGTCCGGAAAATCTGCGGATTTTCCAGACCTGTCTTTTCACGGGAGGGGTCGAGAGGGAAAACTTCAGCTATAAAAGCAACTTGCTTCGGAAACGCAGAAGCAAAAAAGGCGGCTGCACATAACTGCGCAGCCGCCTTTTGAAAAGCGGATTTTTTATTGTACGGGATGTTCGGCTTCAGCGGCCTGTGCAGCCTGTGCATCGTACTCGGCAAGCAGAGCGTTCAAATCATACTGATACTTGCTGTGGCAGAAGTGGCACACCACCTCACAGGTAGGGTCCTCGTCCCGCATACGCACAAGCTCGGCACGGCCAAGACTGAGCAGCATCTCCTTGGTGCGCTCGGCGCTGCAATCGCACTGGTACTGCACCGTGCGCTCGTCCAGCACATTGGGAGCAAAGCCTGCCAGCGCCATCTGCATCATGTCCTCGGGGGTCTTGCCCGCATGGAGCAGCTCGGTGACAGAGGGCATGGCGCTGATGTTCTTTTCCAGCTGGTCGATTTCGGCATCGGTAGCGCCGGGCAGCAGCTGTACCATAAAACCACCGGCGCAGAGGATGGACAGGTCCTTGTCCACCAGCACGCCCAGTGCCATCACGGTAGGCACCTGCTCGCTGTACGCATAGTAGCTGGTCAGATCCTCAGCGATCTCGCCGGATACCAGCGGCACCTGCCCGACCGTGGGCTCCTTTTGCAGGCGGTTATCCCGGATGACGGTCAGCACGCCGTCCTTGCCCACGGCAGTGCCCACGTCCAAGTGGCCGTTGGCTTTGGCGGGCAGCTCCACCAGCGGATTGTCAATGCAGCCCTTCACGTTGCCGGTACCGTCGGTGCAGGCGATGAGCACGCCCGCAGGACCGCCACCCGCCACACGCAGGGTGATGCGGTCGCGGTCATCCTTGAGCATGGAGCCCATCAGGGTAGCACCGGTGAGCAGACGGCCCAGTGCCGCGCTGCAGGTGGCGCTTGTGGTGTGAAGCTTTTCTGCTTTACGGACAATATCGGTGGAATCCACACCGCAGAACACGACACCGCCGTTCTCGGACAGGCCGCGGATCAGGTTTGCCATAGGTTATTCCTCCAGTTGTGTATACTGTTTTGTTGCGCAGAAGAAGTAGCGCTGGCTTTCTTCGGTCAGCGGGCCAAAGGTCTCGCCATCGCAGACGCTTTCCAGTGCAAAACCATGCTTTTCCAGCGCCGCACGGATGGTAGCCAGATCGTAGGTGTACTCGCAGAATTCCTCGTGGAAATGCTCGCCGGTCTCGTGATAATCAATGTCCACTGTGATCTCCACCTTGCGGTCGGCGGCGTTATAGTGGTTGCGCCACACGCAGGCGGCATCCTCTTCCTCAAAGGTAAACGCGTTATCGCCCAGAACCTTCTGGTGCTTATAGGGGGTGTTCATATCAAACAGGAACACGCCGCCTTTTTCCATAAAAAAACCCGCATTGGCAATGGCGGTATCCAGATCCGGGATGTGGTTGAAGGTATCAAAGGTAGATACCGCCGCCCGGATGGTACCATAGAGATCCAGCTTGAGCAGGTCCTGCTGGAGCAGCAGCAAACGACCGGAAAGTCCCAGCTGCTCGGCCTTATCCCGCACCACGCAGAGCATCTCCTCCGACTGGTCGATGCCGATCATATCGTAGCCCGCCTGCGTCAGCATCAGGGTCAGTTCCCCGGTGCCGCAGCCAAGGTCGGCCACAATGCCGTCATGGATGCCGTGGGCTTCCAGCTTTGCATGGATCTGGCTGTACAGGGCATCGTAGTCCGCTTCGCCGTTGAATTCATCGTAAAAATAGGCAAATTCGTTGTAAGCCATGGCGTTACTCCGCTTCCTCGTTTTCCGCAGCCACTGCGGCGTTAAGCACCGCCTGCAGCTCCGGGATGCCATAGCCGTTTTCGCCGCTGGTCAGCACCACCTTCTGGCAGCCGTAGGGGCGGCAGATGTTTTCAAAGTCCTCCTGCGTTTTGGCAAGCTGGCTCTTTTTCAGTTTATCCGCCTTGGTCAGCGCCACCACATAAGGGATGCGGTGGTAGTGCAGATAGCGCAGCATCTGCAGGTCGTCTGCGCTGGGGGCGTGACGGCAGTCCAGCAGCTGCACCAGCAGAGTGTGGTGGCGGGGCGCCTCGAAGTAGCTGTTGATGAGGTCGTCCCAGCGCTCGCGGTCGGCGTTGCTCACCTTGGCGTAGCCGTAACCCGGCAGATCCACAAAGTAGCAATCATCCACCGAATAGAAGTTGATGGTAGCCGTTTTGCCCGGCGTACTGGACACGCGCGCCAGATTTTTGCGGCTGCACAGCTTGTTGATGAGGCTGGATTTGCCCACGTTGGAGCGCCCCGAAAAGCTCAGCTCCGGGCGGTCGCTTTCGGGCAGCTGGCTGGAAATGCCATAGCTGGCAATAAAATCAGCTTTATTGAAGATCATGGCGTGTTCCTTTCTGGTATTTCAGCAGACAGCGCCCGGCTGGTTCTTCTCAGGCGCGGCGGGGATGCGGCTTTCCCCTGCTTTGGACTTTTTGGTGCGGGGACGACCTGCGGTACTCTTTGCCGCCTTCGGCTTGAGCAGGGCGGCAGACAGCACCTGCGAAAGGTTCTGCATGGGCAGGAAGGTCAGATTCTTCTTGACCTCCTCGTCCACATCGTAAAGATCCGGCTCGTTATCCTTGGGGATGAGCACGGTCTTCATACCCTCACGGTAGGCAGCCATGCTCTTTTCCCGCAGACCACCGATGGGCAGCACATTGCCGTGCAGGGTGATCTCGCCGGTCATGGCCACATCGCCGCGCACCGGTACGCCGGACAGGCAGGACACCAGTGCTGTGGTCAGGGTGACACCCGCAGAAGGGCCGTCCTTGGGCACAGCACCCTCCGGGGCGTGGATGTGCAGGTCGCACTTTTTCAGCCGCTCGGGGTCGATGCCGTATTCCTCGGCGTGGACGCGCACCCAAGTGACTGCCAGCTGTGCGCTCTCCTTCATCACATCGCCCAGAGAGCCGGTGACCGTGATCTTGCCGGTACCGTTGTCCATGACCTGCACCTCGATGGGCAGGGTCTCGCCGCCCACGCTGGTCCATGCCAGACCGTTGGCGATGCCCACCGCGTTGGTGCGGTTGAGGAAGTCGGGCTTGACAAAGCGGGGGCCAAGCAGCTGTTCCAGCATGGTGCCGGTAACGGAGACGCTTTCCACCTCGCCTGCGGCGATCTTGCGGGCGCACTTGCGCAGCACGCTGGTGATGGTGCGTTCCAGATTGCGCACACCGGCCTCGCGGGTGTAGCCGTCGATGATGCCGTACAGTGCGCTCTGGCTCAGCGTGACCTTGCCGGTCAGGCCGCAGGCCTTGAGCTGCTTGGGCAGCAGGTGCTTGCGGGCAATGTTGTATTTTTCCACGCGGGTGTAGCTGGGCAGCTCGATCACGTCCATGCGGTCACGCAGGGGGCCGGGGATGCTGCCCAGATCGTTGGCCGTGGTGATAAAGAGCACATGGCTCAAATCGAACGGGATATCGATGAAATGATCGTTGAAGGTGCTGTTCTGCTCCGGGTCCAGCGCTTCCAGCAGGGCTGCGGCCGGGTCGCCCCGGAAGTCGCCTGCCAGCTTGTCGATCTCGTCCAGCAGCATGAGGGGGTTCGCGCTCTTGGCAGAGATCATGGCAGTGATGATCTTGCCGGGCATCGCGCCGATGTAGGTGCGGCGGTGGCCGCGGATCTCGGCTTCATCCCGCACGCCGCCAAGGCTGATGCGCACATACTTGCGGCCCAGACTTTCGGCGATGGAGCGTGCAATACTGGTCTTGCCCACGCCCGGAGGGCCTACAAGGCAGATGATCTGTGCCTTCACGTCCGGTGCCAGCTTGCGCACGGCCAGCGTTTCCAGAATGCGGTCCTTGACCTTTTTCAGGCCGTAGTGGTCCCGATCCAAAATCTGCTGGGCGCGGTGGATATCCAGATCATCCACGGTCATGGTGTTCCACGGCAGATCCAGACAGGTATCCAGATAGGTACGGATGACCGTGGCTTCCTGATTGCTGCTCTGCATCCGGGACAGGCGGTCTACCTCCTTGAGCAGCTTTTTCTCGCTGTCCTCGGCAAGGTGAAGTTCCCGGATCTTGCGGCGGTAATCATCGGCCTCGGCGTGGGTATCGTCCCCCTCGCCCAGTTCATCGTTGATGATGTGCAGCTGCTCGTGCAGGTAGTAATCGCGCTGGTTCTTGTCCATGGACTCGTTGACCTTTTCCGCGATCTCCTTTTCAATCTTCATCACCTGACATTCACGGCGCAGCATCTCCACAAGGCGCTGCAAACGGCCGTTGAGGGTGTTCTCGTTCATCACGGCCTGCTTGTCCTCATAGCGGAACAAGAGGTTTGCCGGCATATACTCGGTGAGGAACATGGGGTCATCGCTGGAAACGATGGTGAACACCACGTCCTTGGCAAGGCGCGGGTTCATGCCCAGATACTCGTCAAAGCCGGTCTTGAGGGCGCGGAGCAGCGCCTCGGTCTCCACAGCTTCTTCAGGCTTTGCGGCGCGCACCGGAGCGGAGCGCACGGCAGACAGCAGAAAATCGCCGGTGGTATCCAGCTCGTTCAACTTGGCGCGGTACTTGCCCTCTACCAGCACCTTGACCAGTTCGTCCGACACGCGCAGCACCTGCTTGACCTCAGCTACTACGCCGTAGGTATACAGATCCTGCTGGGTGGGCTCGCTGGTCTCCATCTCCTTTTGGGCAACCAGAAATACATTGGAGTTGTTGGCCATGGCCCACTCCACAGCGGCAATGCTCTTTTCCCGCCCGACTTCAAAATGAACAAGGTTGTTGGGGAACACCACCAGCCCGCGCAGTGCGATGGTGGGCAGATGGAGCTCCTTCCGCTCGACCTTGATGGTAACTTTTTCAGACATATACAAACACCTCCCGACTGCCGCTCAAGTTCCCATGCCGCGGCAGCTCTATCCTTTGGGGTCTTTTTGATAAAAATACAGTTGTTTCCTTATTATACAGATTTCCGGCCAAAATGCAACTGCCCTGCCGGAATGGTCGGTCATTCAGGGCGGTTTTCATGGGTGTTGAACCCCATCTTGCCCAGCGCGGGCAGCAGCGCCCGCAGCGTGACCGAGGTAAGCGCGCCCATGACAAGCCCCAACACCAGCATGACCGGCGCATAGTACAGCGACAAGGACGAGGAGATGATGACCCCCGCGCCCAGCAGCTGCCCCACGTTATGCGCCAGTGCGCCGCAGACCGACAGGATGAACCATGTGGGGCGCACCGGCAAAAGATAGTACAGCACCCACATCACCGCAAGGGACAAAAGCCCGCCGCACAGCGAGAGGAAGCCCGCCGTGAAACCGGACACCAGAAAGACGAACAGCGCCTTGAGCACATCCAGCACCAGTGCCTGCCGAGGTCCCATGAAGAACAAGGCGTACATGACCACGATGTTGGCAAGCCCCAGCTTCATGCCCGGCAAAAGCCCCGGGATGACCAGCGTTCCCTCAATGAAGGAAAGCGCCATGGCCAGCGCAAACAGCAGACCGGACAGGGCGATGTTCCGTGTTTTTTGATAGTTGCGGTGATTTTTAGGCATAGAGGATACGCTCCTTTATTCTTCGGGCTGCTGCGTCTGCTCGTAGGCTTCCTGTTCTTCCATGGCGGCTTCCCATGCGGCAAAAAGCTCCTCCTGATGGAAGCGCAGGTCGCTCAGCTCATCGCTTTTCTGGCGCAGCAGGTCGGGGTCGTTGTAAACCTCCGGGGAGTTGATTTCGTTGTCCAGCTCCACCTCGCGTGCACCGCAGGCCTCCATCTCATCCTCGCAGGCCTTGATCTTGGCGCGCAGCTCGGCGCGGCGGCGGCGCTGCTCCTTGCCGTAGCCGGTCTTGGCAGGCTCGGCAGCCTTCTGAGCAGCCTGCACCGGGGCGGTGCGACCCATCAGGGCATCGTAGCTGGGGTAAAGCACCGCCTTGCCGTCCTCAAGATAGAGGATGGGACAGGCCAGACTGTTCATCAGGTGACGGTCGTGGGTGACCAGCAGCAGGGTGCCGGTGTACGCCATCAGTGCCTCGGTCAGATTTTCGCGGGTGTAGATGTCCAAGTGGTTGGTGGGCTCGTCCAGAAACAGCAGATTCGGGCGCTCCAGCACGATCTCCGCAAAGCGCAGACGCGCCAGCTCACCGCCGGACAATGCTTCGCAGGGTTTGAACACCGTATCGCCCCGGAAGCCCAGCTTTGCAAGGTGGCTGCGCACTTCCAGCTCGGTCATGCGGGGGTACTTGTTCCAGATGACGTCAATGACCCTGCCCTGTCCCAGACGGTTCTGCTGCTGGGCAAAGATGCTGGGACGTGCTCCGGTGCCCAGCCGCACCATGCCGCCGGAGGGGCGGCGCTTGCCGTCCAGCACCTGCATCAGGGTGGATTTGCCTGCGCCGTTGGGGCCGGCGATGATGAGCCGCTGGCCGCGGCAGACCGTATAGGTGAAGGGCTCCAGCAGGGTGCGGCCGCCGATCTGAATGGTCAGATTCTTGAGCAGCACCAGCTCATTCCACGGCTCCACGTCGTATTCGAAGCGGAACTTGAGCTGGTTGGTCTCGTCCTGAGGGGCCTCGGTGATCTCCAGCTTTTCCAGCTGCCTGCGGCGGCTCTGGGCCATCTTAGTGGTAGAGGCGCGGACGAGGTTGCGGTCGATGTAGTCCTGTAATTTTTCCGCCAGCGCCACGTCGGCGTCGTGCTGCTTCTGGCGCAGGGCGTCGGCGGCTTCCTTCTGGGGCAGATAGGCCGAGAAGTTGCCCTTGTAGGTGGTCATGGTCTGGAAGGACACCTCCCAGATCTTTGTACAGACATTATCGAGGAAATAGCGGTCGTGGCTGACCACCAGCACCGCACCGGAGTAGCCCTTGAGATAGTTTTCCAGCCATTCCATGGTGGCAAAGTCCAAATGGTTGGTAGGCTCGTCCAGAATGAGGACATCCGGTTTTTCCAGCAGCAGCTTCGCCAGACGCAACCGCGTCAGCTCGCCGCCGGAGAGCACCGCAATGTTCTTTTGCCATGTATCCTGCGCAAATCCCATGCCGGACAGCACCTTTTTGATGTTCACGTCCATGTTGTAGCCATCGGCGGCGTCCACAATATTCTGCAAAGCATCGTGCTGTGCCAGCAGGTCGGCGTTATCGGGCTGGGCAGCCATGCGGCGCTCCAAGATCTGCATCTGCGCCATGGCATCCAGCACCGGGGCAAAGGTGGCGCGCATCTCGCCATAGATATCCAGTGTGGCATCCAGCTTTGCGTTCTGCTCCAGATAGCCCAGCGTCACTCCGTGGGTCACGCTGAACTCGCCCTCGTAGTCCTGATATTCGCCGGTAAGGATCTTGAGCAGGGTGGTTTTGCCTGCACCGTTTTGTCCCACGATGCCGATGCGGTCCTCTCGCTCGACACTGGCGGTCACATCGTGCAGCACCACCTTTTCGCCAAAGGTCTTACCCAGTTTTTTCAAATGTATCAGCATAGTTTTGATCCGTTATCCGTTATACATTCTTTTTCATGTTTCAGCACTGGTGGCGGCGGTTCTTCAGGCCAACGTTGGCCAGCTCCTCCTGCTCCATCACCAGCGGATACAACTCTTCCAGACTGGCGATCTCGTAGGTAGGGATCACCTTGCCGGGGTTCTCGGCGTGGTTGGGGTTATACCAGCAGGTATCCAGCCCGGCGTTGCTGCCGCCCTGAATATCGCTGGCCAGACTGTCGCCCACCATCAGAACGTGCTCCCGGTTCTCCACGCCCAGCGCGCGCAAGGCGGCATCAAAGATGCGGGCATTAGGCTTTTCGCAGCCCATTTTCTCGGAGATGAACGCATCCTCCATAAAATTCATCACGCCGCTTTCCGCCAGACGGCGGGTCTGCACCATCTGGGCACCGTTACTGACGATAGCCAGCGTTGCCACCTCGGAAAGCTCCCGCAGCACGTCCAAAACCTCGGCGCTCATCAAGTCCGGGTGGGTGGAGAGCTGCTCCAGATAGAAGCGGTTCATCTCCACGCCGTCACCGGCGGCATCGATGGCCTTTAAAAAGCGGCTGAACCGCTCGCTGAACAGCTTCTCGCGGCGGATCTGGCCTTTTTCCAGCTGCCGCCACAGTTCCTCGTTGATGGTGCGGTAGGTCTGCACGGTCTCGGCGTCCGGCTCGATGCCGTAGTTCACCAGCGTTTCGGCCAGCGCCTTGTTTTCCGCTGCGTCAAAGTTGAGCAGCGTATTGTCTGCATCGAACAGGATGCAATAATATTTTGCCATAGTATCTCACTTTCTTTTCAGCATTTCCCACTTTGGTGTATCAACAGGGAGAAGCCAGCCCCACCCCCGGCAGAGCTGGCTTCTCGTTATTCAGAAACGATTTCATACGCAGACAGGTCTGTTTGTGCCGGGGCGTTGTCCGGGCACTGTGTCTTTCCCTCGCAGGGCGTCAGAGCGCATTTCTGCATTTCTTCCTCCAGTGCGCTGTTATCCACATTTTCCCAGTCGGTATCGTAGTAATCCACGCTGCCGTTGGTCACGTCATTCTCCCCGGGCAGGGAGGGTGTGCGCATCGCTTCCCAGTACATAAGGGCTCCACCTTCCTCTCACGCCAGCCTATGCGGCGCGGGCGCGGAATGTGCCCTTAGTTGGCAGCTTCCTTGCTGGCGCTGGCCTCGGTCTTGGAGGACGCGGGCTTTTCCTCTTTAGAGGTTGCCGGTTCATCTTCCTTGGAGGAAGCCGTGTGCTCCTGCTTAGAAGAAGCAGGCTTTTCCACCTTGGAGGAGGAACTGCTCTGCGAAGAAGAGACGGGCTTTTCTTCCTTAGAGGAGGCCGCAGAGGAGACTGGCTTTTCCACCTTGGAGGAGCTGCCGGTGCTTTCGGAAGTACCGTTCGAGGAGGAAGAAGCGGGCTTCTCCTCCTTGGAAGAGGCCGGTTTGTCCTCCTTAGAGGAGGCAGACGTTTCTTCCTTGGAAGAAGCAGGCTTATCCTCCTTAGAGGATGCACTGGAACTGCTGGACGAGCTGGACGGTGCACCACTGACCGAAAGTTCCAGCTTGTTGCTGGTCACGGTGCAGTCGTTATAGCTGGCGGTGGCATACACCCGGAATTTGCCGCCCACCATGGAGGGGTCTACCTCGCCCTTTACGGTGGTCTTACCGGCAGCCTGTGTTACCTCGGTGCCGTTGACATACCAGCGGATGCTGGAAGCATCCAGATACTTGCCCTTGAGGGTCGCTTTAAAGGTGTAGGCATCCCCCAGCACAGCCTCGCCGCTGCTGCTGATCTGGATGGAAGCTGCCGCAAACACCGCAGTCACATCCACGTTCTGGTCAAAATTGGTATCAGTGCGGGTGCGCTTAGTCACGCCGTCGCTCCACTTGACGAACACATAGCCGTCCTCCGGCACAGCGGTCACGGTAACAGTCTGGGCGGCGCCGGTCACCTTGACGGTAAGGGACTTGCCACTCTCATTGCCGCAGGTCAGGGTGCCGCCGCCGGTTTTATCCACACGGTAACCGGCCTGATACTCCGTTTTTTCCTCAACATTCGAAGAGGAGACTTCCTCCGAGCTGCTGGGTGCTTCCACCGCAGAGCTGGGGTTGGCGGTATACTCGGCACGGGTGGGGATATTATTGGTATCCGGGCGGCGATCCTCGGTCTCATAGGCGTGGGTGCGCAGATACTTCAGCAGCACCTTCAGGCCTGCAGGCTTGAGGTGGATGTCCCCGCTCTGATAGTAATCCACATTGCCGTAGCCGTTGGCGTCCTTGAGCACCTCGGCAGAGTTGAGGAACTTGACGCCCAGTTGCTCGCACATGGTCAGCAGCGCCATGTTGAAATCATCAATACGGGTCTGGTCCATGTTGGGGTAGTTGGAGTGGTTAGACGGGACCGGCGGCACCGTGTTGACGATGATATCAGTATAGGGATAGCTGGCCTGAATGGCCTGTACCAGCGCGGTGTAGTTGCTGATAAAGTCCTCGGTATTCATGCCGTTATCGTTGGTGCCCAGCATGATGACCACCCGGCGGGGTTTCATTTTTGCCACTGCCTGTGCGATGGTGTAGCGGTTATCGTCCCGCTTAAAAGTAACGATGCCTTCGTTCAGGGCGGCACTGGTACCAATGCCTTCTTTGGCACAGAACTGCTGCAGCGAGATCAGACCGTTGGCGTACAAACGCACTGTGTTGGAATCGCCGATAAAAAGGGTCTGCTCCTGATAGGCGTCACCAGCATCAGCAGTCCCGGTGAGCAGTGCGCTGGAAGTCTCGTTGATCTGGTAGTGGTCGGAGATATCCTCCTCCCCTTCCGGAGCGGGCGCGGGGGTAATAATGGAAGAATCTCCCGGCTGCTCCGCCGGGTTCTTGCCCCGCTTGAGCATGGTAAGAGTGATCCCGATGGTCAGCAGCGCCGCCAGCGCACACACGATGCACACCAGCACCGCCTGCTTCTGCATCGGGGTCAGCGCCTGATTCTCCTTTTGGTTATTGCTTCTCATATTCTATCCATTCTCCTTCCGAAGGAATGAAACTTCCTGTCATACCCGGGCTGCCAGCAGCCGGTCGGTAAGGTCGGCGCAGCTTTCGGCCAGCAGCACCGGATGGAAGGGTTCCAGCTCTTCCCGGCTGCCGTAGCCGTACAGCACACCGGCAGCATCCAGACCGCAGTCGGCAGCGCCCCGCATATCGTCGTTGCGGTCGCCCACCATCAGCACCCGCTTGCCCTGCAAGGCGGGCTGGCTGAGCACATAACGCACGACCTCGGTCTTGGTGTCCCGGCTCTCGTCCATAGAGGCACCGCCGATAAAATCAAAATACTGTGCCAGCCCCTGCTCTTCCAGAATGGGGGTGACCACCTTGGTGGGCTTGGAGGTAGCGGTGCACAGAAGAAAACCGGCCTGTTTCAAGGTTTGCAGCATCTGCGGAACACCCGGGAACACGGCACACTCGTGGCTGCCCTTCACCGCGTAGCTCGTGCGGTAAAGGTCGGTGGCTTTTTCGATCAGCGCTGGGTCGGTAAAGTGCTCGCCGAAGCTTTTGCGCAGCGGCGGGCCCAGATACCGGCGCAGATTGATGCCGGATACGTCCACACCCATGGTGCAGAAAACCTCTTGCAATGTATGAATGATACCGGGGGCTGAATCGATCAGCGTCCCGTCCACATCAAATAGGATCGCATCATAATGCAGCAATGTTATATTCCTCGCTTTCATGGTGATACATCCAATAGTATAGCACAGATTTGATACATCAGCAATTCCAACAAAAGATTTTTCTGTCTCTTATGCAGAATTTTCCTAAAAAAGGAGGCTGCCGCACCGTATTTTGTGCAGCAGTCTCCCTTGCGGCAGAGCGGGTCAGCACAATGCCGGGCAGCCCGCGGGCTGCCCGGCATTGCATTTTCACGGATCAAATTGCAGCAGAGCGCGTTCCCTGCAAAAGCGTTACTGTGCAGGTGATGGGCAGCTGCTGTCCCCCGGGACGTAAAGGTTGTTGGAGACGAACTCCAGCTTATCCTTGAGCACCAGCTCAAGGTTTGCGACGGCGTGCACCATGTTGGTAGCGGAGTCGTTCACTTCCAGCAGCTTGCAAAGATCCAGACCGTCCAGATCCATGGCTTTCTGCATCTTCCGGCTTTCGGCACACAAAATGTGGCTGAGCGCCGTTTCCTGCAAGGCAATGCTTTCCATCAGGTCCACAACAGCCTGATCCAGACTGACCTTGGGCATCTCCGGGCACTGAGAACGGGCACAGGGGGTATCGATCATCATAGGGCAAAACCTTCCTTTCCGGTCGTGTGCCCTATCCTATGCTGCGGCGGGTGCGGCTGTTACTGCTGCTTTTCAGCCTGCGCACGCACCTTCTCAATGGTGTCGCGGTAGCCGCCGGAACCGTACTGGATGCAGCGGTTGATGCGGCTGATGGTGGCGGTGCTGATTTCCACCGCCTTGACGATCTGCTCATAGGTGGCACCGTCCAGCAGCAGCTTTGCTGCCTGTAAGCGCTGTGCCATATCCGAGATCTCCTTTACAGTGCACAGATCCTCAAAAAAGGCGTAGCACTCTTCCCGGCTCTCCAGACTGAGGATGGCATCAAAGAGCGCATCCGTCGTCTCGTTTCTTCTGGAATTTTTTTCAGCCATTGTTTTTTCTCCTTATTATAACAGCGGCGGCAGCGGACAAAACAGGCGGTGCTGCCGCGCGGGATATTCTGTACCTTATTACTTTAGCACTTCAAAGTGTGAAAGTCAAGACCTGTGGGTGAATGGTTTTCAATTAAAGTGCTATTCAGTTTTATTCTCTTCACACATGAAAGAAAATCATCTAAAAATTATTCCCAGAAAATGGCTTGAATTGGCGCATCCTCTGAACTTGTTACAGAAATATTGACAATTGGTGAAAACCGGAATAAAGTAGTACACAATCATTCAGCAAATGCAAGGAACAGGACATGATCTTCTGCATCACCCTCTTTCAGCGAGCCGCTTCTCGGGTGAAAAAGCGGCAGTCAGGAGCAGAGGACCCTCGCCTGCGAGCAGCCTGTGTGAACCGGGTTTTGTGCCCTTTAGTAGCACGGTGCCGTCCAGCCCACGTTATCGGGCAGCATGGTCAGTGTACCATGCGTGGGAGAGTGGCTGTTTTAACACAGCAAGCGAAGTGGTACCGCGGAGTATTGCTCCTGCCCTGGCAGGCGGGAGCAGAAGCCTTCGTCTTCGGAGTGTGACCGGAAGGACCGGTCATGTGCTGAGGACGAAGGTTTTTTACGCTCCGGGGCAATGCTTTGCCGGACGGCAGCCCATTGTTCCAAACCTGTTGCGGAGTGAAAAAAGGAAAGAGGTAGAAAACTATGAATACGCTGGTCATCGTATTGATCGCAGCGGTGTGCCTGTTTGGCGCTTATATGCTTTACGGCCGCTGGCTGGCTAACAAATGGGGCATCGACCCCGCAGCCAAGACTCCGGCTGTCGTCCACGAGGATGGCCGGGACTATGTGCCCACCAACGGCTGGACGGTGTTTGCCCACCAGTTCAGCTCCATTGCCGGTGCAGGCCCTGTTACCGGTGCCATTCAGGCCGCAGCTTTCGGCTGGCTGCCGGTGCTGCTGTGGGTGCTGCTGGGCGGCATCTTCTTCGGTGCTGTCACCGACTTCGGCGCTCTGTATGCTTCCGTTAAGAACGACGGCAAGAGCATGGGCATGCTGATCGAAAAGTACATCGGCAAGACCGGCCGCAAGCTGTTCCTGCTGTTCTGCTGGCTGTTCTGCGGCATCGTCATTGCCGCCTTTGCCGACATGGTGGCCGGCACCTTCAATGCCTACGGTGCTGACGGTGCTCTGGTGGAGGCTGCCCAGACCAACGGTGCTGCCGGCATGGTCTCCATCATGTTCATGGTGTTCGCCGTGGTCTTTGGCCTGCTGCAGAAGAACCTGCACTTCACCGGCTGGAAAGAGAATGTGATCAGCATCGTATTCATCGTGCTGTCCTTTGTGGTGGGTGCAAACTTCCCCATCATTCTGGGCAAGGCTGCATGGAGCTACATCACCTTTGTGTACATCTTCTTTGCCGCTGTCCTGCCCATGTGGCTGCTGAAGCAGCCCCGTGACCACATGACCACCTTTATGTTCGTGGCCATGATCGTGGGCGCTGTGGTCGGCCTGCTGGTTGCACACCCTACCATGAACCTGCCCGTGTTCACCGGCTTTACCAATGAAAAGCTGGGCACCATGTTCCCCATCCTGTTCGTCACCGTGGCTTGCGGTGCAGTTTCCGGCTTCCACAGCCTTGTTTCCTCCGGTACTTCCTCCAAGACCGTTGAGAACGAGAAGGATATGCTGAAGGTCGGCTACGGTGCCATGATCCTTGAAAGCCTGCTGGCTGTTCTGGCTCTGTGCGTGGCCGGTGCTGCCGCAGCTGCCGACGGCACCCCTGCCGCCGGTACCCCGTTCCAGATCTTCAGCCGCGGCGTTGCCGGTTTCTTTGAGATGTTCGGCGTGCCCGCTTACGCTGCTACCGTGTTCATGACCATGTGTGTTTCCGCACTGGCTCTGACCAGCCTGGATGCCGTGGCCCGCATTGGCCGCATGAGCTTTCAGGAGCTGTTCAGCGTGGACGACATGGAGCACGCTGAGGGCTGGCGCAAGCTGTTCTGCAATGTGTACTTCTCCACCTTCATCACGCTGGTGTTCGGCTTTATCCTGACCAAGATCGGCTACGCCAACATCTGGCCGCTGTTCGGTTCTGCCAACCAGCTGCTGAGCGCACTGGTGCTGGCTACTCTGTGCGTGTTCCTGAAGGTGACCGGCCGCAGCAACAAGATGCTGTTCCCCCCGCTGATCATCATGCTGTGTGTCACCTTTACCGCACTGGTGCAGCGCCTGATCGCTATGGTCAAGGCCATCAGCACCGCCGCTTCTGTTACCATCCCTGCCGGTGAGACCACTTGGGGCGCAGTGTTCATTGCAAACGGCCTGCAGCTGATCCTTGCCGTGCTGCTGATCGTGCTGGGCTTGAACATCGTGTTCCACTCCTTCTCGGCCTACAAGAAGGCTGAGCACAACAGCGAAGCAAAAGCCTGAACCTGCCATTCACAATCCTGTTTTCAATAAGCAAAGCGCCGCTGACGATACACAAAGCCGTCAGCGGCGTTTTGCTTTATTCCGGCAGTTCCATTTCATGTTCCATGGGTACAAAGCCGAACTTTTCATACAGCGGTCTGCCCATTGCGGTCGCTTCCAGCGAGATGGCCGTCACCCCGCGCCGGTGCGCATCCTCCACCAACCGGGTCAGGATGCGGGTCGCAATGCCCTGCCGCCGGTACTGCGGTGCGGTGTACAGATTCATAAGGTAGGCTTTCCGACCGGTGGGGTTATGGACGGTGGGCATGACCTGAAAATAGCTCACGGCGCCGGTGCCTGCCAGCGTTTCACCGTCCCAAAGAAGATACGCCGTGTGGGTGTTCTCGGCAAAGGCCTTCTGGTAATAGGTCCGTGTCTGGCTCTCCACCTCCGGTAGCGGAGTATCTTCCGGCAGCTGATTGGCTGCCCGCAGCACCCGGCAGCGCACCGCTACCAGCAATTCCAGCTCTGCCAGCGTGGCTTTCTGTTCGGTAAGGTTCAGCAATTGTGTTCCTCCCAGCTTTGCAGGGCAGCCAGCTGGGTCTCGGTGTGGAACCAGTGTTCTCCGCCCTCCAGAATGGTCAGGTGCGCCCCGGTCTGCTGCCGGAACCGCTCCATAGCGGTGTGCCCGGTAAGGGGGTCCGTATCGGCATAGAGCACCTGTGTGGGTACTTTCCAGTGCAAGGGGTGCTCCCTTACCCAGCACAGATACGGCCACGAAAGGGCCTCGCCCATGGCGGTGGGGATCTCCCCTGCCGCGCGCAGCTGCTCCTCCGTTACCCCTGCCTGCTGCATCAGGTCAAGGATCAGCTTTTCCATATCCACCACCGGGGAGACAAGCAGTGCCTTTTCCGGCGTTTGCGTCTGCAACGCCTGCATGGCAAACCACGCACCGATGCTGACCCCATACACCCGGATATGCTTCCATACCGGCTGCATCCGGGCATAGACCGTTTGCAGTTCCCGGGTGACCACCCACGGCACCAGCTTTTCCGGGCTGTTTTTCCGGGTGCCGTGCTCCGGCAGATCAACAGCCAGCACCTGCCAGCCTGCCGGGCAGGCTGTACGAGCAAAGCGGGCCGCCTCGGCTGCGCTGCCGTTTTTGCCGTGGACATAGAGATAGACCTTACGGCTGCGCTTGCCGTACAGGACAACCGGAATGCCTGCGACCTCAAGCGTGATTTTTTCCATAACGGCTCCCTCCTGTTTTGGGGGCATATTGTGCCCTGTTTTCTCTATGATAGCACAAGCAGAAGCCAAACACAAACAGGAAAAAGTTGCTATCATCCTTATTGCAAAAAGAGCCACCGCACAAGGCTGTGCGATGGCTCTTGAGATGGTGCTTCAGGTTTTGCTTAGCCGAAGATGTTGATCAGGATACCAGCAGCAACGGCAGAACCGATAACGCCGGCCACGTTGGGGCCCATGGCGTGCATCAGCAGGAAGTTGGAGGGGTTCTCGCTCTGGCCGACCTTCTGGGAAACACGAGCGGCCATAGGCACGGCGGAAACGCCGGCAGAACCGATCAGGGGGTTCACCTGACCGCCGGTCAGCTTGTACATGACCTTGCCGCACAGCACACCGGCTGCGGTGCCGAAGGAGAAAGCGATCAGACCCAGCACGATGATGAACAGGGTGCGGGTATTCAGGAAGGTGTTTGCACTGGTGGTGCAGCCAACAGACAGAGCCAGGAAGATGGTGATAATGTTCATCAGCTCATTACCGGCAGTCTTCTGGATACGATCCACAACGCCGCACTCCTTCATCAGGTTGCCCAGCATCA